>NZ_BAAATR010000045.1:0-72992 GCF_039533515.1 Kitasatospora cystarginea | reverse complement strand
TTCGCTACGACTCGGGTGGAAGGCCCGGTGCGTCGTGGCGACTGAAGCCATTGTTAGCGGGCCCGGTGGCGGGCTCCAAGGGGTCGGAAACGGCCGGTCTACGACGCGGTGTCGTAGGAGCGTCGCCCGTCGGGGTTCCCGGGGCGCGTCGTTCTACCCGCCGCCGTGGGGCTGAAACCTGGCCTCCGGGCCCGTTTTCGAGTTCCGTGATCACGGCTCTGAACTGGGCTGATGTGGGACCGGCCGGTCGGTGGCGGCCCCGGCGGCCCCGGGGTGGCCGCGATGGTGGCCGGATGGCCGCGGGCCCGGTGGGGGTGGTCCACTATGCGGGGTAGCGGAGTGTCTGCCGCGTGTGGCCACCGTCACGGGCAACTTAAACCTAATTGCCCGATTTTCCCCTTTTAGGGCGGCTTTAGGCCCCGAATGCCCCCGCCGGAATGTGGCCCGAGCCACAGGAAAGGGAGTGACGCGGGCCGCAGAGTGCGCCGGGTTGCCGAAAGCAATGTGGCCCAGGCCACAGGCCGAAGAGCGCCAAGGACCGCGAATACCTGCCCCGGCGCCGACCGCGAGCGGAACGGGGTGGAGCGGGGCACCGGGTCAGGAACGCCAGTCGCAGCCCCGCCCCGCGCCCCCCGCGCCTCCCGCGCCCAAGCCGTCCAGGATCTCGAGGTCCGCCCGCCAGGGCCGCACGGTTCGGGCACACCGGCCGGGCAGGCCGAGCGGGGTGGACGCTCCGAAACCCGCGTCGGACGCAGGTCGAGGTCGGTGTCCCGGGCCGGTTCGGCTTCCCCGGGGTCCGCTTGTCGGCCACGAGTACCTCGGAAAGGCGGAGTCCGGTGTGGCGTAGGCGTCGGAGCCCCGGGAGCCCGTTAGTATCCGATGTCAGGGAGCCGGAGACACCCCGGAAAACGCAGCCACGGACGCCCCGCCCGGCAAGAGCCAGGCGGGGGCGTCCGTGAGGCAGAAAAGCGCCAACCGCGGCGTGGTCCGGTTCTCGGCGATGTTCCGGCGCCGGTCAGGCCACCGCATCGCGATCCCGGACCACGCTATCGCCGGTCACGGAGAAGGTCTTGACCGAGCACGTTCCCGATCCGTCGAGGTGTCCACGGCCCCTCGACCGCCCTTTTCGCGATCGTCAAGACCATCATCGCTCAGGCCTTTCAGGGAAGACCTGATCAGTCCCAGTCGCCCCCGCGGTCGCCGCCGCCCTCGCGGTCGCCGCCGCCCTCGTGGTCGCGGCCGCCACCCCCGTAGCGGTGGACCACCCGGAAGCTGGCCAGCACACCGTTCTTGACGAAGACACTCTCGACGCAGTGCGGGTTCACGCCGTCGGCCGAGCTGCGAGGCCCGACGGTGGCGATCGGAGCTCCGTTGTCGCACACTGCGCCGCGGAAGACCTCGACCGTCTTGTGGCTGTCGTTGCGAATGTTCAGGGTCCTCGCGCCCAGGCCGCTGACCACGGTGATGCAGCCGTCCGAGTGGGCGGAGTACGTCCGCTCGTTGATGTGGATCCGGCCCTCGTGGTGGCGGTGGTGCCGGTGCTCACGGTGCTCACGGTGCTCGCGGTGCTCGTGTCCCTCGTTGCCCTTGCTTCCATTGTTGTTGTTGTCCCTCCCGTCGTTACCGGTGGGCGCCTGAGCGGGAACGGCCACCTGCTGGACGGCTGGGGCGGCTGGGGCGGCTGCCTGACTCGCCGGCTGCGAGGCGGCCGAGGTGTAGGAGAGGCCGGTCGCGGCCAGGGCCGCGGCGGCGCCGACGGCCGCGGTAATGGCGGTGGCGCGGGTGATCTGCATGGAACTTCTCCTGTTTCCTGAGCGGTCGGCTAGGCCGCCGACCGGTGATCTGAACGTAACGACGACACTCACATCGGGCATCTCGAAGGCCAAGGCCAGGGAGCCGAACGAGGTACCAGCACAGGGCATCGAGCAGCCCCTGAAGCGTCAAATCATCTGGAAAACAGGAGAATTGATATGGTTTAGCCCTTCGGATTGAACCTGACACCCGCTCACACCATCGGCCGCCGGAGCGCCTGGAACCGCCGACACGACGGGATAAGCCGCCGTCAGGGAAACAGGCACCTCAAGAACAGCGCCCCTCCCGCTGATGCCCGCGGCCCACAGGCCGTGTCCCCACTCCGCACGCCCGCTGTCAGTGGGTTTCAGCAGCATGCCCGTGCGGACATCGACGAACGTCGCCCAGGCGGCCATCGAGGCGATCCGAGCTCAGGGCCGCCGCGCGGTCGTGGCCCGCGGCTGGGCCGACCTGGCCCTGATCGACGACCGGGACGACTGCTTCGTCGTCGGCGAGGTCAACCAGCAGGCACTGTTCCGTCGGGTGGCCGCAGTCGTGCACCACGGCGGCCAGGGGACCACGGCCACCCGGGCCGGGGCACCTCAGGTGGTGGTACCCCAGGCGGCGGACTCGTACTGGGCCGGCCGGGTGGCCGGCCTCGGCATCGGCGCGGCGCACGACGGGCCGACGCCGACCACCGAGTCCCTGTCGGCCGCACTCAGCACGGCCCTGACCCCGAGACCCGCACCCGAGCGACCGCCGTGGCCGCCATGATCCGCACCGACGGAGCGGCAGTGGCCGCGAAGCTGCTGCTCGACACGGTCAGCCCGGAGAGGCCGCCGGGAGTCGCGTGAACCACGGGCGACCGCCCAGCCCGGGGTGCGGCCCGGCGCCGGGCCGCACCCCGGGCTGGGCGTCCTGTGGATCTCGGCGGCCGTCACGTCCGCCGGCCCGACGACGTGTCCGGGCGTGCCGGCGTTGTTGATCGGCATGTCCGACCGGTCGCTGTCGCTACGGCAGCGAATGGTTCTGGCCGGGGTCCGCCTTCAAACAGACCCTGGCTAGTCGGCGCGGCGAGCCATCACGTATGCGCGACGGGTCTCCGCCTCCTGCGGGTGACTGGTCCGCTCGAGGCTCGCCTCCACCGTCAGACCGACGTCCTTCAACCAGCCGATGACCCTCTCGGTCTCGAAGAAGCGGAAGTCCACGTCAACCTCCAGTCCCCACCACTCGGCCAGGTGCCTTACCTCGGTGCCGACGTGGAACGCGACAAGGACCCTGCCGGAAGGCCGCAGCACGCGCCGCATCTCCTCGAAGGCCGCTCGCATCTCGGACGGTTCGAGGTGGATGACCGAGTAGAGCGCAACGGCCGCCCCGAACTCGCCGTCCTCGGCAGGGAGGCGCAAGAGATCGCCGACACGGAACTCCGCCCGAGGATGTTCGCGGCGGGCGATCCCCACCATCGCCGGCGAGAGATCGATCCCCACCGACCGGACACCATGGTCCGCAAGCCAACCGGTCACATGTCCGGGCCCGCATCCCAGGTCGGCGACCGGCCCGAGGCCGTCCGTCTGTTCCAGGAGCGCTGTGAGCAGCGCCCGGTCCAGCGGCTTGTGCGTGAGCTCGTCGCCGATCCGTCCCCAGTACTCCGAGGCCACGCTGTCATAGCTCCGACGCACCTTGGCATGATCTCGCGGTCTTGTCATCCGCCAAGCATCACACGGCAGTTGGCCCAGACGCACCCTACTTCTGTGGACTGCCGGGCCGTCTGCCTCCGAGTTCGTGAGCCAGGTCGGACAGCACCTGCACCGTAGATCCCGACTTCCACTGTCCGTGGGCCCGCCTCTCAGCCCAACTACGGCTCTGAACTGCGGAAACACTCGTTGCGTCACTTCTTCCAGTCGGAACCGCTGGGCCGATGGGCGACATCGTGTGTCCGCCCTGGCCACCGATCCGGCGATTGCACTCGCCGCGGGCCTGGGAAAACGACGACTCACTGCGGAATCAGGCCTGCCGGGGCGCCGGAATGGCTTCGGTGAGCCGGTCCGCATGGTCGAGGTCGGCGAGCAGACGCTCGACATCGGTCATCAGCGATCCGTACACGTGCCAGGCGCCAGGCTTGACCAGCGCGCCCCGTTCGATCAGTTCGGTCATCAGCCCGTGCCAGTCCGTGGCTTCGTCGATGGCTCGGCGCAGCCCGCCGCGGGCATCGCTCCCGCCAGAGCCGGCGGCCTGCCCGGAGCCGGCGAATGATCCCACCGCCTGCCCCGCCTCCTCCAAGGTGGTGGCGTACCGGTCGAGGAAGAGCTGGCCCAGGTGGTGGTCGGCGTGCCGGTCGTCCACGTTGTCGGCAAGTGTCCTGGCGATGCCGCGGACCTGGAAGGAGACCCGGTGCAGGGCGCGCAGCGCCTCGCCGTGGGGCAGCGGCTCGTGCCTGCCGCGCACCGCGCACCGCGTGTTCCAGCGCAGGCTCTCCTGACCCTGGCGGACGTCTTCCTGCGCCTGCACCACCAGTTCCTCCAGGTGCCTGCCCCGCTCGAGCCACGCGTGTGCGCGGTCGGCGTGCTGCCGTTCCCGCAGTCCACGGCCCATGTCTCCGAGCAGCGTCCCCATGGCTGCGGCGAGGTCGCGAACCGAGGCGTCGGAGGCGGCCAGGTGGAGCGGCGGCAGGATGAGGGCATTCACCGCGATCCCGATCGCCGCACCCATCAGGGTCGCCAGGGTCAGCGTGACCACGTGTCCCATCGGAGCCGCCGTCGCCGCCGTCAGGGCGAGCATCGCCGTCGAGGCGATCTGCAGCCGATTGTCGGAGCCCCGGCGACCGCCGGTCACCAGCGCGATGGCCAGGATCGCTGCGGCGCTTCCTGCGGCCGAGCCGAGCAACCACACGACCGCCACGGCCAGCGACAGTCCCGTTACCCGGGCAGCCACGCTGCGGACGGCCTGCGTCACCGAGCGGTAGACGGTCGAGGCGTTGACCATGGCCAGCGCAGTCGCCACGGCGAGGTACTGCTGTGCTTCGGGGAGCCACCACGAGGAAATCTCCCAGGCCAGAAGGGTTGCGACCAGTCCCTTGGCGCTCCGCGTCAGCGCTGTGGCCGCCCGCCCAGGGCGCGCTGCCCAGGAGCTGCTCGCCAACCGCAGGGCCCGGCGTGCCGATTCCGACCACCGTGCGACGCCGACCGGGCGCCCCAGCAAAGCAGCGAGTGTCATGTTCTGCTCCGTTCAGTGCGGCAGTGCAACCCGCACGGGCCGCTGAAGCCCCTGCCTTCGGAGGGGCAGCGGAAGGTATGGGATCGAACTCGTCCAGGTCAGCGGCGTCGATGACCCGGCAGTCGGTGCGCTCCTGGAGACGGTGGCCGTCCCGGCCGGATTGCGCGCCCGTAGCGATGGCGGCCGCTTCGGTCATCGCCGTACCGGGAGACGGCCGCAGTCCGGTGGACGGCCGGGTTGGGCACCGCCACGGCCGCGCCGCTCACCACCAGGAGCGGGCTCGTCACCGAGGCCGGCACGGCGAGTGCGGCACGACTGGTCGTTCGAACAGCTGATTCATGAGCTCTCCTTCCTGCTCGACCCGTCCCCCCTCTCGGTCAGGCCCCGAGCGGCGCTCCGAACCGATGCAACACGAACGACGCTACCTCGAAATATGTTGAAAGTTGCACTTCCGTTTGTGTGAGGTGTCTCATCCCTCCACACCGAAGGGCGGGCCGTGCGGCGCAGCGGTGCACCTCTCCGCTGTCCTCGACAGCTGCGACGCCGAACGTCGGCGGCACCGCGCTCAGCGCGGTCGGCCGGTGATCCGGAACCCGGCGAACGAGGTCACGGTGCCGACGGCTACGGCGACCGCGGAGGCGGTCTTCTCCGGGAACCAGGTGGGCTCGTACATGTTCGGTAGCGGACCGATCGCTCCCACGTCGACGTACCGGTAGAGCACCACGCAGACCAGCGCGGTGAGGGACACCAGGAAGGCGAACGCCCACACCGGCCGCCGCCGGCCGAGGAGCAGCACGAGGAGCGCCGCCAGCGACGCCGCGGCCGCTTCGACTCGGAACAGCGTGCCCTGGCTGATGTGCTGCCCGACCGGGTCGTAGGCGGGGGCGAGGTCAGCGTGGATGTAGGCGTCCGCGGCCAGCGCGGCGGCGGTCGCCACTTGGAGGATCCGCAGCGCGAAGGTCCGCAGGCCGGAGGCGGTCCGGTGCCGGCGGTCGGTGGGAGGGGGAGCCATCGCTTTCACCCGGTCGGACTTGCCGTGGCGCTCCCGGGGGCCGGGGATGCCGGGCCGCTCCCGCCGACCTGGAGGTGGGTCTCCATACCCAGCGCCCGGTGGTTGTCGATGGGACACCACAGATCGTAGGACCCCGCCTGGAGCGTGACGGTGAGCTGCTCCCGGCCGCCGGGCGGGATGGTCGAGGTCTTCGCGTTGGAGACCCCGGGCCCGGAGACGGCCAGCGAGTGTGCCACGGCCCCGGCGTTCTCCACGACGAGCGTGTACGTACCCGGGGCCACCGTGGTCTGCGAAGGGCTCACTGAGAACTCCTTCTCCGTAACGGTGATCGTCGCGGATGCCTGCCCGCCCGGAGCCACACCCGCGCTCGCAGCCGCGCTTCCGGTTGGAGCCGGGGTCGGACCGCTGGAGCACGATGTGGCAGCGGTCAGCGCCGCGACCGCCAGGAGCATCGTCTTGCCGAGTGTCAGGCCCCGGGCCCGGTAACGCCGGTATGTCGTGATGCTGCTCATGCTCCGGTTACCCCGTGGTGCGCTGCAAGCGGACGATCCGAAACGGTGCACGGCCATGTTCCCGCCTCTCTTCCTGGACGAGATTGACCCAAGTGCCCGGCTGTCCGGACGACGACACTCTCCGCCGACGGGCCATCCACCCAGTCAGATCAGGACGGGCCGACGGGCGGGCTCTCCCGGCTCGTCAGAGCCGAGAACACGGCGATCGCACCCCCGGAGGGGCTGACGGGGCCGACCACGACGGCGGGCGGTGGCCGCTCCTCACAGCTCCGCGGCGTGCACTTCACCGGATCCCGAGGGGCGGCTATCCCCCACACCCGCCCCTGGGTCGTCCTGCAGCGCTTTGAGGGACAGCAGTGCCCGTTCTCGCACCATGTCGACGTCAAGGACTTCCGCCGTGATCCGTCGACCGACCGCGACGACGTCGGAGGGATGGTTGACGGGGCGCCAGGACAGTTCGGAAATGTTGACTTGGTGATCCGGTAGACGTAGGGCAGCACGTCACTGCCCCACAGCGGCCAAGGAGGAGACCGCATCCCGGTGGCGCCCCAGGCCATCCGCGCCCGCTTCGGGGTGCGGGACGGGCTGCTGGCGTCGGCAGGGAGCACTCATCGGGCCATCCTGCCAGCGCCGGGGCCTGCGTCCCTTCGGCTGGGCGAAACCGCAGACCGGATCTGACCCGCGTCGGTGCCTGCTACCGGAAGACCCATGGCGGCCGGTGCAGTTGCGGCCGTCTGCCGGTCGGACAGCGCCGCCCGTTCACTCCTCGGGTAGTGACGGCCGCTCCGCGACCGGCGAGCGACTCCGTCGGAGTCCTGAGGTCTACCGGGACCATCCGTCTGCACGCCGTCGCCAAGGAACACCGATGCCCCTGGGAACCGGAAGCCAGCCGAATGCGTCGATGGCCGTGATGATCACTGGGGGGTTGGTGTGACACCGAAACAGGGTGGTAGGACGACGGGCGGCTGCGCGAGGGACCTGGCGGCCCTGGTCCTCGCCACAGCGGGCACGCTCTACGGCCACACCCGGGTCGTCTCCGCTTGGCACCGCTGTATGAGCCAGGATCACGAGCCCTACCCGAACCTGCTGACGGCCCCGACCCTGGTCTGGGTGGTCATGCTGACCGTGCTGCTCGTTCTTGCCACACTGCTCGACCCTCTGTCGGGAAGCCGCTGGTATCTGTGGCCTGCCATGGCTGCCGTCGCCGCTGTCCTGACCTGGCTGTACGTCCTCGGGATGGTGCATCCGGCGCCGTTGCAGCCGGGCGATCCGTCGGATGCCGCGTGCAGGACCGTCCCGATCTTCCCGTTCACGGGCTAGCGGAGGCGCCTCCGGTGCTGTTCGGCCCGGCGCCACCGCCGGCGGGCGTTCCTACCGCTCCGCCGACGGGGCACGTTTCCACTCAGCCACGGATCTCGACGGTTGCCGACGCTTGCCTAAAGGCATTAGGCAACTCCATAATGGGTGGAGTTCAATGGGAGGAAGGTTATGGCTCGAGTTGGGCTCACCACGGAGCGGCTGGTCAGGGCCGGTGCCGAGCTGGCCGACGAAGTCGGTTTCGACCAGGTGACCGCCTCGGCGCTCGCCCGGCGGTTCGACGTCAAGGTCGCGAGCCTGTACGCGCATGTGAAGAGCTCCCAGGACCTCAAGACCAGGATCGCCCTGCTCGCCCTGGAGGAACTCGCCGACCAGGTCGCCGACGCCCTCGCCGGACGCGCCGGCAAGGATGCCCTGGCCGCCTTCGCCAACGCCTACCGCGACTACGCCCGCCGGCATCCAGGTCGCTACGCCGCCGCGCAGCTCAGACTCGACCCCGAGACGGCAGCTGCCAGCGCCGGTGTCCGGCACGCGCATATGACGCGGGCGATCCTGCGCGGCTACGACCTGGGTGAGCCGGACCAGACGCACGCGGTGCGGATGCTGGGCAGCGTCTTCCACGGCTACGTCAGTCTGGAGGCGAGCGGGGGCTTCAGCCACACCGCGGTCGATCCGCAAGACTCCTGGGCCTGGATCATCGACTCCCTCGACGCCCTGCTGCAGAACCGGACCGCATCCTGACCTCGCGGCCCGCACCGTCCGCCGGCCCAGCACCTGCGGACCGCCCGAGAATCCCGACCGACAGGCTGGCCCCATGAACGCCGAACATCCCTGGATCACCACACCCGTCACCGCGGCCATGCTGCGCGGCCACCTCGACACGGAACGCACGGCGCACGGCCTGCAGCCGCACCGGCTGCCCGCCCGGGCCCGCCGTCAGATCCCCGACGAACAGCTCGCCATGGCCGAGGCCCAGCCCTCCGGCGTGCGTCTTGCGTTCCGCACCCGGGCCACCGCCATCGAACTGCACGCCCTGCCCACCAAGCGGGCCTACCGCGGCCTCCCGGCTCCGGCGGACGGGGTGTACGACCTGCTCGTCGACGGCCGCCTGGCGGCCCAGGCCACGGTGACCGGCGGCAACCTCCGCACGATCGACATGGCCACCCAGTCCGTCGAACTGCACCGAGGCCGGCCCGGCACCGCCCGCTTCACCGACCTGCCACCGCACGACAAGGACGTCGAAATCTGGCTTCCGCACACGGAGACCACTGAGCTGATCACCCTGCGCACGAACGCCCCCGTCACACCCGCACCCGACCGCGGGCGCAGGCGGTGGCTGCACCACGGCAGTTCCATCAGCCACGGTTCCAACGCCGCCCACCCGACCGCGATCTGGCCGGCGCTGGCCGCCGCCAGCGGCCAAGTCGAGCTGGTCAACCTGGGGTTCGGCGGCAGCGCCCTGCTCGACCCGTTCACCGCCCGCGCGATGCGCGACACCCCTGCCGAGCTGATCAGCCTCAAGATCGGCATCAATATCGTCAACACCGACGCGATGCGCCTGCGCGCCTTCGTCCCGGCCGTCCACGGCTTCCTGGACACCATCCGCGAGGGCCACCCGACCGCGCCGCTGCTGGTCGTCTCCCCCGTTCTCTGCCCGGTCCAGGAGCACACCCCCGGCCCGCTCGCGCCCGACTTCACCGGCGGGACGCTGCGCTTCAAGGCCACCGGCGACCCAGCCGAACGCGCCGCCGGACGCCTGACCCTCACCGTCATCCGCGACCAGCTCGCCAGGATCGTCGCACAACGGGCCGCCGACGACCCCAACCTGCACTACCTGGACGGCCGTTGCCTCTACGGCGAACCCGACTACGACGAGCACCCGCTGCCCGACGAGATCCACCCCGACCCCGCGGGACACCGCCGCATCGCCGAGAACTTCGCCCGTCTGGCATTCGGCGACGGCGGCCCCTTCGCCCCCACCGGGCCCGACTCATCAGCTCCCCCGCGAAGTGGAGCCGTGGAATCCGAAACCTTGATCCCATGATGACAGTCTCGTCGATCCTCGGGCAGTTCGACCTCTGCGCGGACAACGCAGAGTTCCCGGACTTGGACAACGGCTACTACTACCCGGTTGACGTGCGGATGCACCTGTTCGGCGACAACACACGCTGGGCTCTGGCCGCCGAACTTCTGGGCTACAACCCGCGCGCCGGGAATCTCATCAACGTCGTGCACCGCTTCGGCAACTGTCTCGCGCAAGGAAAGCCCGGCTTCGGCGAGTTCCTCGACCGGGTGGACAACATGGAGGAGATCGCTCCCAACTACGCCGAGGCCTACGCCGGCGGAGTTCCGGTGGTCGTCCGTGGCACCGCCCTGGCGGTCGACGCCGAGGCCGGCACGCCATTGGCGGACGTCTTCCGCCGGCTGGTTCCGGAGCACCGGGGGCTCCTGCTCGCCGACGAGGCGGAACTGCGAGCCGACGTCCCCGCCGACCTGCCGGTACTGCTGCGGCTCGACGAGTGGCACCAGCCCGACGACTTCGGGGAGACCGCGCCCAGCGAGCACGAGACCTTCCAGATGATCGCGGAGGTTCTGGACTCCGGGGACCCGGCCCGCTACCGGCCGACCCTGCCCGCCAACACCCACTGGTCCCACTGGCCCGAGGCAGGAACCCTGTAGAGCGCTGTTGCCGCAACCCCGCTTCGACAGCCCGGACGTCACCCATCGCATCGTCGCCGGTCGAGGTCGAGTTGGCCAAGTGGCTGTAGTGCCCTGTCCAGGCTCACACCGGCCGCCCCCACTCGTGAACGCCCCCTGGCCCGAGCAGTCGTGAGCCGTCGCTACCCGTCGCCAGAGTGTCAGGTCCATCATGCCTGGTCAAAGGGCATAGCGGTAGGAGGCAGAGCACGCCCGTTCAGTCTTGCCGCGTCCAGTCGTGACCCCGCAGACTCGACGTCATCCACTCTCCGACGCACGTGTCGGCGCCTGCCATCGGCCGCCGACACGTACGTCGTGCTGTCCCGCCACTCAGCGGGGCGGCCGAAGACGCGATGAAGGGGGAACGATGAATCAGGATGTGGTCCTGCGCGCCAGGATGAAGCTGCTCAGCACCGATCGGCGGGTGCTTCACGGGCCGGACGCGATATGGGTCTACCGGGTGCTGACAGAGGTGAACCGGGAGGCATACGGGTCGAAGCTCGCCCACGTACTGATGGAGGCCAGCCGCTCGCATCTGGTGCGGGAACTGCCCGAGAGGAGGCTGGAGTTGCTCGAGGAGGCGGTGGAGGTGGCGACATCCCTCGACACCGCCAATCCGTTCCGGGCGAAGGTGCTCGCCAGAGCACTCGAGGCGCGGCGGATGGAACTCCACGACGGTCAGGCGCGGTAGACAGGCCGGCGGGCGAGGCGAGGACGCGTTCGGCAGGTAGCCGATATCGAATCCCCCCGGAACCAGGTGACACATGCGGCCTGGGCGGCTGTTCTGCCGCTCAGGCCGCCGTTCTCGGTTGGCATCGGCCCGACGCTCATCGCGCCGTCGCAGGTTTGTGCCGGTGCATCACCGCCCAGTGGCAACCGTTCCCCGCCTTCTCGTAACGTCGCGGCGGGGTCAGCCGTGTCGGCAGTTCGGTGGTCCGCTCCGTCGAGCAGCCGCATGGAGATTCCTCGACCGAGAGCGCGTGTCACACATACCGAACAATAAGCACATATGCATACTTATTTCAGCAATTCCCGATGCCGCCTTCCCCTCCTACGCCGGACACGCCGTCAGCGAGGACCCCGTCCGCGCCACCGGCACCGCCCGCGCCACCACGATCACCGGTGGAGTCCGTGTCCAGGACATCACCAAGCGCATTCCCTTCACCATCAGCCGCACCTGACTCAGGCAGCCGAGGTCTCTCCGCGCCCCACCGGGCGGAGGCTCTGTCAACCCCCGGCGTCACGACGGCGCTGCCACGTCCCTTCATCCCGCACGGCTGCGTGCCGGGTGCAGGCCCCACCCGTGGCGCCTCCTCCATCACCGACGGCAGGCCGCCGTCGGGCCCACCTCCTCCTTCTTGAGGCACCATGCCACCGCACCTCCCGACAGCCGCACCGCCCGCCACGACCACGGCGCTGCCCCTCCAGAACCGCCCCGGCGGCCGGCACCAGCCAACCGCGCCTGCCCAGCACGGCCCCACCACCTCCCGCGTCACCTCACCCGAGGGCCCCGCGATCCGACGGCGCCGCGGCTGCCCGCACGGCCGAACCGCAGACGACCTCCTCGGTGTCCCCGTAGCCGGCTACACCCCCCTCGAAGTGCTACGCCGCCGGGGCTGCCAGAACGTCTACCGGGCCAAAACCCCCGGCGGTGGACACGCGGCACTGAAGACAACCTGCCTCGACGCCGATCCGAACGCCCTCGCCCGGGCCCGCAACGAAGTCCTCGGCCTGAGGCAGACCGCCACCCACCCCCTGGTCGCCGATCTCGTCGGCCACGGCAACCACGACGGCCTGCACTACCTCGCCACCGCCTGGCAGCGCGGTGTCAGCCTCCACCAACTCCTCGAACACCTCGACCGCTCCATGACCGCCTGGTCACCCACCGGCGCCGAGGTCTTCACCCGCCTCGCCCTCGCCCTGTGCCACGCCCTAGACGGCCTCCACCACCACGGCGTCGTCCACGGCGACCTCAGCCCCCGCAACATCCTCGCCGGCCACGGCACCACGATCACCCTGATCGACCTCGACAGCTGCGCCCGCACCGGCGATCCCGACCCCGCCCTACGGCGCGGCGCCACCATCATGTACGCCGCACCCGAGTGCCTCGCCCCCCGGCCCCGCCCCGTCCCCGGCCCGACCGCCGATCAGTACAGCACCGCCGCGATCCTGTACCGCGTCCTCCAGCAGCGCCACCACCTCCCCCACGCAACCAGACGCGCCACCGTCCGCGAGTTCCAGCTCACCCGCCCGCCACGGCTCCTCACCGGCTGGCCCGCCACCACCTGGCCCGGTCTGGCAGCCGTCCTCCACCAAGCCCTCCACCCCGACTCGGAACACCGCCACCCGACCACCGGCGACTTCACCAGCCATCTCCGCGCGGCCCTCGCCCTCGCCCGCTCCGGAGCAACCCCATGAGCCAACCCGCTCGCCGCACCTTCCTCCTCGCCACCGCCGCCCTCCTCCTCATCGACTCGGGCACCACCACCAACGCCGTGGAAGCCACCACGACCACCCACGTCACCGGCGCCACCAGACCCAGCCTCCGACGCGACGACAGCAGCAGCGTCAGCCGGAGCATCAGCTCCGGCGGAAGCCACACGCCAGGCAGCAGCAGCGAGACCGTCCGGAGCGGAACCAGCGAAACCGGCTACTACAGCAGCACTGACGTCAGCACCAGCGTCGCCTGGCCTGCCACCTGACCCCGTCGGTCTCGCCTTCGGCTCCGGTGAAGACGATCGCGCCCACCGCAGGCAAGCCGACCCCTCCGACAGCAAGCGCGGGCCGGCGAGGACGCCGCCGAGCCCGACCCCCTCACGGCGGCCGCCGCTCTGCGCGCACCCTCGGGACCACCGGGCGCACGCCGTCGTCAGCCCTCGCCGTCGGCCGCCGGCTGCTCGGTGGCGGGCTCCGCCGTGTAGCGGTCGAGAGCTGTCCTCAGCCCCCTGGTACGCCAGTCCGACTCGCCTCCGAGATGCCCGGCCACGATCCGGTGCGCCTGTTCGAGGTCGCCGCCCAGCAACTCGCCGGTGACCACGAGGGAGTTGTCCGTCCGCATGTGGCACCCGGACATCCGCTGCTGCACCTCGTCCATGCCGTCCCGCGCCAGCACCTCGCGGTACTCCTCCACCAGCGGGGCGAGCCAGGACGCGCGCAGCGCGTACTCGCTCCGGCCGCCGAAGGTCGCGGCGAGCCCGGCTAGCAGCTCCGCCGGATACTCCTCCCACGGTTCGGCGAGCTGCGGATAGTCCTTGGCGAACTCGTCCCAGTCCACGTCGAGTTCGGCGATCTGGTCGGGCACCACGGGCCAGCGCGCCCAGCCCTCGTCGGACTGGGTGAACACCTGTCGTAGCAGCTCGTACGACACCTCGGCGGAGCGCGCGAGCAGCACCGCGTCGTAGAGGTCCTTGCCCTGCGGGTGGTTGTCGGAGATCAGCCAGAGGATCTTCCAGGCCAGTGAGAGCTCCGGCGTGGCGGTGAGCAACTCCCCCTCAACACCAGGGAGTTCGGAGGTCTGCGGGGCAGCCGGCAAGTGCTCGGTGAAGACGAAGTCCAGCTGGACCATGCCGCCCGGAAGGCCCGGCGCCGTCCACGGCAGCACCAGGCGCCGGCCGGGGACGCGGCTGTAGGTCCAGATCTCGTCGGCGACCGCCTGGTCGGCGTGCAACCGCACCCGGCCGGACAGCCGCTCGGCGTCGGCGGCGAGCTGGCCGATCATGCGGTCGGTGCGCTCGTCCTCCAGCTCCCAGTCCTCCGGCCGCACCACGAAGTCCAGATCGCCCGGCTCCCGGGCGGCCTCGCCGTACCAGGCGCGCAGCAGCACACTGCCGCGCAGCACCAGGTGGTCGGCCCACTCGGACCGGGCGACGGCGGACAGCACGGTGTTCAGCGCCTCACGGCGGGCGGCCTGCCAGCGCCCGGCGAGCTCCGGGTCCGCGAAGACGGGCTCACTCGGCCGCAGGGCCCGGGTGTACCCGGCCAGCGCTGGGTCGAAGACCGGCTGCTGGGTCACCACCTCGTCGTCGATCGGGCGGACGCTCCTGGGCAGGTCGAGCTTCTCGCGGATCTCCTCCGTCGGAGGCTGCTTCGGCAGCAGCACCGCCTCCCACGGCCCGTAGTCCAGGCCCTTCCACTCGATGGCCCGGTCGGTTTGGTCGTTGGTCATTCTCGGCGTCCCCTATCCGTGGTGCTTGGCGGTGTGGTTCTCGGCTATCCAGCCCGCGTCCAGCGTCTCGTCGCTGTCCAGCGCGACGAACTCGCGTTCCACCGAGGCGATTCGGTGGCCATCGGCGGTCAACTCGGCGAGCAGCGCGTCCAGTCTTCGACCGGCGGTGGCCAGCCCCACCAGGCGGCACCGCTGGGTCACGAACCGCTCGCGCAGGCCGTCCGCACGTACCCGGCGAGCATTGCGCGACAGGTGCGCGCTGTGCCGGGCGGCCAGCTCTGCAAGACCGTCGGGGTCCTCGGAACCGGACAGCAGCAGTTTGACGTGGTGTTCGAAGTACCTGTGCGCCCCGTGCTGGGCCGCATCGCCGTCCGACGCCGGGACGCCCTCCGCCCATGGTGTGGCCTCGATCTTCAGCCGCAGTACGGTGAACCCGGCCTGTGCCATCCGATCCGCCGTCCGAGCGGTCGCCGCCGCGGCCTCGTCGATGGTGCCGGAGGCGCGCAGGGTGAGCATCGGCTGGGACATCGCGGCGCCCTGGGCCAACAGGATGTGGGTGAACTTCAGGCCGTGGTCGGCGGCCCATCCGGCCAGCGCGTCGGCGGCAGCCGGCGCGACCGTCAGATGCACTTCGAAGTCCCCGCACAGCGAGGGTGGGTCCGGCTGGCCGGTACGGCCCAGGTCAGAACAGGTGGCGAGCATGGGAGCATCGTGACAGGCCCCTCTGACAGCGCGGCTCCGGGGGGCACGGCCCAGGCCGCGGAGACTTCGGCGAAGGTCAAGCCGGCACTCTCGGAGCGGAGCGCGGGCCTCCGACGGCCTGCCGGCGCTGCGTTCCGGCCGGTCCGCTCGCCTCGGCGAGTGCCCCGGCCTTCCACGGAACGGCCGCACCGGTGGGCCTCCGATGACGATCCGTCCCGCGCGACTACTGGCCACGGACGCCCGGTGTTGGTAGGACAGCCTCATGCAGCCCGCGCCGGAGGTTCCCGCCCGCTCCTCCTACGACGCCGTGATCGTCGGCGGCGGACACAACGGACTGGTCGCCGCGGCGTACCTGGCGCGGGCCGGACGCAGCGTCCTGGTACTGGAGCGACTGGACCACACCGGCGGCGCCGCCGTCTCCGCCCCGGCGTTCCCGGGTGTGCCGGCCCGGCTGTCGCGGTACTCCTACCTGGTGAGCCTGCTGCCGCAGAAGATCGTCGACGATCTGGGCCTGCGCTTCACGGTCCGCCGCCGGCGGATCTCCTCGTACACCCCCACCGTGCGCGGCGGGCGGCCGACCGGGCTGCTGGTGGACGCCGCCGATCCGGCCCGCACCGCCGCACGGTTCCGTGAACTCACGGGATCGGAGAGGGAGTTCACCGCCTGGCAGGAGTTCTACGCGATGACCTCCCGGGTGGCCGAGCGGGTCTTCCCCTCCCTCACCGAGCCGCTGCCCACCCGCGAGGAACTGCGCCGCCGGGTGGACGACCCGGTGGCCTGGGCCGCCCTGTTCGAGCAGCCCCTCGGCGAGACCCTGGAGCAGACCTTCGCTGACGACCTGGTCCGCGGCGTGGTCCTGACGGACGCGCTCATCGGCACCTTCACCAACGCCCACGATCCGTCGCTCCGTCAGAACCGTTGCTTCCTCTACCACGTGATCGGTGGCGGTACCGGCGAGTGGCACGTCCCGGTGGGCGGCATGGGCGCGTTCACCGACGCGCTGGTCGATGCGGCCGCAGCCGCTGGCGCGGAGCTGCGGACCGGCTGCGAGGTCACCGCTCTGGCCACCGATGGTACGACCGCCGAAGTGACCTACCGCGCCGGTGACACCGAGCACCGGGTCGGCGCCCGCCAGGTGCTGTGCGGGGCGGCACCCGCCACACTGGACCGGCTGCTCGGCCGACCCGCCGAACAGCCCGGGCCGGAGGGCGCGCAGCTGAAGGTGAACATGTTGCTGCGCCGGCTGCCCCGGCTGCGCGACACCGCCGTCGACCCTCGGGATGCCTTCGCCGGGACCTTCCACATCGCCGAGTCGTACACCGAATTGGAGACGGCCTACCGGCTGGCCGAGGCGGGCCGGGTTCCCTCCGCCGCTCCCTCCGAGATCTACTGCCACTCGCTGACCGACCCGTCGGTCCTGAGCCCCGAACTCGCGGCCCAGGGGTACCAGACCCTGACCCTGTTCGGCCTCCAACTCCCCGCCCGCCTCTTCACCCAGCACGGCGAAGCAGCACGCGAGGCCGCACTCAAGGCCGTCCTCGAACCGCTGGACGCCTGCCTGGCCGAGCCGCTCGCGGACTGCCTGGCCGTGGACGAACGCGGCCGCCCCTGCCTGGAGGTGAAGACCCCAGCCGACCTGGAACGCGATCTCGGCCTGCCCGGCGGAAACATCTTCCACCGGGACCTCGCCTTCCCGTACGGCGATCCGGCCGAGAACCGCTGGGGCGTGGCCACCGAGCAGCCCAACATCCTGCTCTGCGGCGCCGGCGCCGTTCGCGGCGGGGGTGTCAGCGGCATCCCCGGCCACAACGCCGCCATGGCGGCCCTCGGACGCTGAGGTCCTGACCCAGGTGCCGCTGTCCGAACCCCGGCCACAAAGGCCCTGCCGGCGAACCCGGTCATGCCTACCGGTGATGTGGCGGGTGGGGTGGTGGCGGTGGGGCGGTGACCGTACCGGATGCGGGTTCCGCTCGAAGATCATCCCACGGCGGACTGGCTCCCGGTGGCCAGTGATCGTCGGCGGTGATCCGGCCGGTCGACCCGCGGCCCGGCGACCCCCCGGTGTTAACCGGACGGTTCCATCGTCCGCGCGACGAGCTCCGCCGGCCCGCCTCTTCCCCACGGAGCGGGCGCCATAGCGGGCGGCCTGGACGGCCGTCCGGCCTGCCTACGGCCGGCGGGCGATCGTGATGATCTCCCGGCTCGCCGGGGAGACGGGACCGCGGCGCCAGTCGCCGTACCGGGCCTCGATCTCGAAGCCCGCCTCGGCGAGGAACGCGTCGAGCGCCACCACGTCCGGAAAGCGCAGGCTCGTGCGGTCGAGGCGCAGCACGGTGCCGTCGGGCTCGGCCGTCGTCTCGCTGAACGTGACGACGTCGTCGGTGACGGCTTCGACCTCGTGCCAGACCCGCAACGCGCGGCCGGCCGCGTCGGTGACGTCCGAGGCGTTCGACGGGTTCCAGCCCTCCCAGGCACGCGCCTGCGGATGGCGGGTCTCGAACGCGAACCTCCCGCCGACGCGCAGCGAGGCACGGATCGCGGCCAACGACGCGCGGACATCGTCGTCGGTGACCAGGCACTGGAACGCATGGCTGGTCATCGTCGCGAGGTCGAACCTGGACTCCCACCCCATGGTCGCCGCCGTGCCTTCGACCCATTCGACGTCGCCCCGGCGCCGGGCACGGCCCAGGGCGGCGTGGTCCGGTTCGAGGCCCACGAGACGCCCGGCATGGCCGTGCTCACGCGACCAGTGCAGCATCGAGCCGGTGCCGCAGCCGACGTCCAGTACCGAGCCCGCGGCCATGACCAGCTGGGTGTAGAACGCGTCTGCGGGCCACCGCTCAGGGTCCCACGGGTTCAGCAGGTCATACAGCGCGGCGGCGTCAGCGTCCGAGTACACGGCGACAGTGTCCGCGGTCCTGCGGCCGTCATCAACTGGTTATTGCGGCAAGGCGTTTGCTGAACGGTTGCGGGGATGGCCCTTGCCGTGGCGTTTCGCTGCCGGTCCGCTCCTGCTGCTCACTGCTCACTGCTCACTGCTCACTGCTGATGGAGCGTCATGAGCGCTATGGACCGGTCAGGTCCGACCTCCGCGAGCGCAACCACGCCGTCAGCCACTTGCCTCGGCGCACCCCCAACTCACCTGTGGCATCGGGTAGGTAAGATCACCGACGGCCCTCGTCCACGTGGGCCTCTCCTCCTCTGCTCACCCGTAACTCATCGCAGACAGGGCAAGACATGGCCAGCGTCGTCGAGTTGTCGTACTACCCCGTCAAGGGATGCGCCGGGACGTCCGCACGCGAGGCGATGATGACGCCTGCCGGTCTCGCGCACGACCGCAGCTTCATGGTCATCAGCGAGGACGGTGTGTTCCGGACACAGCGGCGGGACCCACGGCTGGCCCTCATCCAGCCCGAGATCAGTGCTGACGGCGAGCGACTGACGCTCCGCGCTCCGGACTCCGACCCGGTGGGCATCGATGTGGACACCTCCGGCCCCCGACGGCAGGTGAACCTGTTCGGGGCCTCCTACAGGGGCATCGACCAGGGCGAGACGGCTGCCGCCTGGCTGTCGAAGGTGCTCGGCGCAGGCAGCAGACTCGTGCGCGTGCCGCCGGAGCACGCTCGCGTGACCGACGGCAGAACACCCGGTACTTCCGGCTACGCCGACAGCTGCGCCGTGCACGTCATATCGCGCGCCACCCTGCGCCTGCTCAACGAGCGGATGGCCGAAGGCGGCAGCCACCCACTGCCCATGAGCCGCTTCCGCCCCAACATCGTGCTCGACGGCTGGGACGGACCCCACACCGAGGACCGCGCCCACCGCATGACGATCGGCGAAACCGAGCTGGGCTACGCGAAGCTCGCCATCCGCTGTGCCGTCGTCATGGTCGACCAGGACTCCGCGGCGAAAGCGGGCCCGGAACCGCTCCGCACGCTCGCCACCTACCGCCGGGCGGCACAGGGCGGCGTCGCGTTCGGTTCCAAGTACGCCGTGCTGCGGCCTGGCAAGATCGCGGTCGGCGACGACGTACAGGTCAGCCTGTGGGGCGAGACCGAGCTGTAGGCCGCCGGTCGGCCACACGGGGATGGTGCATGGAAGATCGCCCACGATGCCATCCACCTGAGTGAGGAAGTCACCTGAAGAGAAGGCGAGTTGGAGTCAGCGACCATCTCACGGACGATCTCCGCACCGGGGCCTCCGGACGCTCGCATCGATCCGGCACCCACGAGCCGCGCGGGAGGCCCTGACCTCGTACGTGGCCTTCGGGCGGGTGCGATCCCATCCTGCGAGGCCTCACCGAGCAGCGGGAGCCGGTCCGATGACGACCACGCGTGCCCAATCGGGCGGGCAGCCCGCGGCCGGCCCGTACCAGTCGCACAGCCCGGTCCGGCGGGGCCATCGGAACGCCGTGTGTCGCGGGATCGTCTCCGACGATGGGCAGCCCCGAGAAGTCGGACGGCTCGTGCACGCTGGCGATCACGGTGGTGAGCGGAAGGTCCAGAGCCGCGGCGAGCTGGGTCAGGGCGGCGGTCTTGCCGATCCCCGGCTCACCCCACAGGAGCACCGGCAGGTCGGCAGCCACGGCCAGCGTCAGGGCCTCCAGTTGCGTGTCGGGGCGCGGTTCGGTGGTTGCGTCGCGCAGCAGGGCCAGCAACTCGCTGGCGACGTCGAGTTGGGAGGTGCGGGCGGAGCCGGAGGGGGCGCCGGTAGCGGCGAGGGGAGTGTATGCGGGCATGTCTGATCACCTATGGGTTCGTAACGAGTCGTGGGAGTGCGAGGGGGAGGCCCCCGGGTCAGCGGAATGTCGTGTGGCGTGGGTGCGAGCGGTGGTCACGGGGACGGCGGCTGCCCGGTCGGATCCGGCCGGGACCGGGTTCGACCAGTCCTGCCCGGAACATCCCGTAGGCGATTCGCCGCTGTGCGGCCGCCTCCAGTTCGTCCCGCAGTTCGCCGCTGCGCATCAGCGCGTCGGGGCCCAGCAGACCCTCGACGACGGCCAACGCACCGGCGGCGTCGCCATGGTCCAGACGTTCGCGGACACCGGTGAGGCACTCCGGACGACGGTGCGCCTCGTCGATGGCCTGCAGGCAGGGCAGCGGAGTACCGGTCAGGGCCGCCAACAGCTCCTCCCGGCGGATCTCGGCCGGGTCGTGGTCCAGCGCGGCCAGTACGCCGTTGACCAGGCCGATCCGGTGCCGGGCTCCCCGGCACTCCACGAGGCGCGGTTGTCCTGTCCGCTCCGGCGTCCGGGGCGGGGCGGCCGGCGAGTGGTCCGGCACCAGCGCCGAGGCGACCAGCGGGTGCAACCGATCGGCGTCGATCAGACCGGTGCGGAGCAGGTCAAGGTCGGGGAGCGCCCAGGTCGCCGCGTCGGGCAGGACGGGCAGCGCGGAGGCACCCGCGTCCTCCGTGACCGCCGCGATCCGCGGTCTCGGTGGCTCGAAGCCGTCCCGGTCCTCGACCGGTTCCAGGACCAGCCGATGCCGGGCCCCGAGGCGCACCGTGACGGGGCCGGTCGGCCGGCCCTCGGCGCGGAGCAGAATCCCCGCCTCGGCGCCCCACCGGTCCACGGCGCAGCGGTACCCCTGCGGTGGCGCCCCCAGCCGGTCCGGATCGATCCCGGGATGACGGTCGGCGGGCGGCAGATCGGCCCCGGACCGGCTCCGCAGTTGATCGCTCCTGTGCGCGTCCCACAGATGGCGGTGCAGGTCGAGGCGGAACCGCGGGTTGGGGTGCGGATGCAGGCGGGCACCGCTCTCGGAGCGGAGTCCGTCCCACAGTGCGAGGCTGATCCGCTGACCGGCGTCCGCCCATGCCGGCGGAGTCCGGACCACGAGGTGCACGGGGCCGGCCCCGTCACGCCCCGCAGCGTCGTACCGGACCAGGGCGATGGTCAGGCCCGGGCGCAGCAGCCCGTCCGGGACGATTCTCGGCATGTGCCAGCGCAGCAGATCAGCAGCCAACCGGCGGAGATCGGCCCGAACCAGGGCCGCGAGCTCCCGACCGTGAGTGCGTGCCAGGGAGCGCAGGTTGAGGTCGACATCGACACCTGCGGCGGTACACGCTCCGGCCCAGTCCCCGGCATGACGCCGGGCGGTCGCAGTCTCGATCATGGAGGGCGGCACGGCGAACTCGCGCACGCGCAGCCAGAGTGAAAGCCGGGAATCCCCGTTCGCGGTCTGAGTGAGCATCAGCACTCACCTTGCGCGGACGGGACCCCCGATCTGTTGAGAGGTCGAGTCATCATCGCGGGGAGCATATCGCTCCCCGCCCCGGCCTGCCACGAGATTTCCAACGGGAGCCATCCCCGGTCCTGACTGCGGATGCGGCGGGCACGGGCTGCGAGTCGATCGCGAGGGCAGGTCGGACCAGTTGATCGGCCGTCCAGCGGTGCCGGTCGGCGGCCTTCGTGGCTGACGGCTCGGCCACTTGTCCGGCCACGCCGAAACTCCCCTTCATCCCACGGAGGATGCGCCGAGAAGTCCCGTGGCCGTCGACGGTCTGATCGGCGGCCGTTCCACCTCGATACCTGACGATCCGTCGCGTCTTTGAACGGCAGCTTCACATTTCCGCCTTCACCATCAGTCACAGGATCTGTCGATATCAAGTATCTTGATGTCGAGATTGATGCCGAGATAGATGCCGAGCGTGGAACGGAGCCTGGAACATGCGGTGGGACGGGGGCGGACTGGTGGCGCAGCTGAGGCGGCCGCCGGGTGGGCGGGATGCGCGGATCATGCTGCTCGCACAGTGCGTGGACCGGACCGGGACGGGGGTGTGGGCGGCGGCTTCGGTCCTGTACTTCACCTTCGTGAGCCGGCTGGACGCGCGCCAGCTCGGGCTGCTGCTGGGTGTGGGGGCGGTCGCGGGGATCGCCGGCTCGCCGCTGGCGGGGCGGGCGGCCGAACGGTTCACCGTGCGCGGCCTGTTGATCGGCTGTCATCTGCTGCGACTGGGGACCATGTGCCTGCTGCTGGTCGCCGACGGCTTCGCCGCGCTGCTGCCCGTGGTGGCCCTCACCTGCCTGGGAGAACGAGCGGCCAAGACGCTGGAGATGCTCTTCGCCACTCGGATCGCGGGTGAGCGGCGAGGTGTCTACCAGGCGCTGTTCCGCAGTGTGGCAAACGCCGGGTACGCGCTCGGCGCGGGGATCGCCGCGCTCGGCCTCGCGGTGGGCACCACGAACGCCTACCACGCGCTGATCCTGGCCAACGCGCTCTCCTACGCACTGGCCGCCGCCCTGGTCTGGCGGACCCGGGAGCCGGCCGGCCGCGGACTGGTGGCGGCACCCGGCGACGGCGAGCCGGCCGAGGACCCGTCCCCCGCTCCCAGCCCCTGGCGGGACCGCGGCTACCTGCTCTTCGTACTGCTCGACATCCCGATGAACCTGGACGACTCGGTACTCAACGTCGGTCTGCCGCTGTGGCTCGTGGACCACACCAGGGCGCCGCACGCCGTCGCCCCCGCCTTCCTCGTGATCAACACCGTGCTCGTGGTGATCCTGCAACTCCGCGTCTCCGCCCGGGCCGAGGGTCCGAGGCGGGCGGCCGCGGCGGTGGGCTGGTACGGGACGACCCTGCTCGCCTGCTGCCTGGTACTGGCGACCGTCACCGGCGGCGGGGCGTGGTCGGCCTCGCTCGCCATGCTGGCCGCCGCGATGCTGGTCACCCTGGCCGAGCTGATGCGTTCGGTGAGTTCCTGGGAGCTGGCGGTCAGCCTCGCGCCACCACGGGCCCAGGCTTCCTACCTGGGGGTGGCCGGGATGTCCCAGTCGGTGCAGAAGTCGGTGGGCCCGCTGCTGCTGACCGGCGCGGTGATGACGGCCGGCCCGGCGGGCTGGCTGGCGCTCGGCGCGGCGGTCACCGGGCTGAGCCTGCTGCAGCGGCGGGCCAGCCTGCGGCGGTTGGCGGCGCTGACCGCGCCCCGGCGCTCCGTCAGCACCGTCGCCGGTTAGTGCTTCAACTAGTGCTTCAACTGCGGCGGTCGTGACGTGAGTTCAGGCTCTTGGTTGACCAGGCCAGGGCTGGGAGCACCTCGGCGAGTCGCACGCTGTCCGCGTCACGGCTGGACCTGCGGCGAGGTCGCCCCGGGCGGCACGGATTCCGGACGGGCCACAGACCGTGGCGGAAAACCCTGTGGTCGGGTCTGTGGTAGTGCCGTCGGGACTGCGTCGCGCGGTGCCCCGATACTCGGGTGATCACCGATCAGAGGGCTGGCGATGCGACCCAAACTGAAGTCCGACGTGCTGTACGTGCCCACCGGTGACGGGGTGCACGTGTTCGGCGCCGGAGCCGATGTCGCGCTGCGCGGCCGGTCCGCCTACCAGTGGTTGGACCGGATCGCGCCGTATCTCGACGGTTCGCGGGAGTTCGACGACCTCGTCCGTGATCTCCCCGACGACAAACGCGCTGTGGTGGAGGCGCTGGTGCGCCGGCTGCACGCGGCCGGCTGCCTCGTGGACGCCACCGAGGACCTGCCGCACGGCCTGACCGCAAGGGAGTTGGAGACGTACGCGGCCGACATCGCCTTCGTCGAGTACCACCGGGACTCGGCCGCGCAGCGGTTCGAGTCGTGGCGCAACAGCACGGTGGTGGTGCTGGGTTCGGGTCCGGCGTTCACCGCGCTGGTCTGCTCGGCGCTGCACTGCGGGGTCCGCCGGCTCCGCGCGGTGCGGACCCCCGAGAACGCGACGGACACGGCCCGACTGGCCGAGTCGGCCGTCGAGGCGGCCCGGCGCGATCCGGACCAGACACTGGTCCAGGTCCCGCTGTCCGACGCGGAGGAGGCCGCGCTCGCCCGCGCGGACGTGGTGCTGCACGTGGCCTCGGCTCACGAGGTGGACCGCGCGGTCCGCCTGGCCGGGCTGTGCCGGACCTCGGGCACCCTACTGGTGCAGGGGCTGGTGCTCGACGACGTCGCCTGGCTGGGTCCGGCCGGTTCGGCGTGGGAGTCGGCCTGGCTGCGGCTGGGCGCGCACGGCCCGTTCCGGGAGAGCGAGTTCCTCACCGGCCCGGCCGCGGCGGTGGTCGCCGGGCACCTCGGGCTCGCGGCGTTCCGGGCGGTGACGGGCGTGACCACGCCCGATGACACCAACCTGACCAGGATCGACCTGGAAACCCTGCGCACCTCGGTCCACTCGTTCCTGCCGCATCCGACCGCCCGGCCGGCCCGGCCGGAGGCCGAGGCCCGGTTCGCCGACCGGATCACCCGGCTGAGCAGCGCCGACCCGGTCACCGAGCAGGACTTCTCCGCCCGGGCCGCGCGCTGCTTCGACCCCCACACCGGCATCCTGCGCAGCCTCGACGAAGGGGCCTTCACCCAGCTGCCGCTGAACGTGACCGAGGCGGTGCCGCACCTGAACGTGACCGAGGCCGTGCCGCCGCACTCCGACGGCACGCCCCGGGTGTTCGGCTCGGGTCTGGGCTTCGTCGAGGCCCGGCAGCGGGCCGCGCTGCGCGGCCTCGCGGTGTACGCCGCGGGCGCGGCCGATCCGCGCAGGTTCTCCCCCGGCGGCACCGTGTGGGGCTGGGACCTCGTCGGTCAGCGGGCCAGGGCCGTACCGGCGGCCGAGGCGTTCACCGTCGGGACGGGCCTGGCCGCGCGGTTGAGCTGGGGCGACGCCGTGACCGACGGCATCGCCCAGCACTGCGCCCGCCTGGCGGTGGCCGACGTCTCAGCCCGCCGGACGAATCCGGTGGCCCTGGAGTTGGCCGGGACGGCCCTGGACGCGAGGGCCCGGTGCCATCTCGACCTGCTGCGCTCGGCCCGGGGTTCCGTCCAGGCCGCCGACATCGGCGGCGAGCTCGGAACCCCGGTGCTCGCGTGGTGGCAGGAGGGCCGGCCGGTCGCGGTGACCTGCGGTCCGAACGCGGTGGTGGACGGTCTGGAGCAGGTGGTGCTCGACCGTCAAGCCGCCCTGGCCCGTGAGCCGCAGTACGCGCCGACTCGGATCGACGGGCTCGACCGGTTGCCCACCCTGGCGTCCGGTGTGCGCCGGCCGCGCGAAGCGGACCTGCAGGAGCTGGTCGGCGCCCTGCGGCTCCGCGGGCTGCGTCCGGTCGTGGTGCCGCTCGACCACGATCCCGCGGTCCACGAGCTGCTCCCGACCGTGCTCCGCATCGTGCTGGTCGATGAGTCGAGTGCTCGATGAGCGAGTCCCCGATGGGTGAGTCCTCAATGGGTGAGTCAGCGGCCGGGGCCGCCGATCCGGCCGGGCTCCGGTTCTGGTGGCGCACCTTCGAAGGGGTCCAGGAACTGTTCGCGGAGGGGCACGGCGAGGAGGGCGGGCCGGAAGACCCCCTGCCGACCAAGACCTACCGGGGCCTGCCACGGCACGTGCTGAGCCCACCGGCCCGGCGGATCGGCGACGCGCGCTGGTCCTTCGCCGACTTCCGGCGGGCCCACCCGAAGGACGGTCCCAGCCGCGACGTCCTGGACGAGCCGGTCCTGTCGGCACTGCTGCACTACACCTACGGGCTCGGACGGATGGAGTCGGGGCCGCATGCGGTCTGGCCCTACCACCGGATGGTGGCCTCCGCGCGGTGCTTCTACCCGGTGGAGCTGTATCTCTGGCCGGCCGAAGGGGCTGGGGATCTGCCTGCGGGGTGCTACCACTACGACCCGGCGCACCACGCGCTGACCGGACTGCGGTCCGGCGGCATCCCCCGCGAACTGCGGACTGCCACCGGAACGGGGCGCGAGGGCACTCTCGCCCTGCTGGTCGCGGCCGTGTGCTTCCGCAAGACGGCCTTCCGCTACCGCGACTACGCCTACCGGCTCTGCGCCCAGGAGGTCGGTATGACCGTCGGGAACGCGCTGCTGGTGGGAGGCGCGCTGGGGCTGCGGGCCCGCGTGCACCACCGGTTCGACGACGCCGTCGTCAACCGCGCGCTGGGCCTGGACGGAGACGAGGAGACCGCCTTCGCGGTGCTCGACCTCTCCCCCTGGCGGCCGTCCGGGACGGCTCCGGCGCCATGTGACGAGGAGCCCGGTGCGCCGCTGCCCGCTATCCGTCCGCGGCACGTGCGCACCAACACGGCCGATCCGGCCACCTGGTCGGGCCTGGCCGCACTGGACCGCGCCAGCCGGCTGACCGGCACCGGCTGGGAGGCACCGGTGGACCGGGACGCCTTCCACCTCCCGGCCGACGGTCCCGAGCACTTGGCCGACGGTCCCACCACCACGGGCCGGGTGCCGCTGACCGCCGCGGAACCCGAACACGTCGAACTGGCCGAGGCCCTACGGGCGCGCGACTCGGGTGGCCGGATGTTCCTGCCCGACGGCAGGCCGCTGCCCGCCCGGCAACTGGCCGGTCTCCTCCGGCACGCCCTCGAACCGGTGCCGTCCGACCACACCGAGGCGGCCTGCCGCCCGCTGGTCGACTGCCACGTGCTGGTGCTCAACGCCGTCGGCGCTGCCACCGGCCTCTACCGGCTGGGTGCCGCACCCGAGTTGGTCGCCCTTCCTGGCCGGGACTGGCGCGGTGTGGTGTCGATGCTCTGCGACCGGACGCCCTCGGTTAACTCGGCGAAGGCCAACGCGATCGTGTTCCTGAGCGCGAACCGGATCGCGGGCGACCGTTGGTTCGGTGACCGCGGGTACCGGATCCTGCACCAGGAGGCCGGGATCGTCGCGCAGCGGATCAGCGTGCTCGCGGCGGCCGCCGGGCTGTCCGCGCGGGTCACCAACGGCTACCACGACGGCCTGGTCCGCGCCCTGATCGGCGCCGGTGCGGCGCACGTACCGGTCTTCACCCTCGTCATCGGCCGCCGCCGGGCCAGCGCGCAGTACGAGGTCCCGCTGACCTGGTGACGCGCGCCACCGAAACGGCGCCGCGCGCGATCCTACGGTCGGCCTTCGGCCGCACCCGTGAAGACCGCAGCCCGCTTCCCGTCCGAACCTGGGCGTGGACCGGTTCTGGTCCCCCGGAACCGACGACGAAGAGAGGAGGACAGCCATGGAGAAGGACCTCGTCCTGGACCTCGCCGATCTCAGCGTGGACGAGCTCGACATCCTGCCCACCGCACCGGGCGCCAGCCTGGAGTCGATCAATGTCGGCCACGCAATGGTCGAGATCGGCGCGTCCAACTGCACCTCGCGGGGCACGCCCGCGAGCTGCTGTTCGTGCTGCTGCTGCTGACGCGGCAGGCACTGCCGTGCCCGGCGCACAACCAGTGCGCCGGGCACGGCACCGCAACTACCCACGAGAGAAGAGACGTTGACCGACGCCCTGACAGTAGCCACCCGCCCGGCCGGTGTCGCGGTACTGGGCAAGGGCCTGCTCGCCACCGCGATCCGGACCGCCGTCTCCCGAACGCACCGGCTGGTCACGGACACCGACGACGGCTGCACCGCGATCGTCACCGCGAGCGACGGGTGGAACGGCGCCGTCGCACCGGAGCGGCCCGGCACCGGGTGGTTGCCGGTACGGGTCGAGTTGGGCAACGTCGTCATCGGCCCCTACGTCGCACCGGGCCGGGCGGGTTGCGCGCGCTGTGCCCGGACCCGGCGGGAGCGCGCGCTCGGCCCGGACAGCCCCAGGGCCGAGCTGGTACGCCGGTTCGGCACCGAACTGGCCGACCGCGCCAACCCGTTGCTGTCCAGCTGGGCGTGCGACGCGGTCGGCGACCTCGTCTCGGCGGAGCTCGCCGAGACGCCGGGCCGGTGGACGACCGATGCCATCGTGATCCTCTCGCTGACGGGCCTGGCCGTCGACACGCACCCGTTCCTGCCCGATCCCGACTGCCCCGGATGCGGCGGCCTGCCGGCCGACCACCCGCCCTCCCTGATGGACACGGCCCGCCCGAAACCCGACCGGGACACCTATCGGGTCCGCGATCTCGCCACCGACTGGGACATCTTGGTACGGACCTACGTGGACGGGCACACCGGGGTGATCCGCCAGCTCGACGTACGGACCGACTACCGCTACCCGATGGTGTCCGCGCCACTGCACCTGCCCGGCGGCGAGCAGGAGGCCGGGTTCGGCCGGGACCTGGACTACGCCAGTTGCGCGCGCACCGCGCTGGCGGAGGCGCTGGAACGGCTCGGCGGCGCCCGCCCCGGCGGTCGGCGTACGACGGTCCGGGCGAGCTACCGCAGCGTGGCCGAGCAGGCGGTCTGCCCGACCGAGCTCGGCCTGTACCCGCCGGAGCGGTACGCACAGCCCGGGTTCCCCTACCCGCCCTTCGATCCGGACCTGGAGCTGAACTGGGTCTGGGGCCACTCCTTCGGCCGCGACGCACCGGTGCTGGTACCCGAGGACTACGCCTACTACCGCACCCGGCACGGCAGTTCGCTCGCCCGGCCGCTGGCGTACGAGGTGTCCAACGGGTGCGCCCTGGGCGGCTGCCTGGAGGAGGCTGCGCTGCACGGCATCGTGGAGCTGGCGGAACGGGACGCCTTCCTGCTCACCTGGTACGCCCGGCTGCCGGTGCCAAGGGTGGACCTGGCCACGGTGGCCGACCCGCGGATCGGGATGCTGGCGGAGCGGATCCGGCAGGACAGCGGCCACCGGGTGGCGGCCTTCGCCACCACCACGGAGCACGGCATACCCACCGCCTGGGTGATGGCGGTGCACCCCGCGTCCGGCGCGGAGCCCGCGGCGATCTGCGCGGCGGGCGCGCACTTCGATCCGGAACGGGCGCTGCTCAACGGGCTGTTGGAGCTCACCGCGAACCTGGGCTGGAACCGGGTCGCGCACCGTGAGGAGGCGGCCAGGATCGCGGCGATGGTCGCCGATCCCGACCTGGTGCGGGAGATGCGCGACCACGCCCTGCTGTACTGCCACCCGGCGGCGTTCGACCGGTTCGGCTTCCTACCGGGTGAAGACGCCGGCCTGCCGGTGGCCGCGGCGTTCGCGCGGGCCACCTGCCGGCCACGCGGCGAGGACCTGCGCACCGATCTGGCCGAGGTCATCGCCCGGTTCACCGGCCGGGGACAGGACGTCATCGTGGTGGACCAGACCACGGACGAGCACCGGGCCGGCGGCCTGGCCTGCGCGAAGGTGATCGTTCCCGGGCTGCTGCCGATGACCTTCGGACACCGGATGCGCCGCACCCACGGCCTGCCCAGGCTGCTCCGCCTGCCCGCCGAACTCGGCTACCGGCACGGCCCGCTGGACCCGTCGGAGGTCAACCCGCATCCCCACCCCTTCCCGTGACTGGAGTTGACGATGACTCAGGGTTTCTCAACCCCGGACACCTTCGGCGTGCGGATCGGCGGGATGCCGGTGTCGACGTTGGACGACCTGCGATCGCCGGAACTGTGGCGGCAGATCGAGGCGGTGCTGGCCGGTGAGGACCGGCTGACCGCCGTCGCCGCGGAACTCTCCGACGAGCTGTTCGAGCTGATCGGACGCGAGCCGGCCGGCAAGCCGCTGCTGGTCGCACTGCGCCGGTCCATCCACAACCGTCGGCCGCCGGCCCGGTACTGGAACGACGACGTCCGCGCGGTCCTGCCGACCGGCCTGGCCGACGGGGTGCGGTCCTGGCTGGAGCTGCTGGCCGCGCACCAGCGCGACCTGGCGTTGCTGGACGAGTTGGTCGGCCGGCACACCGGGGCCCAGCACGCGCTGCTGCGGAAGGCGGTCGGCGATCCGGCCTTCCAGTACGGGCTGGTTCTGAGCAGCCCCGTGCTCCACGACCGGCTGCGCACCTGGCTGGCCCGGCCGGAGCAGACCCCACCGGACCGCCGGCTGGCACTCCGGCTGGCCAAGTACCTCGCCCGGATCACCACGAAGACCACCCCGTTCAGCACCTTCACGATCAACGGCCTCGGCCGCTGGCGCGACCGGGCTTCAGGCGGGTCCGAGGAGGCGAGTGAGCACAGGGACTTCACCGTACGGACCGTCGTCGAGCCCAACCTGTGGCTGATCCAGCAGCTGGTCCGGGAGCTGAGCCGGCATCCCGTCCTCGCGGCGCGCCTGCGGCTGCGGCTGAACCCGAGCGCCCTGTTGACCGGGGAGCGCTGGGAGTTCCTCGGCCCGGGCTCCGATGAGCCGCTGCGCAGCCTGGCGGCGAGTGCGCAGATCCAGCTCTGCGTGGAGGTGGTGACCGAGGCCGGGCGGACGCGCGCGGAGGCCGCCGGGCAGGTGGCGGTCCGCACCGGGAGCACCCCGGCCACCGCCGACGCCTATCTGGGCCGGCTGGTCGACCTCGGGCTGCTGGAGGCCGAGCGGCCGTTCGCCGACCAGGCGCTGGACCCGCTCGCCGAACTGCGCTCCTGGGTGGCCGGCGCGGGCCCGCCCCTGGCCGAGGTCGTCGGTGAACTGGACGGGCTGGCGGACCGGTTGGCCGGCTACCCGGCACTCACGGACGCGGCGGACCGGCTTCGGCGCACCCGGGACGTCGAGGCGGCCCTGCACCGGATCCGCTCACTGGTCGGACCGGAGCGGATCGAGCTTCCGGCCAAGAACAGCATCATCGAGAACGCGTTGCTGGTCACGGTGGAGACCGGGCCCGATGCGCGCGACTGGGCGCCGGTGCTGCGGGATCTGGACGCCGTACGCCGCTGCTACGCCGTACTTGACCCCGCCCTGCCGGGCCGGGTCGCGCTCGCCGAGGCGTTCGCCGAGCAGATCGGCCCGGGCGCCGAGGTGCCGTTCCTCACCTTCCACCGGGCGGTGCAGGAGTGGTTGCGTGAGGACGGCGAGCTGCCGGGCGTGCTGTCCATCGCCACGCACGGGTACCGGGCCCTGGAGGATCACCGGCTGCCGAGGATCCGTGAACTCGCCGAGCTGCGGGCGCAGTTGTGCGCCGAGGCACTGGGCGGGCCGTTGACGGAGGACGGCGTGCTGCGGCCGTCCGTCGAGCGGCTGTCGGCGTTGGCCGACCGCTGGCCGGTGTGGATGCGACCGCCGGACTCGGTGGCCTTCTACGGGCAGCCCTACGGTGAGCCCGACGACCCCCGGTTCGTGATAAACGCCGTCAACTCCGGTCACGGCCGCGGCCGTGACCGCATCCGCCGGCTGCTCGCCCAGGCCGGGGTCGCCGTGGAGGTCGACACTGCAGCACCGCCGGGCGGTGTGCTGGTCGCCGACACCTGCCGCCATTACGGTGCCAATGTCGGTCTGCGCTTCTCGGCGGTGGCGGAGGAGATCGACTACCCCGGGGGCCTCAGCCGGCGCGGGGCCGACCGGCGCATTCCGATCGGCGACCTCGTGGTGCGCCACGATCCCGCCCTGGAGCTGCTCACCCTGCACTCGCGCGATCGCGGGAACGAGGTCCGCCCGGTACACCCCAACCTCATCGCGGAGCTGTGGTTGCCGCCCGCGATCCGGCTTGTGATGCAGGCGTTCGGCGCCACGCCGAACCTGCTCATCCCGGGCCGGCGGATGTTCGGGGACACCTCGCTCGACGGGGTCGACCAGCTGCGGGCCGAGCCTGCGGTGGTCATCGGCCGCACCACCGTGAGCCGCCGCCAGTGGGTGTTCCCGGTGAGCGCGGTGCCCGTCCGCGGCAAGGGCGAGAGCGACCGCCGCTACCTGCTGCGGCTGGCCGCCTGGCTGCGCGAGCACGGCATGCCCGTCCGCTGCTTCGTCCGGGCCCTCGACCCCGCCTCGGTGGTCGGCGGCAGCGTATGGCGGATCAAGTCCCGCAAGCCGCTGCACATCGACTTCGCGAACCTGCTACTGGTGGGCCTCTTCGAACGGATGCTGGCCGGAGGGGAACAGGTGCTGTTCCTCCAGGAGGCGCTGCCCGACCCGGCCGACGCACCGCACTACGGGGCCCATGGATCCCGGGTGACCGAATACCTCGTCGAGATCAACGGAGGACAGGATGCCGACCGCTAGCGACCGGCTGGAACCCGACACGGCGCGGGCTACGGACTGGGTGTGCGCGCACGTCTTCTACGACACCGACCAGGACGGGCTGCTGGCCGACTGCGTCCGGCCGCTGGCCGGGGCGCTCCTCGCCGACGGCCTGGTGCAGCGGTACTTCTTCCTGCGGTACTGGGAGGGCGGCCCGCACGTCCGGCTCCGGCTGCTGCCCGCCCTCGCCGCCGACCGGGCCGAGGTCGAGCGGCTCACAGAGACGCGGATCCGCGCGTTCCTGGCAGGCCGCCAGGCCCGGGACGTCGTGGACCGCTCGCGCTTCGCCCAGGTGGCCGCGGACCTGGCCGGTCTGGAGGGCCGGGCGGGCCACGACCAGGTGGTGCGGCCGAACAACACGGTGGAGTTCCTCCCCTACGAGCGCGAGCACGCGGACTACGGGTACGGACCGGCCATCGCCGCCATCGAGCGGCACTTCTTCGAATCCAGCCGGCTGGCGCTCTCGGTGGTGGCCGCCGGGGCGACGCTGGAGCAGCGCGCCCTGCTGGCCTTCGACCTGGTCGTGGGAGTGTTCGCGCTGAGCGAGGAGGTACGCGACCAGTGGCGGCGCCATGGCGGCCCGCCGCTGCCGTTCGGGAGCGGCCCCGAGGCCCCGGAGACGGTGGCCCGCTACCGGGCCCAGCGCGAGCGGCTCCGGGAACGGGCACTGGACACCTGGCGGATGGCGGCCCGACCGGACGGCACGGACCAGCGGGCGTACTGGCTGGCGTCGGTGCGCCGGCTGCGGGACGAACTGCACGGCCTGGAGGACCGGGGCGGTTTCGCCACCGAGTGGGCCGCCTCCCCATTGGCCGGCCCGCTCGACCTGGCCGCCACCACCCACCCGGCCACCAGTCTGGTACTGCTCCGCTGCGCGCACCTGGTCAACAACCGGCTGGGACTGACCCTGTGGCAGGAGAACCAGCTGCGCTTCTTGGTCGGCCGCATCCTAGCGGAACTGCCCGAGGCGTTGACGGCGTCATGAGCGACTCGGCCGTCCGCTGGCACAGCATCCACGTCCACCACCATGACGGGAGTGCCGAGTCCGCGCTCGTCCGGCACGCCGTCCGGCCTGCCTTCGAGGCCGTGCGCGGCTCGGTCGGCGGCGCCTGGTTCGGTCGGCACTGGCGGCGCGGTCCGCACCTGCGATTGAACTTCCTCACGTCCGATTGGAGTTGGGACGCCGAGGTGCGGCCGACGGTCATCGCGCTGGTCTCCGAGTACTTGCGCGCCCACCCCTCGACGGCCGGGCCGGACGAGGCCGCGCTGGCCCCGGTGCACCAGCGGTTGGCGGAGCTGGAGATGGAGACCGGGCCGCTGCACCCCTGGCTGCCCGACAACGTCGTACTCGAACAGCCTTACGACCACCGGTTGCAGGTGCTCGGGTCGATGCGGGCCAGCGAACTGCTCGCCGGCTTCCTCAGCGACACCACCGACCTGGTGTTCCGGATGTACGACCACCTGTCCTCCGGCGGCGCGTTGCCGACGCTGGCGCTGGACCTGATGTGGACCACCACGGCGGTCGCCGCCATCCCGTTCGAGGCGGGTGGCGCACCGATCGAACGCGGCATCCTGTCCCTGCGGTCGCATGCCGACGCCTTCCTGTCGCGCACGCGGGACCCGACCGGGTACCGGGCGACCTTCGACGAGCGCTACCGTCGCCAGGCGGACGCCCTGTCGAGGCGCCTGCGCGCGGTGGAGTCCGCGTTGGCCGGCGGCGGGGGTGAGCCACCGTTCGTCCGGGAGTGGGGCGAGGTGGTGCGCCGGTACCAGCGGATCGCGTACCCGCTGCTGGCCTCGGGCGAGGTGTCGCTGCGCGGGGCCGGCCGGGCGCCGCGGATGCCGACCCAGCAGGTCAGCGAGTTCCACCAACTCCTGCAGAGCGGCCACGGCCACGCGGACTTCCTGTGGAGCGACCACTGGTTCGCCTCCTTCCGGCTGGTGGTGAACTACCTGTACGTCCACCTGGGCCGCCTCGGGCTGGGGCCGGCGGACCGGGGGCTGCTGTGCCACCTGGCGGCGAACACCGTCGAATCGGTACACGGCGTCTCGGCGACCGGCAGCTTCCAGCGGTACGTGGTCTCCGGGTCCGCCGCCGGCCCTCCCGAGTGGGTCCGGCTCGGCGCGCAGTGGGCGGACGGGATGGCCTGAGGTGCGTGGTGCTACCCGTCCACCGGCAGCGCTCTCACCGTGTCCGCCGTCGTCCTCGCCGGGATGATCTCGGCGAGTTGCTGGCGTCCGGAGATGCCGAGTTTGCGGTAGGCGCCGGAGAGGTGGAACTCCACCGTCCGCACGGTGACGAACAGCTTCCCGGCGATGGCCCGGTTGGTGTGGCCGTCCCGGGCGAGGCAGAGGATCTTCAGTTCCTGCGGGGTCAGGCCGATCAACGCCGGATTCGGCGGTTCGTCGGTGTCCACCGGGAAGCTCGCCTGCTGCGCCGCGGTGATCCGGCTCACCAGCGGCCGGGCGGAGCAGGACCAGGCCGTGGACAGCGCGGCGACGAGCTCGGTGTGCGCCTCGTGCGGCCGGCCGGCCTCGCTCAGCGCGGTGGCCAGGTCGAACCGGGCGGTCGCCAGCTCCAGTCTGGCCGGTGAACGGGTCAGTGTGCCGACGGCCCCGGTGAGCAGGCTGATGCGGCGCGTGCCGGTCTCGGTCATGGCGACCGCGTGTTCGGCGGCCCCGATCGTGCGCGGTGTTCCCCACCGGCGTGCGTCCTCCAGCTCGGCGCCGGCCAGCCTGGCCGCCTCGGCCACCTCACCCGCCGCGACGAGCAGCTGCGCGGCGCGCGACCGCCACGGCAGCACGGCCGGGTTCCGCACCTGGCAGTCGGTCAGCAGCCGGCCGGCGGCCAGGTAGTCCTCGACCGCGCGCAGTGGTTCGCCGGTCTGCTCCCACAGGGCGGCACGCGCGGCGAGTACGGCCGGGGTGTCCTGCCACGGCGGCAGTTCCCGGTCCAGGCCGCAGCCGGTGAGCAGGGTGCGGGCGGTGTCGGTGTCGCCCATCAGGGCGCGCGCCTCGACCAGGGCCGACACGGCCAGCGCGGCCAGCCGGTGGCCCGTGGGCACCAGCCCGCAGAGCCGGTCCGCCATGGGCGTCAGCGCCTCGGCCACACCGCCCAGGTCACCGCGGACCCGGCGGATCGCGGCGCGCAGCAGCTCGGCGGCGACGTGGTCCCACCGCCCGGGCGGTACCCCGCCGGCCAGCCGGGTCCGGCTGCAGTGCGTCCATGCCTCGGTCAACTCGTCGGCCCGGATCAGCGCGCCGCAGCCGTGCCACAGGCCCCTCCCCAGACTGTCGCTGCCACCGGCCAGCGCCTGCCGGGCATGGCGCACGGCCGCCCCCCTGTCCGCTCCGGCGTCGACCGCCTCGGCGGCTCGCAGTGCGGCCAGTTCCCAACAACCGCCGCCTGGTTCCGGAGCCTCTGCGGCCAGGTCGTCCAGCCCCTCGCCGGACCTGACCAGCCAGGCGGGACCACCTCGCCAGCTGAGCGCCTTGTGCAGCCGCAGCCGCCAGACGTGCGCGGCCGAGGCCGGGCCGAGCCGCTCGGCCGTGTCGTCGAGGACCGCCACGGCGTCCGCGGGCCGCCCGCACTCGGTCAGCAGACCGGCGAGGGCCAGCGTGTGGTCCACCATGGCAAAGGGGTCCTCGGCCTCCTGCCGCGCCGCGTCCAGCTGGCGCACCGTGAGCTCCGGATCGACGAATGCGTCCAGTGCGGCGAGCTCGCACCGCACGGCCGCCCTGACCTGCGGCCCCAACTGCTCCCGCAGCAGACCGCGCAGGTGCCGGGCGGCGTCCTCGGCCCTGCCCTCCTGTGCCAGCCTGCGGGCCGCGATCCGCAGCGGCCGTACCGTCCATTCCTGGCCGAGCGGACCGGCCGCGACCAGCTGCCGCGCCACCCCGGTCACGTCGAAGTGCCCGTCGCGCAGGATCTCGGCCGCCCGCAGGTGCAGGGCGGCCCGCGTGCCGACCGGTACCGCACCGATGACCATCGAGCCGAGCAGCGGGTGGCAGAACGCCAGCGGCGTGCGGTTGGCCAGCAGGCACCGGTCGACCAGCTCGTCGACCGCGGTCAGGGCCTCCCCCACGGTCAGCCGCGCGAGTTCCGCGGCCTGCGCGATCTCCGCGTCGACACCGAGTACGGCGACCGCCCGCGCCAGCGCGAGCGCCGGTTCACCGATGCCGCCCAGCCAGCGCTCGATACCGGGGAGCGCCCTCGAACCGGTGCCGGCCCGCAGCTTCTCGGCGCTGGGAGCAGCACCGCTGTGCTCGGACAGCAGGGCCTGTAGCAGACCGGGGTTGCCACCGGTCAGCTCGTAGCAGGCCGCCGCGGCGTCCTCGTCGAGCCGGACCCCGCAGCGGGCGGCCGCGAAGTCGGCGAGTGCGGCCGCCGGCAGACCGGTGAGGGTGATGTGTTCGGCAAGCGCGGCGAGTCCGGTCGTCAACTCGGGCTCGCCGCCGCCTCCGAAGTGCCCGGCGGACAACGCGACCACCAGCCGGTGCGGGAACGCGGACGCCGACAGCTCCGACAGCCAGCGCAGCGACCACGGTTCGAGACAGGCGGCGTCGTCCAGGCAGACGGCCACCGGCGCACGGCGGGCCTGCGCACGGACCAGTTCGACGAGATCGCGCAGCACCTCCGTCGAGGGCGAGGACGCGCGGTCCGCCACCCGCGTGCCCGCCGGCGACAGCCGGGCGAGCACCTGGTCGGCGGCCGCGAACGGCACGTCGGGCAGGCTCCGCGCGTTGGCGACGGCCACCTGGAACCCCGCGTCGGCGGCGAGCGCGGCCAGTGCCGCCACCGCCTCCGACTTCCCGCTCCCCGGCTCCCCCTGGATCAACACGGTGGTCGGCCGGCCGGCGCGGGCTCTGTCGACCACACCACTCAGCCGCGCCAGCTCGGGCCCACGCCCCTGCGCCCCGATCCAGGCCATCGTTCCCTCCCCCGCACGAACCTGCCCCACACCCGTCATCGCACGGACTCCGGACGACACGGGTTCCTGTGACGGACACTCAATCCTTTTGATCCGCAGCAACTTTATGGCAACCAGATGGTGTACGACCAGGTTGCGAGGAAATCTCCCCGGTTGGCCGCCGATGCCGGTCCGAGCGATGCCGCGGCAACGGCTTCTCAGCCATCACCGCGCCCGGGGCAGCGCCTTCGCCGGCACCGGGAATAACTAGGGCCGGCCTCGACTCCCGCTGCTCCAAGGCCGGTTGACCACCCCGCGCGGTGCTCTCCGCCCGCGGAGCGCACCGCACCTGCCCGCTCCGCAGTGATCAACCAATGCCCGATCAGGGCAGCCTGAACCATCGACCGCCGGCTGGGGTGTGCCCGAAAGCGATGTCCTCCAGACATGTTTTCTCACACAGTGCCTGGTTCGCATGTGACGCGCCTTCGCGAGCATTTTGCCGGTGGGCGACCACCCGTCGGCCTCGATCCTCCACAACGGCCCGAGCAATCTGCGCGGCCCACTGCCGGGCAGATGGTCCCTGCGCCATAGCACGGACACCGTTGACTGCGCAGTCGTTTCCCGAAGCAACCCGCCTCTTGGGCGAATCCGACCCCGGGCGCCGGTGGAACGCCCCCGATTGGGCAAGCCTGGTGCCAGCACCAGGCCCGACCGATGGAGCAAGAGCCTTGTCTGGACACCTCCCACCGCCATGCGACAGACGTGGCATGTCCGGCTAGAGGCATCAAATCGGTTGTGTGGCAGCGTTTTTGGGTTTGTGCCAGACATGTCATGAACCCGGCTATGCTACTTCCGGCCCAGCCCGCCGCACCGCCGTCGCACCAGGTCCCGCGGATCGGCGTGGGCATCGGGCCGCACGCCGAACGCTGCCCCACGCCTCCGGAGTCGGCCGCCGCCGTCCTTCCCCCCGTAGCCTTTCGATCGTTTGAGGATGCTGATGCTTCGTGCTGGATCGTCCCCCGGAAGCCGGTTCTCCGCTCCCGTACTCGTGTGGCTCCTGCCCACGGTCGTGACGGCCGCCGCCGCTCTCCTGGCGGTGTCGGTGGTCCCCGCCGGCGCCCGCGCGGGAGTCGTGTGGTGCGGGGTGGCAGGCACCGCGGCGGTGGCCGTGGTGGCCGCCGAGGCGGCGCGCCGGGGACGTGCGGTGGCGATCCTGCGCGAGCGGTACGCCCAGCGGGAGGACGAGCTGCGCCGTCGGCTGGCCCGGCAGGAGGCCGAGACGGTCGAGCTGGCGAAGTCCGCTCTGCCCGAGGCGGTCGCCCGGCTGCAGCGCGGCGAGTTCCGCGAGGACCTGCTGAAGGCCTACGAGTCCCACGACCCCGGCGCGGACCAGGACTTCCAGGCCGCCCTGCAGTACGTGCTGCGCACCGTCCTGGAGGCCGTCGACAACGAGGAGGGCATGCGGGAGTCCACCCAGCGGGCGTTCGTCAACATCGCCCGCCGCGTGCAGGCGATCGTCCACCGGCAGGCCCAGGACCTGCGCGAGATGGAGGACCGGCACGGCAACGACCCGGCTGTCTTCGACGACCTGCTGCGCCTGGACCACGGCAACGCGCTGATCGGCCGCCTCGCGGACAGCATCGCCGTCCTCGGCGGCGCCCGCCCCGGCCGGCAGTGGCGCAGGTCGGTGCCGCTGTACAGCGTGCTCCGCGGCGGCATCTCGCGCATCCTGGACTACCAGCGGGTGGACCTGCACCCGGTGTCCGAGGTAGCCGTGGTCGGACCGGCCGTCGAGCCGCTCATCCACGCGGTCGCCGAGCTGCTGGACAATGCCACCCGGTACTCCCCGCCGCAGACCAGAGTGCATCTGACCGCCGTCGAGGTGCAGACCGGCATAGCGATCGAGATCGAGGACGGCGGCCTCAGCCTGAGCGAGGAGGGCCGCGCCCGCGCCGAGCGGATGCTCAGGGAGGCGCAGTCCGGAATCGACCTCAACGACCTCGGCGAGACCCCCAGGCTCGGCCTGGCCGTGGTCGGCCGCCTCGCGCAGGCGTACGGGTTCCAGGTCTCGTTGCGGCCCTCCGCCTACGGCGGTGTACGCGCCGTCCTGATCGTGCCGCAGGAGCTCATCACCACGGCACCCGCCACCGCCCGGGCACACGGCATCGGCGTCGCCTCCGGCCCCCGTCCGATCCCGCCCGCCCGTACCCGGCCGGCGGCCGGGCCGCGGCGCCGCGGGTCGATGACGGCACAACCTTCTTATCCGGAGCCGTCGTTCGGCTCCTCCCTGGAATCCCTCGCGGGTTCGGGCCCGGCGGACGGCGGGTTTCCGGTGGTCGGCGAGCGGACCCCGAACGGTCTGCCGCAGCGCCGCCGCCGCGCCGCGGCCCCGTGGACGGGTACTCCCGAGGCCGCCAGGGTCCCCGAGCCGGCCCAGGAGCCGGTACAGCCCGGAATGTGGCTGGCCGCCTTCCACGAGGGGGTGAACGGCCATGCGCCGTCCACCGGTTCGGCCGGCCACACCAATGAAGAGTCGGCAGGGAAGGGCGAGCAGTGATTCAGCAGCGGACCAACATGGACTGGATGCTCAAGGAGTTGGCGGACGGCGTCCCGCACACCCGCCACATCGTTGTGCTCTCCGCCGACGGACTGCGGATGGCCCAGTACGGCACCGACCCCGACACCGCCGACCGCCTCGCCGCCGCCTGCGCCGGCCTGCAGAGTCTGGCCACCGCTGTGGGACACGAGTTCCCGCAAGGCGACGGCCGGATGCGACTGGTGGTGATCGAGGTGGGCGGCGGCTTCTTCTACCTGATGGCGGCCGGCTCCCGGGCCTACCTCGCGGTGCTGGCCGAGGAGGGCGTCGACGCCGGGCTGGTGGGCCAGCGGATGCGGGACCTGGTCGCACGGATCGGCGAGCACCTCAGCACACCTCCGCGCAACGGCGGTCAGGTCGCATGAGCGGGCGCGGCACGGAGCTCCCCCTGGTCGCAGGCTCGGCGGGAGTCGTCGGAAGGCGCGCGTCACGCAAAGTGGCCTCCCAGCGGACGGGGCCGCAACGGCCCGGGCCCGGAGGGGAGGCGAGCACATGAGCACAGCCGGCCGGGACTGGGACGAAGGCAACCCCGAGCGGCTCTATGTGATCACGCGCGGCCGCAGCGGTCTGCCCGAGCACACCACGTTCGACCTGGTCACACTGGTCGTTTCCCGTTCCGAACCGACGCCCATGATGCAGCCGGAGCACGCGGCGATCCTGCGCATCTGCGGCTCGCCACTGTCCGTGGCCGAGATCTCCGCCTATCTGCGACTGCCGGCGAGCGTGGTCACCGTGCTGCTGGCGGACCTTCTCGTCGAGGGACGGATCGAGGCCCGCGCCCCCATCCCGAAGGCGTCCCTTCCCGACCGTGCCTTGTTGGAGGCGGTGATCCATGGACTTCAGAAGCTCTGACACCGTAGTGGGGCCGCAGAGCTCGGACCTGCTCCCGGCCTCGGCCAGCACCGCCGTCAAGGTGGTGATCGTGGGCGGCTTCGGCGTCGGCAAGACGACCCTGGTCGGCTCGGTGAGCGAGATCCGCCCACTGACCACCGAGGAGACCATGACTCAGGCCGGGGCGGGCATCGACGACACCGCCGGGGTCGAGCGCAAGACCTCCACCACGGTCGCGATGGACTTCGGCCGGATCAGCATCAGCGACGAACTGGTCCTCTACGTGTTCGGCACCCCGGGGCAGGAGCGGTTCTGGTTCCTCTGGAACGGCCTGTTCGAGGGAGCCCTCGGCGCGGTGGTGCTGGTCGACACCCGCCGGCTAGAGGTCAGCTTCGACGTGATCGGGCGGTTGGAGGACCGCGGCGTGCCGTTCGTCATCGCGACCAACGCCTTCCCCGAGTCCCCGACCTACCCGACCGAGGAGCTGCGGACCGCCCTGGACCTGCCGCCCGAGGTACCGATCGTCGCGTGCGACGCCCGGACACGCGAATCCAGCCGGGACGTCCTGCTGGCTCTGCTGCGCTACCTGTACAACCTCGCGGCCCCGGCCGTGCGGTGACCGCACTCCGCCCCTGGCCGCCGCCCGTCGGCCACCTGTCCGTCTCCCGGTCGGCGCACCAAAGACGCTCGCCCCGTCGGCCCCCTGCCAACTGCCGCGTGACGACGGCCCGTTCACTCCCCTCGATGACTGCATTTCCCGATGACCCTCCCGTGCTGACTCCGGAGATACCGTGACCACCCCGTTCCCTGCCGACGCCTCCCCCACCCCGCCGCCCGGGTGCCCCGCCCACCAGCTCGGCACCAACGGCCTGCGGCGCCTCTACGGACCGGAGGCCGAGGCCGACCCGGCTGGCCTGTACGAGAAACTGCGCGCGGAACACGGCGAGGTGGCACCCGTGTTACTCCACGGCGACCTCCCGGCGTGGCTGGTCCTCGGCCACGCGGCGAACCTCGCCGCCATGCGCACGCCCTCCCGGTTCTCCAGGGACTCCCGCCGCTGGACTGCGTTCCGGAACGGGCTGGTCACACCGGACTCCCCGCTGATGCCGGTGATCGCCTGGCAGCCGATGTGCGTCTTCGCTGACGGCGAGGAGCACAAGCGCCTGCGCGGCGCGGTCACCGACAGTCTGAACCGCTTCGACCGGCGCGGGGTCCGCCGCTACGTCACCCGCTTCGCCGACCAGCTGATCCAGGACTTCGGCCCGACCGGCCAGGCCGATCTGGTGGCCCAGTTCGCCGAGCACCTGCCGATGCTGGTCATGACGCAACTCCTCGGGATGCCCGAGGAGTACGGGCCACGGCTGGTCGATGCCACCCGGGACCTGATGAAGGGTACCGAGACGGCCATCGCGAGCAACGACTACGTGGTGGAGACGCTCCGCCGGACGATGGACCGCAAGCGGGCGGCACCTGGACCCGACCTCGTGACATGGCTGATGCAGCACGATGCCGGGCTCACCGACGACGAGGTGCTGGAGCACCTGCGGGTGGTGCTGCTCGCCGCGAACGAGACGACCGTCAACCTGATCGCGGACACCCTGAAGCTCGTCCTCACCGACCGGCGGTTCCGCGCCCACCTGTCCGGCGGCCACATGACGCTGCCCGACGCCCTGGACCAGGTCCTCTGGGACTCCCCGCCGATGGTCCTGGTAGCGGGCCGCTGGGCGACCGGCGACACCGAACTCGGCGGTCGCCAGATCAAGGCCGGCGACATGCTCCTGCTCGGTCTCGCGGCCGGCAACGTCGATCCGGCCGTCCGCCCCGACCTGTCGAAACCACTCTCCGGCAACCGCTCGCACCTGTCCTTCGGCAGCGGCCCGCACGAGTGCCCCGGCCAGGACATCGGCCGGGCCATCGCGGAGACTGGCATCGACATCTTGCTCACCCGCCTGCCCGACCTCCAACTGGGCGTTTTTGAAGATGAGTTGACCTGGACATCGGCCTGGCTGTCCCGCCACCTGGTCGGCCTGCCAGTGCGCTTCACCCCGCGGACGGCCGACGGGGAGGCTACGGCCAAGGGACTCACCGCACCCACAACTGCGCCCACCACCGCGCCGACCCAGCCCACCCAGCCGACCGCGTCGACCAAGTCGGCGACGCCGCCCGCGCCACCCACCGCCCAGCCGTCAGCGCCGGAACCTCCCGTTCCAGCCGCCGTCCCTCGCCAGCGCCGCAGCTGGTGGAGCGTCCTGACCGGGATGTTCCGGCGCTGACGCCAGCGGCAGCGGCAAGTGCGGCGGCAGGCCCACCCCCTCGGGGGCGATCTTCGCGCGGCGGGAGCGCAGGAATTGCTGCAACTCCGCATTCGGCTCCTGACCCATGGCACCACGGTAAATCCGGGGACCCCGCCGCGGACCACCGCGAAGGGGGCCTAGCTGGACCCCCTGTCGAAGCATGCCTCCCACCTCGGCCGACGGCTGTGTTTGTCTTCGAGCGCAAGCACACATCGACCCCACCCCGCCCATCACCGACAAGCGCCTGCGCCGCCGCTGACGCACGACACGCCCGGCGGCTGCGAACGCCGGGCCGTCAGACGTACCGATGGCGGCTCCGGACGCCGAGCCGTCATCGGTACGCCGCATTCTTCCCACCACTCCACGAAAACGCAGCAACAAGAGAGAAGACAGCCACGCCCCGGCAGTTCGCAGGCACGCCAGCGCTGGTCACCGGCGGCGGAAGCGGTATCGGGTGGGCGTCCGCGCGTGCGGCCAGCGCAAGGGTGAGTGGGGCCGGCGGGCCTCCTGCGGGTAGCCGCGATCAGCGCAGGACGACGTCGAAGACCATGCGGAAGAAGGCGTCGAGGGGTGCGGAGGACTTGTCGGCCCGGGCCGCGATCAGCGTGCCCTCCCAGGCGCTGAGGATGAACAGCGCGGCCGCCTCCACGTCGAGAGCGGCGTCGAGTTCACCTGTTTCCTTGGCTTCGGTGAGCACTTGCTGGATGCGCGAGGTCCACCGCCGGAAGCCGCCCCGGACGGCGGAGCGGATCTCCTCGGAGTGGTCCGCCACCTCGGCGCCGAGGTTGCCCGCCAGGCATCCGCGGGCGAAGCCGTTGTCGACCATGTCCCCGCCCAGGAATTCGAAGTGCGCCCGAAGTCGCTCCAGGGCAGGGCATCCGCGGGCGCCCGATGGCGCAACCTGCGCCACGACCTGCGCCATCCCGGCCAGGGCTTCACCCTTGCGTACGTCCCCATCATCGGCATGCTGATCGCAGGCCACTTCTCGCGGTTCGGAATCGCGGAGGCACGCTGGGCCTATGCGGTGTTCGTCACCGTGGCCACCTTGATCGCTGCGCGCCTACTGGCTCACTGGCTCACGGGCGCCCTGAGTGCGGCCGTCCTGCACCCCGGTTATCTGCTGCCCGTCTCCTCCGCACCGTTCGTCGCGAGCGCCACCGCCTCGACGCTCAGACTGCCCGGTGTCGCCGATGCCGCCTTCGCGGTGGGGCTGCTGTACTGGTTGGCCTTCGGCGCCGTCATCCTCGGCAGCCTCGTCACCAGGGACCCCCTGCCCAGGCCCGCCCGCCCGGCCCTCACCGTCCTGATCATTCCACCGGCGACCGGCGGCATCGCCTGGACCGCAGCCCACAAGGGCGCGTTCGACGCCGTCGGCCACGGTTCTGCCGGCACCCTGCTCTTCACCGTCCTCATCGTTGCCTTCCTCCTCCCGGAGCTGTACCAGCCCTCGTTCCATCCGGGCCTGTGGATCTTCGTCTTTCCCGTGACGGCAAGCACCAATTTCGCCATCCGCTGGATCCATGCCTCGGCGATCCCCGCGGGGTCGGCTTTCACCGGGATCCTCCTCGCCGGTGCGACCATGGTGCTGGGCCTGCTTGCCGGGGCCACCGTGTACCACCGGGCCCGGCGGGCCTTCCCCGAATCGGCCCCCCTCTCGCACCGGCATCGATGAGCCGCTCAAGGCCGCTGGTGATCGCAACGGCAGCCCCAACCACGACTTTGACGGAAAGGAAGCCTTCGCCAAGCCATGGTTGAAGCGTCTTCCAGGCACTGCCGTCCGGCACGACCGACCAGGAGACCGGCATGAACACGTTGCTCGCAGAGGTCCTCGACGCCCATGGCGGCCTCGACCGCTGGAACGCACTGAGCGTGGTCCGCGCCACCATCGTCAGCGGTGGCGACATGTTCGTCATCAAGGGCGCACCGCAGGACTCCACCCCCCGGGAGATGACCGTCTGGCTGCACGAGCAGCACGCCTCCGTGCGGCCGTTCGGCGCGCCCGACCAGAGGAGCGACTTCACGGCCGACCGGATCAGCATCGAAAAACTCGACGGACGCGTCGTGGCCGAACGCGACGAACCGCGCGAGTCCTTCGCCGGTCACGACCTCAACACGCGCTGGGACCCACTGGACCGCGCCTACTTCAACGGCTACGCACTGTGGACCTACCTCACCACCCCCTTCCTGCTGTCCATGCCCGGCGTCACCGTCACCGACATCGAACCGTGGCGGGAAGGAGGCGAACTCTGGCACGGACTGCGCGCCACCTTCCCGCCCGACATCGCCAGCCACAGCACCCGACAGGACTTCTACTTCGGCCCCGACCACCTTCTGCGTCGGCACGACTACCACGTCGACATCGCAGGCGGGTTCGCCGCGGCACGGTACGTCTACGACACCGTGGAGGCCGGCGGCATCCTCCTCCCCACCAAACGCCGGGCCTACCGCCGCGACGCCGACCACCGACCGATCCTCGACCAGACCATGGTCTCCATCGACGTGAGCCAGGTCCGGTTCACCTGATATCACGGAGGGCTTCCAGCCGACGGCGAAACCCGGGGTGGTGTGAGTCAACGGCGGCCGACCGTGAGCTGGCCGTCGAAAGCGATGTCGAATGCCTGGTGGGCGGTTCGCCACCGCAGGGCACCGGCCCCCCTGTGTGCGCCCCTGGGCGGAGCAGGTCGTGGATCGTCTGATCGACGCCGTCGTCACACCACTTGGCGGAGTAGCAGTAGACCGCCCTGCGCGGCGGCAGGTCGTGCGGCAGGTAGTCCCACTGGCAGCCGGTCCGGCCCTGGTACCGGATCGCATTGACGATCTCCCGCATCTCGTGACGTCCCTGACGGCCGCTTACTGCGGGACGTGCGGCTTTCCTTACGTGATCACCGGCTCGATCAGAGCCCACCGCTCGTCGGACTGGTGGCCGGGCGGTAGGGCGGGCCGGGGCGTCGGTATGGTGCTCCGGTGGACAAGGTGCCGTTCATCGAGGAAGACAGCGGTTACGACGTGTGCTGGTTCTGCCCGTCGCTGCGGTTCCCGGCCGGCGGCTTCGACGTCTACGAACGGCCCACCCTGGAGTGCCCGTTCGATCCGGCTGACGGGTTCCGGTACGCCGCGGGGCGGGTGCCGGTATGCGTGCACCCGTACAAGGTGGGTCTTCCTCCTGGCCGGTACGCGAGCGCCGGCGAGCCGGTGCCGGCACGTGAGCCGGAGCCGGCCGCGGACAGCGTGCCGGCACGCCGGGACGAGCCTGATCGAGTTGTGGCCATGCCTCCCGTGAACCGGGGATTCGTGCGTAGGCCGCACGGCCGGCGCCCCGCCAGGAGGACGGCGACGCCAACCGCGCGACAAGCACGCACTGACCCCGGGCCGTACACGGGTGCGCTGCCGCCGGGCCTGCCGGAGGATATCGCTGACCTGGCAGAGTGGATACGGGCACTGGTCGATTCCGCGACACCGGAGAGCCTGGCCGACGTGCTGGCCGGCGCGGAGGCAGCGGCACTGACCCGATTCCCCGAGGAACAGGTGATCGCGGTACTGCGCCGCGCCCTGTCGGGCGGTTGAGCCGAGGTGACACCCCTGCTCCCGGTCCGCCGGACGGTCCGGCAACGTGGTCGGCGTGGTGGTACGAGCGGTGAGCGCGTCGGCGGCCCGGCCCAGGTCCCGGGGCGCGGGTGCTCGGCATCGACGACTTCGCCCTCAAGCCCCGGCACCGCTACGCCACCGTGATCGTCGACGCCGAGACCGGCGAGCGGATCGACGTCCTGCCCGACCGCACCGCCGAGACCCCGGCGGCGTGGCTGCGCGAGCATCCCAGGACCGAGTACGTCTGCCGGGACGGCTCCACCCCTATGGCGAGGCGATCCGCCAAGCCCTCCTCGAAGCAGCGCAGATCAGCGACAGGTGGCACCTGTGGAGCAACCTGCGCGGCAAGGTCCTGAGCGACGTCCGCTCCCACGCCGCCTGCTGGGCCACCGCCGTGAACCCCGCCCGGCCCCGGGGGCGAACGCAAGCAGAGCACCCGCGAACGCTGGCAGCGGGTCCACAATCTGCTCGACCAAGGCGTCGGCCTGCTCGAATGCGCCCGCCGCCTCGATGTCGCCCTGAACACCGTCAAGCGGCACGCCCGCATGAAGGAGCCCACCGCCAACCGCCGCGCACCCCGCTACGATCCCACCCTCGTCGGCCCCTACCGCGACCACCCGCGCACCCGCCGCACGGAGGACCCAGCCGTCCCTGTCCTCCAACTCTTCTGAGAGATCGCGGAGTTGGGATACATCGGGAGCCTCAACCTGCTCTACCGTTACATCATCCAGGGCCGCGCCGAGGGCGACAAGCCGGTCACCACCCCGCAGCGCTTCGCCCTCCTCCTACTCACCCGCCCCGAGAGCCTGCGTGATAGGGACACCGCGCTACTGCGGGCGCTCACCAAAGCCTGCCTCGAGATGACCGAACTCTCCCACCTCACCGGCGAGTTCGCTCAGCCACTGACCCCAGCAGAGGGCAACTACGCCAAGCTCACCGACTGGATCACCACGGTTCGCTACGCCGACCTGCCCCACCTGCCCCACCTGCCCCACCTGCACTCCTTCGCGAACGGCCTCGAACTCGACCGCGCCACCGTCGACGCCGGACTCACCCTCCCGATCCGCCGTGGTCAGCCCGGCGGCTGCCATTACCTGGGGGTGCCGACCTGGTCGGCACCCTTTTCGCGGATTAGCCTGGAGGTTTTGTCGATCACCTGCCAACGGTGTTGCTCAGTTGCGGCTCATGACACGCGGGGCATAGCCCCCCACACCACCGAGCGCGGCCTGTACTGCGAGTTCCACGTCGACGAAACGCCCCGAGACCTTTGGATGACGGACGGCGTGGCGCCGCCCCCTTCGGGGAGCGAGGCCGAAAAGCTCTGGGTGCAGGAGAACCGCCCGGTCCCGTACTGACCGGGCTCTGCGGTGCCCACTCGATAGAGCCGGGCCGCAATGCGGCAAACGCGGGGCGATCTTCAAGAGCCTGCAGGAGATGACGGCGGTCAGCCCCTTGGACGCGGCGTGGCGGGCAGCGAGCTGAGCAGGATGCGGTGCGACGCTGCCATCGACCGGACCATGCGCGATGTTCCGGGCATGATCAGTTCCTTTGCGGCTGCCGACTGGTGCAGTCAGATCGCCTGTACCGGAGGGTAGTTCGGCTGCCACATGGCCGCGCGGACCTGAATCCGCCGTCGTCGGCGCGTACTGAATGCCGACGATCCGCCGGCCGGCGGATTCCCGGGCGATCTCGAGGTGAACGGCGAGACGCTCGATCTCGCTGTCGTCCGAGCGACGCCGTGACCAGATTGCCTCGATCGCCGCTCCGGCGTCGTGGTGGACCGTCACCCTCCGGTCCGGCACGGCCGTGTAGGAATAGCCCTGCGCCTTCAGTGGGGCGTGGTTGCTCTCGAGCAGCCCGATGACGGCCTCGCTGTCGAGGAGCCACTCCCGCGCCGCCGGCGAGCTGTGGTGCAGCGGCACGGACCAGTAGTCGAGGATGAACTCCGGCCGGCGCAGCGACGGCACTCTTGCACCACGAATCCGGCCGCCGGACCCCTTCGCCGCCCCGTCGGAGGCTAGGTGAGGGTGCGTACCCTTTGTCCCGCCTGGAAGGCGGCGATGTCCTCGACCGCGTCGCGGTAGAAGACCTCGTAGAGCTCGCGGGTCACGTAGCCGATGTGCGGGGTGAGTACGGTGTTCGGCAGCGTACGGAAGGGATGGTCGGCGGGCAGCGGCTCGACGTCGTAGACATCGAGCGCCGCGCACCGGATCGCCTTGCGCCGCAGGGTGTCCAGCAGGGCGTCCTGATCGACGATCGGCCCCCGCGAGGTGTTCACCAGGATCGCGGACGGTTTCATCGCGGCGAGTTCCGCACTGCCGACGAGTCCTCTGGTGCGGTCGCTGAGCACCAGGTGCACCGACAGCACGTCCGCGGTGGCGAACAGCTCCTGTTCGGTCACAGCCGTCACCCCGTGCTCGGCCGCGCGTTCGGGTGTGAGGTGCTGGCTCCAGGCGATGGTGCCCATACCGAACGCCTGGCCGATCCTGGCCACGCTGCTGCCCAGGTTTCCCAGTCCGAGAAGGCCGAGGGTCTTCCCGTGCAGCCCGGTGCCGACCGTGCGTTGCCAGCCGCCGTCCCGCATCGCACGCTCCTCGACCGGGAGGTTGCGTGCGGCGGCGAGGATCAACGCCCAGGTGAGTTCGGCGGTGGGCGCCCCGAAGTATCCGGTTCCGGAGACCACGATGCCCTGCCGTGCGGCGGCCGCCACGTCGATCGCCACGTTCCGCGGGCCGGTGCTGACCAGCAGCTTGAGATCGGGCAGCCGGCGCAGAACCTCGGCGGTGAACCACGTGCGCTCGCGCATCGCGACGGCGACCTCGAAGCCGGCGAGCCTGCGGACCAGTTCGTCCGTGTCCGGGATGTGGTCGGTGAACACCTCGATCTCGGCGTCCAGCTGGCCCCAGTCGGCGCACTCGAGGGCGACGCCCTGGTAGTCGTCCAGAATCGCGACCTTCACAGCGGTCATGCTACGGCGCTCCTCGTGATGGGGCGCGCGGAGGGATGGTGAGGCGCGGGAGCCACGGACGACAACGCCGCGGCCGTCGGACTGATGGCCGATCGGCTCCCACCTGATCGGGCGGGTGATCGAGGCGCCGAGTGCGGGATGCGCCCGACCTTGCCCTTCTCGTGGACCACGGCCTCACGCCTGTCCTTGCGGACGACGTCGTTCATCGGCACCTCACCGGCCGCTGTCGGCTTGCCGGATTGCCGGAGGAGAGGACCCCGGTGTGGATGCCGGGGTCCTCAGTCCTGCGTGGGCCGGCGTGGTCGGCGGTGGTCGCCAGGCCGACTCAGCGGGGGAAGCGGCTGCGGATGGCCTGGGCGACGTCGGTGCCCTCCAGGAGGGTGTGCAGCAGGCCGGTGAGGGTCCCGATGTCCGCCGCCGACAGTCGGCCGGCCATCTCGGCGGTGAGCCGGCCGGTCGCCTCGCCGAGCTGGGCGGCCAGGCTTCGACCGGCGTCGGTGAGTTCGATCAGTACGGCGCGTTTGTCCTGCTCGTGCGGTACTCGGCTGACCAGGTCGCGCTGGACCAGGGAGTCGACGAGCCGGCTCGGGCTGCCCTGTTCGCAGACCAGCAGTCGCCCGAGGGCGGCCAGCGTGACCGGCTGATGACCGGCCAGGACGTCGAGCACTTCGGCCTGAGCGGGCGTCAGGCCCAGGTGACGCAGGGACTCGCCGAGCCTGCGGCTACCCTCCCGCTGGGCAGCCAGGAGCAGGTAGCGCAGTTCCTCGTGGGCCACCCGGGCGGGGCGGCTGTGGTCGAAGGTCACGGGCTGTCCCTCGCTTCGCTTGTCGGTTGACCTCGGCACGGAGACCAGTCTATCAATGACACGACATTGATGACACAACATCGATGTCGTGTCATGATTCCATTGTCGTCGGCGACAGCCCTCTGTGGGGCGGAAAAGAGCATGATCATGCGGAGTGACTTCCTCGTTCTCGGCGCATCCGGTGCCACCGGCAGTCTGATCGCCGGGCACCTTGTCCAGCGGGGCGGGAGAGTCGTGCTGGCCGGCCGGGACGCTGCGCGCCTGGCCGAGACCGCCGCACGGCTCGACAGCGATGCGGTGTCGGTACTGACCGTGGATCTCGCGGATCCCGCTTCGCTGGCCGCGGCGGCTCGCGCGGGGCGGGTGCTGGTCAACACGGTCGGGCCGTTCACCCGGCTCGCGCCCGCGGTGGTGGCGGCCTGCGTCGACGCCGGAACGGCGTACGTGGACCTCGCCAACGAGCGGGCCGCCGTGCGCGCGCTGCTCGACCGCGACGTCGAGGCCCGCGAGCACGGTGTCGCGCTGGTGACCGGGGCCGGGTTCGGCCCGGCCGCCACCGAGGCACTGGTGCTGACCCTGCTCGGGCAGGGAGTGCGCCCGGCCGCGGTGACCGTCGCCTCCGCCGCCACCAGCGCGTACGACACCGAAGGCGTGCGCACCACCGTCGCGGAGGCCGCCGCCGAGGGCGCCACCAGGTACCGTGCCGGCGAGCTGGTCCGCACACCGCTCGGAACGGGCGCCACCACGCTCACCTTCGGCGGCATGACGCGTGCGGTGATCCCGGTGCCGACGGGCGATCTGGAGGCGGCACGGCAGGCCAGCGGCGCGCCCGACGTCACCGCGTACGCCGTGCCGCGCGGCAGCGGCGAGACGGAGCACCGCTCCCACGGCTACGCTGAACTCGCCGACGCAGACGGGCAGTTGCACGTCGCCGAGCTGAGCACGGGCGAAGGCTTCGCTTTCACCGCAGCGCTGGCCGCCGAGACCGCCTCCAGGCTGCTCGACGGCCCACCACCCGGCGCCTGGACGGCGGCAGGGCTGCTCGGCGCCGAGCGGGTCGCGGCCCTTCCCGGCACCACCATCGAGCTGGGCCGGTGATCCCGATGGCTGCTCCCTCCACCTCGACGCCCACCGTCCACCGGCTGGGCGACCACCTGGTCAACTTCTACCTCGTCGACACCGGGCCGGCCCTGGTACTGGTCGACGCCGGACTGCCCGCGCACTGGGACGGCCTCCTCGGCACGCTGCGCGACCTCGGCCGACCGGTCACCGACATCGCGGCAGTACTGATCACCCATGGCCACCCCGACCACGTGGGCCTCGCCGAGCGGGTCCGCGCTGCCTCCGGCGCCGAGGTGTCGGTACACGAGTCCGACGCACCGATCCTCGCGGAACCGCGGCAGCTCAACAAAGTCTGGCATCCGGAGCGGTCGCTGCTCGGCTACGCGGTCCGCCGCCCGAGCGGCCTGCGGGCACCACTGCACCTGGCTCGCGGCGGCGCGCTGCGCACGCCGGCCGTCCGGGAACTTCGCACCTTCTCGGACGATTGCCAACTCACCGTCCCCGGAAGCCCGTTGGCCGTACTCACCCCGGGCCACACGCACGGCAGCACCAGCTACCTCTTTCCGGACGCCTCCATCGCCTTCACCGGCGACGCCCTGGTCACCCACGACGCGGTCGCCGGACGGATCGGACCGTGCGTCATCTGCCGGGCCTTCACCCAGGACAGCCGGTCCGCGCTGGCCTCGCTGGACAAGATCGCTGAGCACGATATCGATCTTGTCCTGCCGGGCCACGGAGAACCATGGACGGACGGTCTGGCGATGGCCGCACGGCAGGCGGTGTCCAACGGAATCCGTTGAACACCGAGGCGGCGGAGCAGGCGCGGCCGGCGCGGCGGGCGACGACGTGCTCACGCATCGCGCGACGGCGCTCCCGACGCGCGGGGCTCCGGCCCCTGGCGGGGCTCCATCTGCCGGGCCACCGCGGCTACTGCCCGACCGGCGGTGCTCGGACACAGCCGGTCCATGGCTGCCGGGGCATCGTGCCGGCGCAGCTGTGCACAACCCCGGCCGGTGAGTCGGCGCGGGCGGTACGGGATTCGGGAGTTGGGGTGGCTACCCGCCAAGTGTGCCCAGGTTCCTTTGAGTACGGGTACTCAGGCCGCAGCCTCGCGTGATCTCGAGAATGGATCGGCAAGCACAGCGAGACACGTCTGCGAGGAAGTGAGCAGCATGGCGGACACCTACGCCAACGAGCCGTCCCGGGCCCGTCAGGGTGACGAACTGACTTGGCCTTGGGTGCTGTTGGGGCTGCTGCAGCTGCTCGCCGCCACCCCGATGCTCACGATGATCCTGGGCGGCGGCCTGGTGGCCGGTGTGATGGGGCTCGCCTCCGGCGGAACCGTGGGTGCGGTGGTCCTGCTGGCACTGCTGCTCGTCTCGGGCCCGGCGCTGGGCCTGGCCCTCCCGGCCCTGATGCTGCTGTCGCCGGCGGTGCGCCGGGGGAACCGGGCCGCGCTCTTCGCACTGCACTGCTGCGGTCTGCTGCTCGGCACGGCGATCGAGTACTTCTGCTGGATCGCCCCGGCGATGCGCTGAGCCCACGGCCCTCTCGCGTGGCCCACGTGACCGTGCCGCCAGCGGAGACGAAGCCTTTTCCGCGGAGTGCCGGCTCGTCTCTGAGTGCCCGCTCCTCCGGCGTCGCCTCGTCGGACGCGGGAGACTCAGGCGCTGTCCCGTGGGCGGCGACCCTCGCCCGGCCGAGGCGACCTCGCTGCCGACCGGCCGACGGGTGGATCGTCAACAATCCGACACAGGTGACGGGAGCAACTCGGAGTACGGTCCGGCCTGTTCTCGCCCTGGACGGTGCTGAGGGAACCGCCCTGCGTGCAGGCACGTCACAGGGACGATCGCACACCGGAACCAACAGTCCCTGGAGTCGACATGCCCCGGCCTCTCCGTGTCACCGTCCTCATACTTGCCGCCACCGCCCTTACGGGGTGCGGAAGTTCGACGGCGGCCAGGCAGCAGCAGTCCCCGCAGAGCGCGGGCGTGCGCCCGTGCCCGACGCAGGCGCAGTGGCAGCACTCACAACCCACCACGCCGCCGACCGGCTACCAAGGGACACCGGCGAACACCCCCGAGGCCGAGGAGCTGTCCCAGGCGGTCGGCGCGCAGGGGCGTAGCGCCTTCGTGGACGTGTGGGGCTCGCTGATCACCGACTACCCGGTGGGGCGCGTCGCCCTGTGCGTCACGGACCTGACCCGGGGCCGGGCGCTGGCGGCTGCCGCCAAGAAGGCCGACCCGAAGATCGACCTCAACCGGCTCGACCTCTACCGGTGCCGGTACTCCCGGCAAACGTTGGACGGCGCGATCAGGCGGATCAGCGCGCTCGGGCCCACGGTGCTCGGCTTCCCGCTCTACACCTACTCACCCGTCACAGACGCCTCCGGCATCCAGGTGGTCTCCACCGCGCAGGGGGCAGCCTCGCAGGCACTGCACGACCGGCTGGCCCGGGCGGCGGGAGACGGCATCCCGGTAGCCCTGGAGCAGGGCGAGTCCGCCGTCCCAGCCTGATTCTGCGACATCCCGCGAGCACTCCTGAGCCCCACTGGGTGCCCAGCGCCGCGGCCGGGGACTTCCTCCCCCTTCGGGTGCTCTGGTCGCCCGTGCGCAACTTCGGCATTCCTGAAGCATTGCCAGCCGGTTCGAGGGATCCGCGGCCCGCTCGAAGGTGCTGAGCAGGTACTTCCTCTTCCTGGAACTGCGGCGCAAGGTCGAGATCCACCGGATGACCGGGCGGGTCGTCAAGTGCCCGGTCGACGAACCGCCCGCGCGGCTCCAGCACGCCCACTACGCGGAGTCGGCACGTGCGCTCCTGGACGAGGCTGCCGAGCAGCCGTCGCCGTGAAACCCGCTCGACCTGGGGGCCTCCCTGGAGAGATCCTCAGGTATGGAATTCCTCTGCTACCACCGCGACCGGCCCGGCTCCCTGCCGCTGCGCGACGAGCTACTGGAGGAGCACTGGTCCTATATGGACCGGTACGCGAAGGAGATGATCGCCCGGGGACCGACCCTCGCCGACGACGGCGACACACCCACCGGAAGCGTGCACATCGTCGACCTGCCCGATCCCGCCGCCGCCCGCGCGTTCGCCTTCGACGAGCCCGGCTACCAGGCCGGCGTGTACCGGGACGTGCTGCTGCGGCGGTGGCGCAACCTACTGGGGCGCACCATGTGGGACTTCCCCGGTGGCCGAACCGGCGGCAACCGGTACCTGGTGCTCGGCCTCGGTTCGGGACGGGCCGCCGACCTCGCCGTGCCGCCCGACCGGGACGAGCTGATCGCCTACGGGCCGCTGCTGTCCGACGACGGCACCACCTGGCTGGGCACGGCGGTGTTCGTCCGGGCGTCGGACCAGGAAACGGCACGCGCCATCCTGACTCCGGATCGGTACGCCGAGATCGAGGTGCACAACTGGCAGTTCGGCGGGCGGCCGTCATAACCCGAGGAGGTCCGGCCGAGGTAACCGCCGGAGCCCCTGGGATCGCTCGGGCGGATCGGCGCACCGGGTGCCGCCGTACTCGAACCCGAGGCCCCAAGGCCCCGAAGCCCCGAAGCCCCGAAGCCCCGACGGAAGCGTCCGCGCCTACGCCGAGTGCAACGCGGCCACCACGGTCATCCGCCCCACCCGCCGCGCCGGCAGCACGGCAGCGGCCAGCCCGACCAGTACCGTCAGCCCAAGTGCCGCCAGTACCAGGGGCACCGGCGCGCCGCCGACAGTCCCCACCGTGGAGGTGACCGAGCGCGCAGCCGCCCAGCCGTAACCCAGCCCCAGAGCGGTGCCGGCCAGCGCTGCGGCGAGCGAGAGCAGCAGCGCCTCCAGCGTGAGCATCCGGCGCAGCTGCCGGCGTGACATCCCGATCGCGCGCAACATGCCGATCTCACGGGCGCGTTCGCCGACGCTGAGCATCAGGGTGGCCGCCACGCCCAGCCCGGCGATCGCGACGGAGAACGACAGCAGCACCATCGTGATCTGCGTCATCCGGTCCAGCAGCGACCGCAGGTCCTGCGCCTGCGCCGCCGTGTCGGTGACCACGACCTGCGGATAGTCGGCCAGCGCCCGGTCCATCGCCCGGCGGGCGGCGAGCCGGTCGGTGCCCTCGGCCAGGCTGACCCAGACCGTGGTGACGGCCGCACCGGGGACGATCCGCTCCAGGGTCGCCGGCGTCACCAGCAGGACGGCCCCGCTCTGAAGCGTGAACGGCAGGCTGCTGCGCCCCGGTTCGATCCGCAGGCTGGTGCCGGCCCGTCCCGGGGCCGTGATCCGGTGTACGCTCTCACGCCCGTCGGCGAGACCGCTGAGCGCAGCCCCGTCGGCCAGTGCCCGGGCCCGGCCGACCCCGTCGGCACGGGAGTTGAGCCGGGTCGGGTCGACGGACGCCACCAGCGTGCCGTGTCCGTCGACGTCCACGGTGGCCGAGCGGACCGGCGTGACGGCGAGCCCGCGCTGCTCGCCGAGCGCGGCGAACGCCCCGGCGGGCAGCGCGCGCCCGCCGCCGACGGCAGCCGAGAAGACGGCGGGCTGGCGTGCGGAGACCACCGGCACCAGCGAGTTGGAGGTGATCTCAAGTGCGGTGACGGCGCCGACCATCACCGTGACCCCGAGCAGAAGGGCCGACCCGGTGGCGCCGGTCCGGGCCGATTGAGCCGCAGCTGTTGTGTGGCGAGCCGTCCGGCAGTGCCGCCGAGCCGGCGGGCCGGGCCACCGAGCGCGGCCACCACGGCGGGCAGCAGCCGGTGGCTGAGCCGCAGCACCCCGAAGAAGCTGCAGATCGCGCCGAGCGTGACGGCGAGCAGCGACAGCGGCGGCGGTGCCACCACCCCCAGCACCAGCGAGGCGACACCGGCCAGCAGCAGCACCACGGACCATGCCGCCGCACGCAGCCGGGCCACTGTACCGACCGTGCCGTACGCACCGCCGAGCGCGGCCACCGGTGGCACTGCGGAGGCCTTCTTCGCCGGTCCGCGGACGGCCAGCAGCGTGAGCAGTACCCCGAACAGGCCGGCCAGCACGCAGGTCAGCGGGGACGGCAGCAGCCGCAGGTGCACCGGCCCGAGGTCGGCGGTCCGGGCCAGGGCCGTCGCGGCCGCGCAGAGCCCCACCCCGAGCAGCACCCCGGCGGCCGATGCTCCCATGCCGAGCAGCAGGCCCTGACGGAGGATCAGCCGGCGGATCTGAGCCCGGTCGGCACCCACGCAGCGCAGCAGGGCGAGCTGACGGGTGCGCTGTGCCAGCACGACGGAGAAGGTGTTGCTGACCACCATTCGTGCCACCGCGAGCGCGATCAGTACGAAGGACAGTGCGGCGATCAGGACCACGCCGTAGAGGGTCCTGCTCTGCCGGGTCGCCTCGGCCACGGACGCCTCCCGGGTGCGGACCTCTGGTCCGTCGCCGAGGGCGGCGCGTAGCGCCTCGGTGGTGTGCGACCGGGAGGCGCCGGACAGGAGCCGGACGTCCAGCTGGGCCGCGGTGACGGCGGCGGCGTACCGTTCCACCGCGCCGTCCGGGACAGCGACGATCGGATGCCCGGCGAAGCTGGGCGCGCCGCGGCCGTCCAGGGTGCCGACCAGCCGGGCGGTGGTGGTTCCGCCGTCGGCACGGGTCAGCCGGACGTCCGAGCCGGGCGCGGCGTCGATCCGCCGCGCGGTGTCGGTGTCGAGCAGCACCTCGCCGGGTGCGCCCGGCCACCGCCCGTCCTTCAGCAACTGCCCAGCGCAGCGCCGGATCGGCGGCGACCGCTGTCACTATCGCGGCGCCGTCGAGTGGCCGCCCGTCCGCGGTCAGTAGTCCGCCCCGGCCGGTCAGCCGCAGCGCCACCCCGGCAACCCCGGCCACCTGCCGGGTCCGGGCGGCCGTGGCGGCGTCCACCCCGCCCTTCACCACTGGTCTGGTCACCTGAACGTCGCCGGGCCCCACCTCGGCTGCCGCGGTCTGGCTGAACGACTCCACCAGCGCCCCACTTCCACTGACCGAGGCGATCAGGAAGGCCACCCCCAGCGCGATCGCGGCCCCACTCAGAACCAACTGCCGCAGCTGCCCGCGCAGCTCGGCCACTGTGTATCGGTACGTCGTCATCATTCCTCAGCTCACCAGCCCCTGAGTAGCGGTGATGTGTGGTCAGGGAGATACCTGGTGGCACTCGCGGTCGTCGCCGGCCTCCCGGTGGTGGTGGCCCGTGCGTTCGACGGCCTGGTGCGCACCTGGCGCTTCACCGACCTCCGCCACGGCGAGGAGAGGTCCGACCTCTACCGGGTGCGCTCGGTGGCGCCGGTCGGCGGCGGTGGGCTGCTGGTCGGATTCGGCGCCGAGCTGGCTCTGCTCACCTGGCGGAACGCCGGTTAGGCGCGGGCGGCCCGTGGCGAGAGCGCTGCCGCGGTGCCGGGCGCGTGGCAGCGGCGGCCCCGGTCATCGTCCGGACCGCCGCCGTTGAGACGATGGCGCAAATCGTGGGATGTCCGTCGTTGACGCCATCACCGGAGTCCCAGCAGGCTGAGGACGTGCAACAACGCCGCATCGTCTTCGTGGTCTTCGATGGCTTCCAGTCACTGGATCTCGTCGGCCCGCACGACGTGTTCCAGTACGCGGATTCGCTCTCGGGCGGCTACGACTGCCGGATTCTGGCGCCGAGCGCCGGCGCGGTCCGGTCGGCCAGCGGCCTGCCCGTGCACGCCGGGTACGGTGTGGCCGATCTCGACCCGTGCGGAATCGACACCCTGGTGGCGGTGGGCGGCAGTGGGGTCGACCGGGCGGTGCGGGACGGTGCGCTGACCGAGTGGGTCGCCGCGGCCGGGGCGACCGCCCGCCGGGTCACCTCGGTATGCAGCGGGGTGTTCCTGCTGGCGGCCGCCGGGCTGATCGAGGGCCGCCGGGTCACCACCCACTGGGCCCGTGCGGAACAGCTCGCCCGGGAGCATCCGGATCTGCGGGTGGACTGCGACCCGATCTTCATCAGGGACGGGAGGGTGTGGACCTCGGCCGGGGTGACCGCCGGCATGGACCTCGCGCTCGCCCTGGTGGAGCACGACCTGGGCCGCGACACCGCCCACGCCGTCGCCCAGGAGCTGGTCCTCTTCCTGCGCCGACCCGGCAGCCAGTCGCAGTTCAGCGTGCCGCTGTGGTCGCGCCAGCCGTCCAGCGATCCGATACGGGCCACGGTGGCGGCGATCCACGCGGATCCCGGCGCCCGGCACGGCATCACCGACCTGGCCGTCCACGCGGGTCTGAGCCCCCGTCACCTCCAGCGCCGGTTCACCGCCGAACTCGGCACGCCTCCGGCGAGCTACGTGGAGCGGGTACGCGTGGAGGCGGCCCGGCGGGCCCTGGTCGAGGGTGACGACCCCGTCGAGGCCATCGCCCACCGGTACGGCTTCGGTACCGCGGAGACGCTGCGGCGCGCCTTCCACCGGCAGGTCGGCATCGCGCCGTCCGAGTACCGGGACAGATTCCGATCCATCAGGGAGTACGCATGACGACCTACGGACTGCTGTTGTTCGACGGAGCCGAGGAGCTGGACCTCGTCGGCCCCTGGGAGGTGTTCACCTCCTCCGCGATGATCCGGGACCAAGGCGACACCGCCGTACTGATCGCCGAACGGCCGGACGCCGTCCGCTGCAACAAGGGCATGCGGGTGCTGCCCGACCACACCTTCCACGACCACCCGCCGCTCGACGTGCTGCTGGTACCGGGTGGGAACGGCACCCGCACCGAGGTGTCCAACCCAGTACTCGTCGAGTGGATCCGCAAGACCTCCGCCCAGGCCTCCTGGACCACTAGCGTCTGTACCGGAGCCCTGCTGCTGCACGAGGCCGGCCCGGCCCGTGGCCGCCGGGTGGCCACCCACCACGCCTTCGAGGACGCCCTGGAGGCGCGCGGGGACATCACGGTGGTCCGCGACGCACGCTATGTGGTCGACGGTGAACTGGCTACCAGCCAGGGGGTGTCCGCGGGTATCGACATGGCGCTCTGGTTGGTCGGCCGGCTGCACGGCCGCGACCACGCCCGTGCCGTACGCCGCTACATCCAGTACGAGCCCGCCCCGCCGTACCTCGCCGACGAGCCGGTGGCCGTCTGAGGAGCGAGACGCGGCAACACCGCCCGGGGCCGGCCTGATCGGGGGACGGGTCGGCCCCTCGCCGCGCTGCGCAACGGGGCAGCGTCGCGGCCCCGGGTGCACGTCGGCGGGGACCCGCTCACGCCCAGGGCAGCGCGGCGCGGGTCCGCCAGTACTCCTCGGCGGGCTGGGCGAGCTCAGCGAGCCCGCCCAGGTCACCGGGGGCGAGGTCGAGTCCGGCGGCGGTGAGGTTGGAGGCCAGCTGCTCCGGGGTCGCGGCGCCGGAGAGCACGAGGTCCGCCCACGGCTGGGCAGCGGCGGCGGCCAGCGCGAGGGCGTCGCAGGACGCGCCGGTGCGGGCGGCGAGGGAGCGCAGCGCGGCGGTGTCGGGACCGGTGGCGTAGCGGTCGGCGAGGCGGCCGTTGGCCATCCCCTCCTTCACCACCACCAGCCACCCCGCGGTGTGCGCCTCGGCCAGTGCCGGCCCGGCGGACGGCTCCAGCAGGTTCCAGGTGGCCTGGACTGCGGCGAACAGCGGCCGGCCGTCCACCGTCACCTCCAGCGCCGCCCGTACTGCCTCGCCCTGTGCCGGGCCACTGGTCGACAGGCCGATCCGGAGGCCCTCCGCCGCCAGTTCTGCCAGCCGTGCCTGCAACGCCTGATCGGTCAGCGCCGGGCTGTCCGGGGTGACCGAGTGCACCAGGTACACGTCCAGGTGCCGGCCCAGCAACGCCCGGCTCTCCTTGACCTGACGGTCGAACACCGCCACCGAGTGCTCCTTGACCTCGTGCGCAAACACGCCGGAGGTCCGCCAGTCGGCGGTGTAGGTGTAGCCCCACTTGCTGCCCACCACCACCTCGGCCGCTGCCTCGGGCCGGGCCGCCAGCCACTCGGCGACGAACTCCTCGGCGCGGCCGTAGGACCGGGCCGTGTCGAAGTACCGCACCCCTGCCGCGTAGGCGGCGTCGAGCAGTTCGTGCGTCCGCTCGCGCATCGCCTCGACAGTCCGCTCGGCCGGCAGGTCGAGGTCGCGCCCGAGCGTGATGTACCCGGGCCGTCCGACGGCGGCCGTGCCGAGGCCGAACCGCGCGAGGGGCGAGCTGACGGAGGGTCCGGTGACGGGTGCGGCCGGCATGCTGAGGGTCCCTTCGGTCGTTCCAACGGGCGAGGTCGGCCCACCCGCACCGGAACCCTATCCGCCGCCCCGCCTCCGCCCCGGACCGGCCTGATGCTTCGCGGACGACACCGCCCGCCAGGCCGTGTCGAGCATCCTGAAGAGCTGGCTGGTGTTCGTCCGGGTGCTCTGCGTGGACTGGCTCGCCAACGAGACCTGCAGCCGCACCGAACTGCGCGATGCCTGCATCGGTGCCGTACTGGGCGCCATCCGACCACTCCTCGCCACCGATCCCGCGCCCGACTGGTCCAGGTAGCCGTTGTCAGGCGCTCCTGCCGGCACCGTCCGATGACCGGCTGAAGCCATGGGATTTTCCTGACCGGATCCCGCTGGACTCGCACTGTCGGCCGGCCGACCGCAAGGGCGGCCCTGTCGCGACTTCGACTGCCGGTCTCGGCAGACACCAACTCCGCCGCAGTCACAGCTTGATAACGTCCAGTCAGCTCTCTGGATGTGACATTGCACATATCACATCATGCTCCCCATGAGAAAAGTCATCTCCCTGCTCTCAGCAGCCGCGGCCGTCGCCGCCCTCAGTGGAGCGCCCGCCGTCGCGTCCGACGATGCCGCGCCCGAGGACACCGGGCAGGGGAAGCTCATCTGGAGCTCCTGCAACGACAGCACCACGCCCGCGCTGCAGTGCGCGATGCTCGACGTTCCGGTGGACTACGCCCACCCGCACGGCCCGAAGATCAAGATCAAGGTGAACCGGCTCCCCGCCACCGCGCCCAGGGACAAGCAGCAGGGCCCGATCCTGCTCAACCCCGGCGGCCCCGGGGACTCCGGCCTCTGGATGCCCGCCTACATCTCCGGGCAGATTCCGAAGGACGTCGCCTCGACCTACGACTGGATCGGCTTCGACCCGCGCGGCACCAACGGCAGCGAGCCCCATGTCGTCTGCGACGCCCACTACTTCGACGCCGAGCGGCCCGACTACCAGGTGAGCCAGGGCACTTCGAAGGCCTGGCTGGCGAAGGCGGCCGGGTACGCCGCCGACTGCGCGGCCGACTGGTCCTGGCTGCTGCCGCACATGACCACCGTCGACAATGCGCGTGACATGGACAGCATCCGGCGGGCACTCGGCGTACCGAAGATCAACTTCTACGGCGGCTCCTGGGGCACCTCACTGGGCTCCACGTACGGCCAGCTCTTCCCCTCGCACGTCCGGCGGATGGTACTGGACAGCATCGTCGGCCCGACCATCAGCTGGTACGACCACAACGTCCTGCAGGACAAGGAGCACCAGCGCCGCTTCGACGCCTTCGCGGCCTGGACGGCCAAGGCCGACTCGGTCTACCACCTGGGCACGGACGCCGCCGCGGTCGAGAAGGCGTACCACCAGGTCGAGGCCGCCCTGCGGACCAGCCCGGTGGACGCCGCCCCGGCCCCGGGCAAGATCGGCCCGGCCGAGTTCGAGGACACCTTCTACGGCGGCGGCTACAACTTCCTGCGCTGGCCCCGGATGGCCACCGTGCTCTCGGCCTACCTCACCCAGCACGACACCCGGCCGCTGAACATCGCCTACAGCCGCTACGCGGCGCCCGGCGCCGACGACGGCACCTTCCCGGCGTACAACGCGGCGCAGTGCACCGAGAACGCCTGGCCGCGTGACTGGGAGTTCTGGAAGAAGGACCAGGCCAAGGTCAACGCCACCGCGCCCTTCTACACCTACAACAACATGTGGTACAACGCGGCCTGCATGTTCTGGCCCTACCAGGGCAACCCGGCGGGCCGGACGAAGATCACCGGCAAGGGCCTACCGCCAGTCCTGCTCTTCCAGGCCACCGAGGACGCCGCCACCCCGTACCAGGGCGGGCTCGCCATGCACGACGCGCTGCCCGGCTCCAAGCTGGTCGTCCAGACCGGCGGCAGCTTCCACGAGATCCTCTTCCACGGCAACACCTGCCTGGACGACACCTTCACCGCCTATCTCCGCGACGGCAGCCTCCCCAAGGGCAGCGGCCGCATCGCCAAGACCTGCGCCCCCGAACCCGATCCCGCCCCCGTCTACGTGACCCCGACCCTCACCGCCAAGTCCGCCACCGCCACCGGCCTCCTCCCGCCCACCGACCCCGAGGCCGTCCACGGCGTCCTCCGGTGACCAACCAGCCACAACCCGGCGGCCGTTGGCACCTGGCCGACGGCCGCCGACCGTCTCGGGCGGCCTGGATACCGTGCTCTTCGAGTCCGGTACCGACAGTAGGCAGAGCGGACAGCGCAGCTTGACAGATCCTCGGCCCGAGCGTAGCCCGGAGTCAGAAGCACCTGAGGCGCGTCACGCAACACGATCGAAAGGTGACGCTCATGAGTGTTAAGAAATTCGGTGCCGCGCTCGCCTCGGCACTTGTGATCGCAGTTGTCCCGCTTACGTCAGCCGCTGCCGCGCGGCCCGTGGTGCATGACGCCAGGGCGGTCGCCGCCGCCCCTGCCGGCGGATTCCATCAGACGATCTGCAAGGCGCACTGCCTGGGCTGACACCGAGTCCCGGCTCCGACAGTCGCGACAACAGCTGACCGCCTCAAGTGCACTGGAACGGGGCAGAGTCGATCGGGCCCCGTTCTTCCGCAGGTCCAGACCGCAACACCGGTGTGAATCCCCGTGCGATACTCGCCCTGAAAGCGACGACCTCATACGACCTCATACGGGGGTCGTCACCGCCACGTACTCACCTCCGGCCGGATCCGGGGCAGCGACCACGGCTCCAGCGCACCGCCGCTCACCAACTCGGCAAGGAACTGCACGGCTCCGCCGGCGTAGTGCCACCAACAGCCGCTGCGCGAGGCAACGGTGACCCGCCACTCCTCCGGTCCGCCACCGCCGGTGGACCACAGGAAGAGGTCGCCCCGGGTTGGATGAAGCCCAGGGCAACAGGCCGCCCTGCGCGGGATGGGGACGGAGCGGTACCGCCGGATCGGCCTCCTCGGACCACTCCGCGACCATCTCAAGCTCGTCCCAGGTGGCCTGCGTCCAAACCTGCTCCTCCCCGGGCTCGGAACCTGCGACTCCCAGGAAGTCACCGAGCGCGAAAGCCGGGTACAGCTCGCAGAGCAGCCTGTAGTCGGTGGGCAGGACCGTACCCATCCGGTCTCCACCTCCGACCAGTCGATATCCAGCGTCCGCGGAAGGCGGATCGCCGCGAGGCCGGGCACGGCGCGTTCCGGTTCCGCGAGCGCCTCGGCGGGATCCGTCAGACGACGCAATGGACGCTGCATACCGATGAGAACGTCCGAGCCAGGCGGAAGATCGCGTGACTGACCGGTCCACCTCCGGCCGCGGCCGGCACCGGAACCGCGGCTTCCCGCCCCGCCTCCGCGGGGCCCCTCTCGACCTCCGGCATGGACGGCATCATCCCCCCCACCCCTTACCTGCTTGAGCAACTTAATCCTAGCCCCTCCCCTACCCTCAGAAGGGCTGACCCGGCTGCCGCGCGGAGACTCCGGCACACGACCCAGTGATGCACATCACATCTGACCACAGGAATGGATTTCAGCGATTTACTTGTTCGGACAGGCAACTGCTCGAGTACGGCGAACCGGGCCGCAGAGCATCCCTTCTCCGAGGAAGAGACCATGACCACTGCTTTCGATTCGATCGTCCTGGGTGGCAAGCGCGTGGCCAACCGCATCGTGATGGCGCCGATGACCCGCAGCCGTGCCTTCGGGCCCGCCGGCGAGCCGACCGAGCTGATGGCGACCTACTACGCGCAGCGCGCCAGTGCCGGGCTGATCGTCACGGAAGGTACCCAGCCCTCGCCCGTCGGCCAGGGCTACCCCGACACCCCGGGCCTGCACTCGCCCGGGCAGGTGCGGGCGTGGCGGACGGTGACCGAGGCGGTGCACGCCGAGGGCGGCGTGATCTTCGCGCAGCTGATGCACACCGGCCGGATCGGCCACCCCAGCCTGCTGCCCGAGGGCCTGGTGCCGGTGGGCCCGTCCGCGGTCGCCGCGAAGGGGCAGGTCTACACCCACGACGGACCGAAGGACTTCGTGACGCCGAAGGAGCTGAGCGAGGCGGAGATCCGGCAGACGATCACGGACTTCGCCGACGCGGCCCAGCGCGCGATCGAGGCCGGGTTCGACGGCGTGGAGATCCACGGCGCCAACGGCTATCTGGTCCACCAGTTCCTGTCCACCAACGCCAACCGGCGCACCGACGCCTGGGGCGGCACGGTCGAGGGCAGGATCCGCTTCGCGGTGGAGGTCGTCACGGCCGTGGCCAAGGCGATCGGCAGCCACCGCGTGGGCCTGCGGATCTCGCCCGGAAACCCGTTCAACGACATCGCCGAGGACAACCCGGGCGAGGTCTACCCCGCCCTCCTGCAGCGGCTCGCCGGCCTGGACCTGACCTACCTGCACCTGATGGAGGGCCCGGACCGCGACCTGACCGCACTGCTGCGCGAGATCTGGCCCGGCACGTTCATCCTCAACCCGTTCACCCACCCCGACGCCACCGGGCCCCAGGCGCTGGCGCTGCTCGAGGACGGGACCGCGGACATGATCGCCTACGGTGCGATGTTCCTCGCCAACCCTGACCTGCCCCGCCGCCTCGCCGCCGACGGCCCGTTCAACACCCCGGACCCGTCGACCTTCTACGGGGGCGACCACCGCGGCTACACGGACTACCCCACCCTCGATGCCCTCGTCTGAGTCTCCACCGGCGCCCCGCCGGACCAACCCCGGCGCGGGGAGTGCTCGCCGCCGCACGCGTCGAGCGCTCCCCACCCGAAACCGCGGCCAGCGGTGGCCCGGTGGGGCACCGGCTGCTCGGTCAGGCGCCGACGTAGGCCGCGAGGTGCTCGCCGGTGAGGGTGGAGCGGGCGGCGACGAGGTCCGCGGGTGTGCCCTCGAAGACGATCCTGCCGCCGTCGTGGCCGGCACCGGGGCCGAGGTCGATGATCCAGTCGGCGTGCGCCATCACCGCCTGGTGGTGCTCGACGACGATGACCGACTTGCCGGAGTCGACCAGCCGGTCGAGCAGGCCGAGCAGTTGCTCGACGTCGGCGAGGTGCAGGCCGGTGGTCGGCTCGTCGAGGATGTACACGCCGCCCTTCTCGGCCATCCGGGTGGCCAGCTTGAGCCGCTGCCGCTCACCGCCGGACAGCGTGGTGAGCGGCTGGCCGAGCGTGAGGTAGCCGAGTCCGACGTCGTTGAGCCGGCCGAGGATGCGGTGTGCGGCCGGCGTGCGCGCCTCGCCGGCGCCGAAGAACTCCTCGGCCTCGGTCACCGGCATCGCGAGCACCTCGCTGATGTCGCGGCCGCCGAGGTGGTACTCCAGCACCGATGCGTCGAAGCCCTTCCCCTCGCACTCCTCGCAGGTGCTGGCGACGCCTGCCAGCATCGCCAGGTCGGTGTAGACGACACCGATGCCGTTGCAGTTGGAGCAGGCGCCCTCGGAGTTGGCGCTGAACAGCGCCGGCTTCACGCCGTTGGCCTTCGCGAACGCCTTGCGGATCGGGTCGAGCAGCCCGGTGTACGTCGCCGGGTTGCTCCGTCGGGAGCCGCGGATCGCGCTCTGGTCGATCGACACCACTTCCTCGCCTGCGGGGATCGACCCGTGGACCAGCGAGCTCTTACCGGAGCCGGCGACGCCGGTGACGACGGCAAGCACCCCGAGCGGGATGTCGACGTCGACGTCGCGCAGGTTGTGCGTCGTCGCGCCGCGGATCGGAAGCGTGCCGGTGGGCTTCCGAACCGTCTCCTTGAGGGCGGCCCGGTCGTCGAGGTGGCGGCCGGTGATGGTGCCGCCGGCCCGCAGCCCCTCGACGGTGCCCTCGAAGCAGACGGTGCCGCCCGCACTGCCGGCACCGGGGCCGAGGTCCACGACGTGGTCGGCGATCGCGATCACCTCCGGCTTGTGCTCCACGACGAGCACGGTGTTGCCCTTGTCCCGCAGCCGCAGCAGCAGGTCGTTCATCCGCTGGATGTCGTGGGGGTGCAGGCCGGTGGTGGGCTCGTCGAAGACGTAGGTGACGTCGGTGAGCGAGGAGCCGAGGTGGCGCACCATCTTGACGCGCTGCGCCTCACCGCCCGACAGCGTGCCCGACGGCCGGTCGAGCGAGAGGTAGCCGAGCCCGATCTCCACGAACGAGTCGAGGCCGTGCCGCAGCTTCGCGAGCAGCGGCGCCACCATGGGGTATCCCCTGCTCGAAGAGCTCGGCTCGTCCAGGCCGCGGATCCATCCGGCCAGGTCGCTGATCTGCATCGCGCACGCGTCGGCGATGCTGATCCCGTCGATCTTCGACGACCGGGCGCCCTCGCTGAGCCGGGTGCCGCCGCAGTCGGGGCAGGTGGCGAAGGTGACCGCACGGTCCACGAACTCCCTGATGTGCGGCTGCATCCCCTCCCGGTCCTTGGCGAGCATCGACTTCTGGATCCGCGGGATCAGCCCCTCGTACGTCATGTTGATGCCCGCGATCTTCATCCTGGTCGGCTCGCGGTGGAGGAAGTCGTGCAGCTCCCTCTTGGTGTACTCGCGGATCGGCTTGTCCGGGTCGTAGAGGCCCGACTCGCTGTAGAGCCGGTGGTTCCAGCCGCCCGCCTTGTAACCGGGGACGGTGAGCGCACCCCCGGTGAGCGACTTGGAGTCGTCGTAGAGCTGGGTGAGGTCGAGGTCGGAGACCGCGCCCCGGCCTTCGCAGCGCGGACACATGCCGCCTGTGCGGGAGTAGGTCGCCTTCACGGCCTTGCGGGCACCGCGCTCGACGGTGATCGCACCGCTCGCCCGGACCGAGGGGACGTTGAAGGCGTACGCGCTGGGCGAGCCGATGTGCGGCTGCCCGAGCCGGCTGAAGAGGATGCGCAGCATCGCGTTGGCGTCGGTGACGGTGCCGACCGTGGAGCGGGGGTCGGCGCCCATCCGCTGCTGGTCGACGATGATCGCGGTCGTCAGCCCTTCGAGTACGTCGACCTCGGGCCGCGCCAGTGTCGGCATGAAGCCCTGTACGAAGGCGCTGTAGGTCTCGTTGATCAGCCGCTGCGACTCCGCGGCGATCGTGTCGAACACCAGGGAACTCTTGCCCGAGCCGGAGACGCCGGTGAACACCGTCAGCCGGCGCTTCGGGATCTCGACGCTGACGTCCTTGAGGTTGTTCTCACGCGCGCCGTGCACGCGGATCACCTCATGGCTGTCGGCGGCGTGCGGCGCGGGCGAGGGCGTGTCCGTCCTCGTGGGCATGCTCATCGTCTCTCCATCTGTGAGGCGGGCCGCCTGCGCGGTCTCCGTCGGCGTAACCTGGCCCGACCCGACCGGCGTCGAGCAGCACGGCTGGTTCTCCTCCGTCGGCGCGGTCGCGGCCACGGTAGCCGTCCACCCGATCGGCGATGCCGACCGGGGTCACGCTCGGCGCGGGAAACCACACGGAAGCCCGCCACCTCGACCGGATGCCCCGCATCGCAGCCTGGCGGCGGTCCGTCCCGTGCACGGCCCCGGTCAGGCCGGATTGTCCTTCAGCCAGCGCAGCACCTGTTCGGCGTGCTCGTTCGGCGGGAAGATCGGATAGAAGACGTGCTCGATCACGCCGTCACGGATGATCAGCGTGATGCGCTTGTAGAGCGTCTCTCCTCCGGCGTCGAAGGTGGGCAGGCCGATCGTCGCAGCGAGACGGAGACCGGTGTCCGAGAGCATCGCGAAGGGCAGCCTAAGACGGCCGACCACCTCCTGCTGGTATCCGGTCTCCTGGCTGGACAGGCCGAACACGCGGGCTGCTCCGACGGCGATCAGGTCGTCATGGTGGTCGCGGAAGTCGCATGCCTCCGCAGTGCATCCGCGCGCCCCGGGGATGTTGTCCCAGCCGTCCGGCATGTCCCGGTCGGGCCGGCCCGTGAGCGGGTAGCAGTAGACGACGGAACGGCCCTCGCCCAGCGTTCGCAGCGCGACGGTGCCACCGGCGGAACTCGGGAGGTCGAGGTCGGGCACCGTCGAGCCCGCGAGATGGTCGGCCGCGCCGTCGTCCTCGGGGACTGGCAGGCCTACGGGAAGCCGGCTCGGGTCACTCACGGTGTACTCCTTCTCGCCGGGGCGACCGGCGCTGCTGTTGCGGTAGGCGGCGTCCCGCAGATGCCGGACGAGCGCCGCCCGACGGGCGGTCAGTGCCTCGATCCGCACGGTCAGGTCTTCGATGGCGTCCCGGTAGCCGGCCAACGAGGACGGGCAGTCGTCCGCCTGGTCCCGGCCCGCGGCCAGGCATTCGAGAAACGGGCGTGTCCGCTCGACCGGGATCCCCAGTCGGTTCAGCGCTCGGGTTTCGGCCACCATCCGGGCGTCATGCTCGGAGTAGTCCCGGTAGCCGTTGGCGAGCCGGGCAGGCCTTATCAACCCCAGGGCCTCGTAGTAGCGAACCGTCTTCGCCGTCACACCTGCGCGTCGCGCGACTTCACTGATCTTCACGTCACCACCCGCGAACCAACCTAAACCTTGCCCCTGGGGGCAAGGTCAAGCGCCGCCGGCGGTTGCCGGATGATCGCCCGGCCGCTCGCCCGAGGGCGAGCCCTCTTCAGCCACTCACCGCACCGCTGTCCCCACCGGCGGGTTCGTGCAACCCCGGCCGTCGCCGAACGGCCCGCAATGCAGACGCGACCCGGCCCGGGCCCGCCGAAACCACCACCCCCGGCTGCGGCAGAGCGTGTCCCGGGCGGTGGGTTGATCGTTGAAGGCACCGACTCACGTCCGCGGACCGGTCGTTCGCCGCCCCGTCTGCCGCCCCGCCTCCGCACGGGTACCGGTGAGCTCCTGCATCCGGCCCCGCCCCGGAAAGGACCGGCCCATGAGTGACGATCTCCTCGACCTGGCCATCACCACGGCAGGTGGCCGCGAACTCTGGAGCACCCTGGTCGGCCACTACAGCAGCCGCCACAAGACCTTCGACGGCCTGCTCGTGGCGACCCGCCGCCGGGTCTTCCGCCGCACCCCGGACAACAGCGTCAACCTCAGCCTGCCATCCATCACCCTCGACATCCACGACGTCGAACTGCTCCGCTCCGGCAACGAACAGGCACAGCCATGACCACGCACACCGCCGTCATCGACCACCCCGCCCGGCGCCTCGTCGTGGCGCTCCCCCGGCCCTATGACGAAGCCCGCGAGCACTACGAGACCTTGGTCCCGGAGGCTGATCTCGCCCGTTTCTTCCAGCTGGCCTCCTGGCCGGCCACGCTCGAACTCGCCGAGATCAACGCCCCGCACGGGTTCATGCGCTACTACCGCAGCGACATCACCGCCGTGATGGCCGGATCGGCGTCCCTCTGGAAGACCACCCAGTACATGATGGGCAACCACACCATCGCCGAACGCATGTTCCGCCACGACCCCTCGGTCATGCTGCACGCACCACTGCGGACCCTGCTCTACGCCGACCCCGACGGCGACACCAAACTGGCCGTCGATCAGCCCAGCCTGCCGTTCGCCAGCTACGACAACCCGCGGATCGCCGACGTCGGCCGCGAACTCGACGCCCTCCTCGCCCAGTTGATCACGCTGCTCGGCGGGGACGTGCCCTCGCAACTGGCTACCTGACCCGCCCGGCCCGACCTCCCATGACCGGGCCGACCCTGCGCAGCCGACAGGGCCGGCCCTGCACCACTGCCAGGCACACCCACGGCCCGCTCGGCGCCGCGCATGATGCGCGACCGGTCAGGCCGGGAAGGGGCGTCGCCCGGCGCCGTGAGTTGCGGTCGTGGTGCTCACGGCTGGCGGGAGGGTGCCGCCGCGGTGAGGCGGTCCAGTGAGAGGTCGGCCGCCGTGCTCGGCAACGGGGCACCGGAGTGGAGGTCGCGGATGATCTCTCCGGCCACCGGTGCCTGGCACAAGCCGTGGCCGGAGAAGCCCGCCGCGTACAGGAAGGGCCGGGAGGGAGCCCGGCCGATCAGCGCGGTCCCGTCCGGGCTGCCGTCCCACGCACCGGTCCACCCCGGGCGCAGGCCGATGCCCGCCAGCGGCGGATAGGTGGCGCCGAGCCGGCCCGACAGCCGTTGCAGCCAGGACTCCCGGGGTTCGTCCGGGCGAGGCCGGCCCATCCCGACCAGGATCCGGTCCTCCCAGCCCCTTACCCGCAGGCCGGAGGCCGCGTGCAGGGTCAGCGGAATCTCGGGCCGATCGGGCAGCTCGTCGGTGAGGAGCAGTTCGGTGGGGTGTCCGGTGACCGGGAGGTCGACACCAGCCATCGCAGCGACGGGTTGCGACCAGGGGCCGGCCGCGCAGACGATGCTTCCGGCGGTGATGCTGCCGTGCGGGGTGCGGACGCGGCCGTCGGGGTCGATCCCGGTGACGGAGGTGGCGGTCCGCAGCACGGCACCCGCGCGCTGTGCGGCGGCGGCGTACCCGCGCACGATCGCCTGGGGGTCGCACACGTAGGCCTCGGGCGCCCAGGCGGCTGCCAGGATGTCGCGCTCGCCGAGCAGCGGGTTGAGCCGTACCGCGTCTGCCGCGGTCACCAACTCGACGTCCACGCCCGCCGCGTGCTGTGCGGCCTGGTCGGCACGGAAGTTCCGTACCTGGTGCTCCTCGGTGAACAGCACCAGGAAACCGACGCGTCGCAGACCCACGTCGGCGCCGGTCCGTTCCGCGAAGTCGTGGTAGGCCGCCATGCTGCGCACGGCGAGCCGGCCGTTGGCGGCGTCGCCCGGGAAGTAGGTGCGCAGGACTCCGGCGGTAGCCCCTGACGCGCCCGATCCGGGCGTGGCCTGCTCCAGCACCACGGTACTGACGCCGGCTTCGGCCAGATGGAAGGCGACCGAGGTACCGATGACCCCGGCTCCGATGACGAGGGCCTGGGTGTGTTCGGGAAGGGTGCTCACGGGCGGCCGACCGCCTCGGGCTCGCGCACCTGGCGCAAATGGTCCCCGGTCTCCCAGGGGAACAGGTGCAGGTTCCAGCCGCCCAGGCAGTTGACGTACAGGGCCATGTGGTTCGCCACGGCCAGGAGATCACTGCGGTCGATGTGGTCCAGGCAGGACAGGAAGCGCTGGGTGAAGGCCCACAGCTTCTCCAGGCCGCAGTAGCCGAGGAACTCGGCCGGGGTGGCCACCAGGAGGCGTGCCATCAGGCGCAGGGAGTCGAGCGGCATTCCCGCGACGGCTGCCCGGACCAGGCCGCCGTAGGAGGCGTAACCCAGCGGTCGGGTCTCGCCGTTGGCGAACAGCAGGGTGGGCAGGACGGTATCGAAGCTGCCGGCTCCGGAGGGAATCCGACCCTGGTGCAGGCCCGCGAGCTCGGCCGGTGCCGACAGCCAGATCAGCTCGGTCTCGGCGTGCAGGTCGCGGATCAGGGCGTCGGTGGTGCCGTCGGCGGCGATCAGGCGGGGAATGCGGTGGCCGCCCGGCTGGCCGGCCCGACGGACCTCCGCCAGCAACGGCTCCTTGGTCTTGTAGACCGCGTCCCAGACCGCGTGTCCGGCCTCGACCAGGTCCTTCAGCTCCGCCGACCGGACCCGCCCGATCGGGGAGGCGGCCATCGGCTCGGTCAGGGTGCCGTACTTGATGCCCAGATGCTGGAGTTGGGAGCAGAACACCGTCCCGTCGGGCACCTCGCGCCGGTCCACCCGGTACGACGCGGGCAGGTGCAGCAGGGAGGGGACCGGCGCGACGTGATAGAGGTGGTGGCCCGCGATCAGCGCGTGTCCCTGCAGACTGCGGTACGGCAGCGCGTCCCACAGGGCGTCGGCCAGTGCTTCGTTGCGGTCGTCGAGCTCTGCGGTGACGGTGATGTCCAGGGCGGGCCAGACGATCTCGATCTGGCGGCCGGATAACGCTTCTCCCATGTCCGTCCTCTTCTTCTCATGGCAGCGCAACCAGGCACTGCAGCTGGGTGGTTGGCCCGGAAGGGCCGGAGGCGGGCGGGCCGAGGGGAAACCGCCTGGCCTGGCCGGTCATCACCGGTGCGGCCGTCGGTCGTTCGGTGCTCACGCGATCGCGGGGCAACTCGCTCGCCACACGCACCTGTTGCCCCCCTTGGCGCAGGCACCCCGTTGACATGTATACGTCCAATCATTCGACGACACCACGCGCCGGCCCGGTTGGTGCGTACTCTGACCGAAAATCCATGCCTCCGGCTCGAATCCGACCTCGCGCCACGCTTGCGCCCGGCCAGCGCGCGGGGCGAGCTCGTGAACCATGGCGAAGGGGCGCAGCAGGGTGGACCCGCGTCCTCAGCAGGGTGCCGCCGCAGCGGCCCGGTTGAGCTCGGCAGCCGGAAACGGGGTCCGCTTGCTCTCCTTGAGCAGCCGGTGGTGGAACCCGTCCAGGACGACCGCGGCCCGGGCGTTCCGATCGATGATCCCCGCGATCCCGGGCGCGACGCCCTCGGGCCGACGGCCCGCGATCCAATCCCGCAGGAACGTCCCGGCTTCCGTACCGCCGTGCAGACGGTCGATGAGGTGGTGGCGGATCAGATGACCGGCGGTGTAGGCAGTGTCCTGGCGATCAGTTGAGTCGTTGATACGACTATGGAGTGTAGGAGTGATCTGACGGATGCCCAGTGGGAGCGCCTGGCGCCGCTTCT
>NZ_BAAATR010000044.1:0-75564 GCF_039533515.1 Kitasatospora cystarginea | reverse complement strand
TGGGCCTTCAGGGCCTGCTTGAGCCGGATGCCCGGAAAGCGGGCAAGTCCGGTTCTGAGGGGGGTGCGGCGCAGCAATGCGCCGCACCTACCCGACAGATCGAGGTGGCGTTCCTGGCGATCCGCCACACCCTGCTCAAGGGGCGCGTGCTGCGCTCAGGCGACCCGCAGGGCCTGCGTCAGGAGATGTGGGCACTGCTGACGGTCCACCAGCTCCTGCGGATGGCGATGCTGGACGCCACTGACGCCGTGCCCGGATGCGACGCGGACCGGGCGTGCTTCACCGCGGCCCTGGCCGCCGCGCGCGACAGCGTCACCCGTGCCGCCGCCATCGTGCCCGACGCCGGGAGCGAGCTGGGAGGACCGATCACCGATGCGGTCACCGGTGCCCTGCTGCCACCGCGGCGGGCGCGGATCAGCGCACGCACCGTCAAAGGCGTCTCCGCCCGCTACGGACACCGCCCGCCCGACGAGGACCGGCCTGCCGTCAGCACCCCGGTCACCTCCATCGACATCACCGTCCACGCACCCGCGGATGATGCCCTCACCCCCGTCCCGGCGCCGGCTCCTCCCGGCCAACCCGGTTGGATCCCGGCCCCGCGACAGGCCACGCCCGCCACCGATACCGGCGAGCACCCGCCCGTGACGGCCGAGACGCTGCTGCCGCCCGCAGCCCCGATGCACACCAGCAGGCTCGAAGACGTGCTCGCCGCGATGGGCAGCGCCCCGGAGCGCGAGTGGCGCGCAATCGAACTGGCCACCCTGCTACGGCTGGACCGCAGCGACCTGACTGGCGAGCTGATCCGATGGGCCAAGCGCAAGATCCTCATCAAGACCGGGCCAGCCACCTTCAAGATCCCGGACGGACCGCCGCGACCCTCCAAGGTCGCCGTCCGCCATGAAGACGTCCTCGCGGTCATGGCCACCGATCCTCACCGCCCCTGGCACGCCCGCGAGATCACCACCGCGCTGAACACCGTCAAACAGAGCACCCTCGCACTCCACCTCAGCGCCTGGGCACGCAAGAACCTGCTGGTCAAGACCGCGCCCGCGACCTACCGACTCCCCGAGCAGCCAGTGACAGCCGCCCCCGCAAAGCCGCTCGCCGCCACGAACACGCCGACCACCAGGGCTGCTTGACAAACCAGCCTGAATCATAACTTTCTGGCATTGGCCACCGCCGCGGGTCGGAGCCTGCCCGCGCGGCGGCGTCCGGAACCAGGCCCTCGTTGCTCCTCGGCCCGCGGAATCGCGCCGAGGCTTCGGGGAGAATCCAAACCAGGACGCGGACGAATTGAACCATTCGGGTTATTCCACCAGTATTTGCCCACGCGTTCGGAGCAGGGCCGCCAGCATCGTCCATATGACCGTCGAACGGCGAGGGCTACGTGAGTCCGCGCCGGGGGTGAGCCGGCGACCGCGCCGCGTAGGCTCGGGCTCCGGGGCGCGGAGCGAACGCCGGGAGCCGAGAGGACGACGATGGAGAGTCAGGACTGGGACCAGCGCTACGACTCGGCCGAGCTGGTGTGGGGCAGCGAGCCCAACCGCTGGGTGCGGAAGGAGTGCCAGGGCCTGCCGCCCGGTCGGGCGCTCGACCTGGCAGCGGGCGAGGGGCGCAACACCCTCTGGTTGGCCACCCTGGGCTGGCGGGTCACCGCGGTCGACTTCTCCCCGGTCGCGCTGGAGCGCGGCCGCCGACTCGCCGAACGACTTCCGCCCGTAGTCGCGGCGCGGGTGACCTTTGCCGAGGTGGACGTCCGCGACTACCTGCCCGAGCCCGGCGGCCACGACCTCGTCCTCATCGCCTATCTGCATCTGTTCGCCGAGCAGCGCCGCACCGTGCTGCGACGGGCCGCCGAGGCCCTGGCGCCCGGCGGCACGCTGCTGGTCGTCGGCCACGACACCACCAACCTGACCGAGGGTTCCGGCGGCCCGGCGGACCTTGCCGTGCTCTTCACGCCGGATGACATCCTGGCCGATCTGGCAGACCGCCGGCTGCGGGTGGTCCGGGCCGAACGCGTCCGCCGGCCGGCCGGTGCTGCGCACGGCGCGACCGCCGAGGCGATCGACGCCCTGGTGCGCCTCGAACGCCCGCGCGGCTGGTCCGGGCCGTGACGCCCAACCGCAGGAGCCGTGCCGCTGATCCGGGACCGCACTCTCAAACGCGACAGCCGCCGCACCCGCATCAGGGGCGCGGCGCGGCCTTGCCGGCCTGAGCCGTCAACAGGTCAGTGCTGGACGGACGTTGCGAGCGAGAAGTCGGCGAAGTACGCGTGCTGGGTGGTCTTCGGACCCCAGCTGGTGTCGTGACCGCCGTAGAAGGTGGAGAAGAACACCCCACCGAACGGGATGGAGCCGATCCCGGTGGCCGCCTTGCGAGCCGCGAAGACCTGCTTGCCGTCGTACCAGACGGTGACGTCACCGGTGCTGCGGTTCACCGACTGCTCGATGGTGTGCCAGTTCCCGTCCGCGACCCATTTCCAGCTGCCGACCCCGAGGTCGACGCCGTACCCGGTGGGGCCGGAGTTGGTGGGGGTGTAGAGGTAGACCTCACCATTGTTCGGCGCGGAGGAGTTCATTCGCCACATGAACCGGGTGGACCAGCCGTTGCCGTGGTTGCCGCCGGACTCCTCGCCGATCGTGCCGCCGTACAGGCCCGGCAGCTTGCCCGCCTTGCCCCAGTCCTGTCCGGCCGGGAACCTGGCGTAGTACTTGAGGTCGAGGGTGGCCGACTCGGCCAGCTTGCCGAGGCCCAGCGCCTTGAGGTCGGTGTAGAACTGCCCGCCGCCCGGATTCGGGCAGTCGGTGCAGGAGCTGGCGGACGAGCCGGCACCGTACGTCACCTGGAGCGCGGAGCCGTCCCCCGGCGCGCCGGGGACGCTGACGCCGCGCAGCTGTGAGCCGCCCCAGGTGCCGGAGGAGGCGACACCCCACGCGGTGCGCCAGGAGGAACTGCCGTACCCGGTGAACTGCCCGCTCCAGGCGGAAGCCGCCGCCCGCGCCGTACCGCCGGCCGGCTCGGCCGCGCCTGCCGAACCGGCGGTCAGCAGCGTGGCGGTGAGTACGGCCGAGGCGGCCGCCGCCAACCGCCGGCGCGGTACGGAAATCCGATGCGACGTCATATCGATCTCTCTTCCGCCTGGAGGGCAAAACGATGGCTGTTCGTTAGTAAGGTTTCCTAACGGCTCCGCGCTGTCAAGACGCCGAAGGCAGCGTCCTGAAGGGCACCGACGGAGAACTGGAATCGGCCGGTACCGCCGTGGCCCGAGCGGCCTCTACGACGAGCAACTCCGCGAGCGGACCGTTTGGGGATTGAAGCTGACCCCGAAGCACTGGTCACGCCTTCAACGGATCTCCCCGGCCCCGTCCCGGGGACGGGCCGATGTTCAACGAACGTTTGCCCGGTGATGGCAGAGGCCCGGCACGTCCGGGTCACGATCGCCAGTGAAATGCCCTTTGACCTGGCGCTTCTGACCGGGTGACGGATGCCGGCGGTCGTGGCGGTGCGGTTGTCGGCCGAACGGCAGCGCCCGGGGCTGTCGCGGAGGGACACTGGCCTCGGACTGTCCCCGTGAAGGGAGCACGGCACGCGATGACGAACCCAACACCGAACCCGGCCGCAGGCCGCCCCGCGAACCGGCCCGCCTCCGCCTGGCTGGCCGACGCCGTCCTGTACCAGATCTATCCGCAGACCTTCGCGGACTCCGACGGCGACGGCATCGGCGACCTCGCCGGGATCACCGAGCACCTCGACCACCTGGCCTGGCTGGGAGTGGACACGGTGTGGCTCACGCCGTGTTTCACCTCGCCGTTCCGCGACGCCGGGTACGACGTCTCCGACTACTTCTCCGTCGCCCCGCGCTACGGCACCGAGGAGGACCTCGCCGCGCTGGTGGACGCGGCCGGCCGGCGCGGGATCAGGATCCTGCTCGACCTGGTGCCCGGTCACACCTCCGACCGGCACCCCTGGTTCCTGGCGTCCGCTGACGACCCCACCGACCAGCGCTACATCTGGGCCGACCGGCAGACCGGCAGGTTCGTCCCCTCCCCGGGCAAGCGGCCGGGCTTCTACCTGCCGAACTTCTTCGACTTCCAGCCCGCGCTCAACTACGGCTACGCGCGCGGCCACGGCGAGGAACCCTGGCGGCAGCCCGTCGACGCCGAAGGACCGCGGCAGAACCGGGCCGCGCTGCGCGAGATCATGGACCACTGGCTGCGGGCGGGCGTCGCCGGCTTCCGGGCGGACATGGCGTACTCCCTGGTCAAGGACGACCCGGACCGCGCCGAGACGGCGAAGCTCTGGCGTGAGCTGCGGGCCCGGCTGGAGCGGAGCCACCCGGGTGCGGTACTGATCTCGGAGTGGGGCCGGCCCGAACTCGCGCTGCCCGCCGGCTTCCACGCCGACTTCTTCCTGCATTTCGCGGGCCGGGCCGTCACCTCGCTCTGGGACAACGGAGAGGGGATGGCCTCGGCCTCGTGGGAGTCGGGACCCTGCTACTTCGACCCGCAGGGCCGGGGTTCGATGGCCGAGTTCGTCGCCGCCTGGCGCGCCACCGGTACGGCCGTGGAGCCGGGTTCCGGCGCACCCGGCGCCGGGCACGTCATCCTGCCCACCGCGAACCACGACTACAACCGCCTCGCCACCGGCTCCCGCACGCCCGAGCAACTCCGCGCGGCCTTCGCCTTCCTGCTCACCTGGCCGACCCTGCCCGCGATCTACTACGGCGACGAGATCGGCATGCGGTTCGTCCCCGGACTGCCGGACAAGGAGGGCAGTCTGCTCGAACCCACCAACAACCGTGCCGGGTCGCGCACTCCGATGCAGTGGGACGACACCGCCAACGCGGGGTTCTCCACGGCTCCCGCCGACCGGCTGTACCAGCCCCTCGACCCCGACCCCGGCAGGCCGAACGTCGCCGCCCAAGTCGCCGACCCCGACTCGGTGTTGCACCTGGTCCGGCGGATGATCGCGCTCCGCAGGTCCACCCCCGCGCTCGGCAGCCACGGCGATGTCGAGGTGCTGCACACCGGGTACCCCTTCGTCCACCTGCGGGGCGGCACGCACCTGGTGGTCGTCAACCCCCGCCGCGAGCCCGCCTACTTCGCGCACCCCGGGCTCGAGGGCGCCCGCGCTCTGGAGGTCAGGGGCGTCATCGCGACGGCTGACGGCGTCAGTGCCGAGGGCTTCGGCTACGGGATCTTCGAACTCTCCGGGCCCGCCGGACGGTAGCCGCGTCCCTGCGCGGATGTTCGGTGGATGGTGCCGGACACCGGGCCGAGGAGCCTTCTCGGCGGGCGCTTCGATGTCCGCGACTCCTCGGCCCGGTTCCTGCCGCCAGTTGAGTCGGCGTCAGATTGATCCTCGCCGCGTGTGGCTTTCCGCCGGGAAGCCGGATGAGAAGCCGCCGAGGAGTAGGGCCGTCGGCCGGATGCCGTCCTGGATGTAGCAGTACTGAATCGAATCCTGAAGAAACCCGCGCTGGTGCTGAACACTCCCTGGCGCCCATCCTTGCCGCATGATCGGAACGAACGCGGTCCTCGGCGTGACGGCAGTGGCTCTCGGCATGGTGCTCACCCCCGGGCCCAACATGATGTACCTGGTCTCACGGAGCATCACACAGGGGCGCCGCGCGGGAGCGGTCTCACTGGCGGGCGTCGCCGTCGGCTTCCTGGTCTACCTCGGCGCCGCGAACCTCGGCCTGTCGCTGGTCTTCCTGGCCGTCCCCGGGCTGTACCTCGCGGTGAAGGCCGCCGGCGCCGGGTACCTGGCCTGGCTGGCCTGGAAGGCGCTCAAGCCGGGCGGGCTGTCCGTCTTCACCCCGCAGGAACTGCCGCCGGACTCGCCCTGGCGCCTGTTCTCCATGGGCCTGCTCACGAACCTGCTGAACCCGAAGGTCGCCGTCATGTACCTCTCGCTGATCCCGCAGTTCGTCGACGTCAAGGCGGGGCACGTGATGTTGCAGGGGTTCGCGCTGGGCGGCGTCCAGATAGCCGTCAGCCTGGTCGTGAACCTGGCCGTCGTCCTCGCGGCGGGCGCCATCGCGGTCTTCCTCGGGCGCCGCCCCGCCTGGCTGCGGGCCCAGCGCTACCTGATGGGAACCGTCCTGGGGGCACTGGCCGTCAAGCTGGCCACCGACAGCGCGCCTGCCGCCGCGGCCTGACCCGCCGGGGCGCGTGACCACAGCGCGCCGCGAACGCTGCCACCGCGCCGCCGCCCGAGGGCCCGTACCGGCCGCCGCTTCGGCGGCGATGCCACCTCCGCGTGACCGTGCCGAGCTGACGGCCCGTACGATCTTCGGCGGACGACCAGCGGGAACGAACACACGGGGACGGGGAACAGCACATGGAGCCACTCGAGGCCAACGATCCGGAGGCGATCGGCCCCTACCGGCTGGTGGCCAGGCTCGGGGCGGGCGGGATGGGCCGGGTGTACCTGGCCCGCTCAGCGGGCGGTCGGACGGTCGCGGTCAAGGTGGTGCGATCCGAGCTGGCGGAGGACCGGGAGTTCCGGACCAGGTTCCGCCGCGAGGTGGAGGCCGCGCGGGCGGTGGACGGGGCGTACACCGCGCCCGTGGTGGATGCCGACCCCGACTCGCCGACCCCCTGGCTGGCGACCGCGTACGTGCTCGGCCTCTCGTTGACCGACGCCGTACAGCGCTACGGGCCGCTGCCGGAGGACTCGGTCCGGGCGCTGGGCGCCAGGCTCGCCGAGGCGCTGCACGCGATCCACGGCGCCGGACTGGTGCACCGTGACCTCAAGCCGTCCAACGTCCTGCTGGCGGCCGACGGCCCCCGGGTGATCGACTTCGGGATCGCCAGGGCACTGGACGGCGACCGCCTGACCCAGACCGGGGTGGTGGTCGGCTCGCCCGGTTTCATGGCACCCGAACAGGCGATGGGCCGGCCGCTCGGCGCGGCCGGCGACGTGTTCTCGCTCGGCTCGGTGCTGGTGTATGCCACGACCGGGCACGGTCCGTTCGACGGCGAGTCGGGTGTGGCGGCGCAGCTGTACCGGGTGGTCCACGACGAGCCCGACCTGAGTGAACTGCCCGACGGGCTGCGGCGGGTGATCGCCGGAGTGCTGACCAAGGACCCGGCACGGCGCCCCGCCCCGCTGGAGCTGGCCGCCCAGCTGCTGCCCGCCGGCACCGCGGCGACCCGGGCCGGGAACTGGCTGCCCGGCCCGGTCGCCTCGGCGCTGGCCACCCACGCCTCGTCCGTGATGGACATGGAGACCCCGAGCCGCGGCACGCCCGCACAGCCGTTGCAGCCCGCCACCCCGCCCGCCGCGGAGTACGCCCCGACCGGCACCGACCTGCCGGGGGCGGCACCCGGCACCATGCGGCTGGGCCCCCGGACGGCCACGCCCACGCCGCCCCTGCCCGGCCCCACCCCCACACCACCGCTGCCCGGCCCGACGCCCTCGGCAATGTCGCCGTCGTCCGCCACTGGGCCGACGGCCACGCCGATGCCCTCGCCGGCGCACGCACCGACGCTGGCGCCGCCATCCGGGTCCGCGCCGAAGGTGTCCCGGCGGTTCTTCCTCGCCGGCGGCGGCGTGGCGGCCGCGGCGGCGGTGGGCGGCACCGCCTGGGCGCTGCTGAGCCCGCACCCGGCCCCGCACCCCAAGCCGCCGGCCCCGACGCCGGGATCCTCCGGCAGCGCGACGGCGGGCAAGGCGCCCACGCCCGTCTGGACGTACACCTTCCCGGGCGCGTCGATGGCCCAGTTCCCGGCGCTGGTGCTGAACGGCGCGGTCTTCGTCGTGGCCAACGGCCTCACCGCGCTGGACGCCGGCACCGGCACCGTGCGCTGGGCCCGGCCGGATCTGTCCGCGCCCACCATTAACACCATCGTGGGCGGCGGCCAGTTGCTCACCCTGCTCCGCGGTGTGAGCAGCATCGACCAGAAGACCGGGCGGGAGGACGCCGGCTCGCTGGTCGCCTACGGGGGCGACAAGGTGATCGAGGTCCACAAGGTCCTCGCTGCTGACGACCAGGCGGTCTACCTGAAGGTGCTGGTCCGACCGCAGTTCGAAACGGCCGGGGACCAGATGGTGCTGGCCCTCGACACCGCCAACCGGATCAACAAGAAATGGGCCCAGCCCGACCAGGACACCGAGGACTCGCTCGCCACCGGCCGGGTGACTGGCGGCACCCTGCTGCACAGCCGCGGCAAGTCGCTCATCGTCGCCCGGGACGTCAAGGACGGCCGGGAGCTGTGGCGCGTCGACACCGGCACGGTCGAGCCGTGGCGGATCTGGTGCGACGACAAGCGGCTGTACTGCCTGACCGAGGACTCCGACCTGCAGGCGGTGGGCCTCGCGGACGGCAAGCAGCTGTGGCGGCTGAAGCCGGACCACGGCCGGTTCGCCCCGGTGACGGCCGGCAACGGGATGGTGTACGGCAGCGACGGCTCGGAGGCGGTCTTCGCGTACGACGCGGAGACCGGCAAGACGCGCTGGCGCTGCGCGCTGCCCCAGCGGCCCAGCCTGACCAGCGAACCACTGCTGGTGGGCGACACGCTCTTCGTCCCGAGCGAGTTCGACGGCGGGCTGTACGCGGTGGACGCCAAGTCGGGCACGTTCAAGTGGACCTTCGACGATCCGTCCTACCCGATCAAGAACAACGACTGGTACCTGAGCACCGACGGCAAGGTGGCGTTCGCGCGGCGGGGCGCGAAGATCTACGCGCTTCCGGCCGGGTGATCGCGGTGCCGGGGGATCTATATACCCGAGCTATCCATGTCAGCTCGATATAGCCCCCCATTCGACCACTGGTTCAGTATTGTTCATGACCATCTCTTTACCTAGATTTGTGGAAGACGAGGTGGCAGCGTCCCGTGCCTGCCGCCCCTTCCACGCCTAGGCCACCGGTATGCCCCGCATGGCGTACCGGTGGCGCGCATCGGGCACCATCACCATCTGCTGGAGGACCCTGTGCATCACCCGATTCGGCTGCGCGACGCGATCTCCGAGGCCGGCACCACCCCGCTGATCGGCGTCTTCGACATGTTCTCCGCCTCCTTGGCGGCCCAGCACTATGACGGGATGTTCGTCTCCGGGTTCGGCTTCGCCGCCTCGCACTACGGCCTGCCGGACATCGGCTTCATCGCCTGGCCGGACATCGTCGCCTTCGTTCAGCGGCTGAGGCTGGCCTTCCCCCGCCAGCACCTGCTGGTCGACATCGACGACGGCTACGTCGACCCCGAGACGGCCTGCCACGTGGTCCAGCACCTGGAGGCCGTCGGCGCCTCCGGGGTGATCCTGGAGGACCAGCAGCGGCCCCGCCGCTGCGGACACGTCGACGGCAAGCAGGTGCTCCCGCTGGAGGCGTACCTGGAGAAGTTGGAGATGGTGCTGGCCGCGCGGCGCGACCTGGTGGTCGTCGCCCGCACCGACGCCACCGAGGAGTGCGAGATCCTGCGCCGTGCCGAGGCCCTGGCCGCGACCGACGCCGACGTCATCCTGGTCGACGGCGTGCGCAGTGTGGACTGGATCCGCAAGGTCCGCGCCGTCATCGGCGACAAGCCGCTGCTGTTCAACCAGATCGCCGGCGGCAAATCGCCCCGGCTCTCGCTGCCCGAACTGACCGAGCTGGGGGTGGACGTGGCGATCTACAGCACCCCCTGCCTGTTCGCCGCGCACAGCGCGATCGACCAGGCGCTGGTGGAGCTGAAGAAGGCGGACGGTCGGCTGCCGGAGTTCACCGCGGACAGCGTCGGCGTGGCCGAATCGCTCGCCCTGTTGGAGCGGAACATCAGCCGTAACCACCAACTGGTCTGATTGGTACGGTAGTTGACCGAACCGTTCGTGAAGGGGGCAGCTCCCGGTCGCCCGGCCGGGGGCTGCCCCTCGTCCTCGGTTCCCACGGCCGGGCGGTCGGCGCCAGCGCCTCGGTACTCCTGCTGCAACTCGGCCACGGCGCCGGAGACTCACTGGTGCACCACATCGAGTGCTCCACCGTCACGCCACCGACGGACCAGCCGCGACCGCCCGGCCGCCGACCAGTTCCACCGGCCCGCCCCCGCCGCCGTCCCGCCCCGCCGCCCGGACGGCGAGAGCGGCCTCCAGTCGGCACCGCGCCTGCTCGGACAGGACCTCGCGGGCCTCGGCGGCCGTGAACATCCCCCAGTCCACCAGCTCCTCGGGCGGCAGCGTGATCCGCCCGAGGAGCTCGGCGGTCACCTCGCCACCGTCGAACACGTACACCATGGCCACCGAGCCGTCCGGACCGGCTGACCAGTCCAGTGCCAGCAGGCGGCCCGGCTCCCGCTCCCAGCCGAGTTCCTCGCGGGTCTCGCGCCGCGCCGCCGCCCGGGGCATCTCGCGGTCGGCCTCGACTCCGCCGCCCGGCAGCGTCCAGTACGGCCGGTCCTCCCGCGGGCGCAGGCGCACCAGCAGCACCCGCCCGGCCGGGTCGGTGAACAGCATCCGCGCCTTCGCCCGGATCCTCGGCAGCGAGGCGTAGTACGCCTCCCGCTCCAGCGGCGGCCGCTGCTGCGCCGTCCCGCCGCTGCCCGACAGCTCAAGCCCGGCCGCCCGGGCGTACGGCGGCGGCGGAACCGGCGGCACATGGGTGACGGTGTGCCCGACCGGACGGCTGTCCTCCAGCTCCAGCGGTCCGGCACCTCGCGGCGCGGTGAGGCAGGCCGTGACCCGCCGCGACAGCCTGGGCGGCAACGCCGAGGCGAGCTGGCGATCCGTCAGCCAGGCCCAGCCGCCGACCTCCGTGGCCTGCGGCCGGAACACGGAGAGCTGCTCGCCCCGCAGCGGCGCAGCCCAGTACAGATGGGCCGCGATCGGTGGCCGGCCGTTGCCCAGCGACCAGTCGACGCAGGCCAGCGGCCCCAGTTCGGGCCGCACCCCGAGCTCCTCGGCGATCTCCCGGAAGGCCGTCTGCCGCGGTGACCCGTCGGACGGCTCCCAGCCGCCACCGGGGATCGCGATCGGATGCTTCCGGTCGTACGTGAGCCGCACCACCAGGATCCGACCCCGCTCGTCCGGGAGCAGCACCCCGGCCGCGGCCAGCAGTCGCCCTCCGCCATCGGCCCCCACGGACCCGCTCACCTCGAACCCCCCTCGCTCGAAGCCCACTTGAGTTTCGCAGAGCAGGACACGGCGCACCGCCTCGCTGGTTCCGGCCGCCCCGGTAATCGTCCGGCAACCCTTCGATTCCCCGGCAGCCCCGACTGCATGCCCGAGGTGGCCCGGATCGCCCGGCTCCGGACCGCCCGCGCCGTCGCGACGGCCGGACCGGCACACCGCGTACCGGCCGTCCCCGGGCACGGACCGGTGGCGGAGCGCTCGACCCGAGAGCCCGGCCGCGCACGGGCCTGGGAGCCCGGCCACTGGCCGGGACCACGTCCCGGTCGCCGCGACCGGCTCAGCCGACCGCCGTTCCGGGTCGCCAACCTCGGTCCCGGCCCCGATATTTGGCAGCAGGACCCGCCCGGAGCCCGCCACGGCCACCCGGAAGCCGGGTCCTCGGCCGACCCGGGTACGCCATCCGGGCACGCCCGCGACCCTTCTTCCCAGGCATCCAGGGAGCCCTGATGAGCAATCGCCGTACCTGCCGTCGCGCCGTCCTCCTCACGGCGGCCGCCACGCTGCTCGCCGGTACAGCACTCGCACTTCCCGCACCCGCGGCCGCCCTGCCCCCTCCGACACCCACCGGCGAGGCCGCCGCAGCGCTCGCCGACGACCTCCAGCAGCAGCTGGGCGAGGACCGTACGGCCGGTTCGTACCTGGACGCCTCCGGCCGAGCGGTCGTCACCATCACCCACCCGGCGGACTCCCAGCGGGTGGAGGCGGCCGGGGCCGTTCCCCGGCTGGTGACCCGCAGCGCCGCCCAGCTGGCCACCGCCACCGCCGAGCTCGACCGCAGCGCCGCCGTGCCCGGTACCGCCTGGGCCGTCGACCCGGCCGCGGACCAGGTGGTGGTGTCGGCCGACTCCACCGTCCGCGGCGCCGCGCTCGACCGGCTCACCCGGACGGCCGGGGAACTCGGCAACGCCGTCCGGCTGGAGCGGGTGCCCGGGGTGTTCAGCCCCAGGATGAACGGTGCCGACGCCATCTACGGCGGCGGGTACCGCTGTTCGCTCGGCTTCAACGTCCGCGGTCTGGACGGCGGCTACTACTTCCTGACCGCCGGTCACTGCGGGAACGTCGCCTCGACCTGGTACACCACCGCGGCCCACACCACCCCGATCGGCGACACCGAGAGCTCCACCTTCCCCGACCACGACTACGCCCTGATCAAGTACACCGACGGCAGCGTCCCGGCGTCCGCCGTGGACCTCTACGACGGCACCAGCCGTACGATCACCAGGGCCGCCACTCCCTCGCTCGGGCAGACCGTCAACCGCAGCGGCAGCACCTCGCACGTGCACAGCGGCACCGTCACCGGGCTCAACGCGACCGTGAACTACCTGCAGGGCACCGTCCGGGGGATGATCAAGACGACCGTCTGCGCCGAGGAGGGCGACAGCGGCGGCCCGCTCTTCGCCGGCCACACCGCGCTCGGCCTCACCTCGGGCGGCACCGGGGACTGCACCGTCGGCGGCACCACCTTCTTCCAGCCCGTCACCGCGGCGCTCAAGGCATTGGGTGTCGGCGTGTACTGACGTCGCGTCCACCCGCTCAGCGGCACGGCAGCACGGTCGGCCGAGCAGAAGTGGCAGGTGCCGAGGGGTGCCCATAGCTTCGATTAGGTGGCCCGATGCCGGTCGGGAACCCGAGTCCCGGCCGGCCATCGGGCCAGTGGAGCCATGCACCCGAGCCCCTGAAAGCAGGTCATCACCCATGCCCACGTGCCGGACCCCGCAGTTGGCGGGCGTCGCAGCCATCCTCGCCGTCGGTCTGGTCACCGGGCTTCCCGGGCCGGCCGGCGCTTCCGTGTCTCCGCCCATCCGGCTCGTCCACCCGGGCGAGTCGATCCAGAAGGCGGTGGACGCCGCCAGACCCGGTGACACCGTGCAGATCCTCCCCGGCACCTACCGCGAGAGCGTCCAGGTCACCACCTCCGGCCTGACGCTGCGCGGGACCGGCCAGACCACGGTGATCACCGCGCCCGAGAAGTCCGCACCCGCCGCCACCGGCAACGCCTGCGCCAAGGCCGGCCACGGCCTGTGCGTCACGGGCACCGCCGGGCACCCGGTCACCGGCGTACGGATCGAGGCGCTCACGGTCGCCGGCTTCACCAAGAACGGCATCAACGCCTACGGCACCGACAGGATGACCGTGCACGCCGTCCTGGCCAGGGACAACGGGCAGCAGGGCATCAGCCAGGAGCAGTCCACCCGGGCCGTACTGCGCGGCAACGAGGCCCGCGGCAACGGCCAGGCCGGCATCTTCGTGGCGAACGTGGCGGACGGCAAGGTCCCGCCCGTCTTCACGAAGGGCACGGTGATCGGCGAGAACCGCCTCTCGGACAACCGGCTCGGCGTCGTGGTCCGCCGGGTGCGCGAGCTCAGCGTCCAGGCCAACGTGATCACGGGCAACTGCGGCGGCGTGTTCGTGGTCGGCGACGAGGGCGTGCCCCGGGCGGGCGCGCTGACGGTCCGGTCGAACCTGGTCCGGGCCAACAACAAGTTCTGCCCGAAGACCCCCCGCCTGGACGTCGTCCAGGGCACCGGCATCCTGCTCACCGGAGCCGAGGACACCCTGGTGACCGGCAACCGGGTCGAGGGGAACGTCGGCAAGTCCTCGATGTCCGGCGGCATCGTCCTGTTCCACAGCTTCGTCGGTGCACCCAACACCGGGATCAAGGTCACCGACAACACGGTGCGCGGCAACGGACCGGCCGACCTCGCCGTCCGCGACACCGGCACCGGCAACACCTTCGCCCGCAACCAGTGCCGGGTCTCCGAACCCGCCGGCCAGTGCTGACCGTTCCCCACAGAAAGGCGGGCACATGCAAACGGCACCATCCACCACACCGACCGTCAATCCGACCTCGGTCAGCCCGAACGCCGCCAAGCTGACCACACCGATTGGCATCGGCCTCACCAACTCGCCACAGGTGGGCGACAGTCCGCCGCCATCGCCGAACATGCGGCTGCGCGAGATCGTGTTCGGCGCCGCCTGCGCCGCAGCCGTCCGCGCCGCGGTCAGACTCGAACTCGCGGACGCGATCGGCGAGTCGCCGGTCGGTGCCGAGGAACTCGCGGCCGTGGTCGGCGCCGAGCCGCTGCCGCTGCGCCGTCTGCTCCGGGCGCTCGCCTGCTACGGGATCTTCGCCGAGACCGAGGACGGCCGGTACGTCCACACCGAGATGTCCCGCCTGCTCCGCGAGGACGAGCCGAACAGCCTGCGCTACATCGCCCTGTGGTGCACCGAGCCGTGGACCTGGGACGCCTGGCCCCGCCTGGACGACGCGGTCCGCTCCGGGCGGACCGTCTTCCCGGACATCCACGGCAAGGAGTTCTTCGACTACCTGCACGACGACGCCCACGAGTCCGCGGCGGTGTTCAACCGGGCGATGACCCACTCCAGCCGCCAGTCCGCCGCCGAGCTCGTCGACTACCTCGACCTCACCGGGGTGCGGACGGTCGCGGACATCGGCGGCGGCCAGGGCCACGTCCTGGCCGGTCTGCTGGAGAAGTACCCCGAGCTGCACGGCACACTGCTCGACCTGCCCAAGGTGGTCGAGGGCGCCGACCCTCGGCTGCGCGAGGGCGGACCACTGGCCTCCCGCATCACGCTGCTGCCGGGGGACTGCCGCGCCGCCGTCCCGGTCGACGCCGACCTCTACATCATCAAGAACATCCTGGAGTGGGACGACGACAGCTCCCGCCGGACGCTGCGCAACATCGTCGAGGCGGCCAGACCCGGTGCGCGGGTCGTGGTGGTGGAGAACCTGGTCGACGACACCCCGTCGATGCGCTTCACCACCGCCATGGACCTGATGCTGCTGCTCAACGTCGGTGGGGCCAAGCACTCCAAGCAGAGCATGGTCGACCTGATGACCGAGGCGGGCCTGTGCCTAGGCCACATCGGCCCGGTCAACCCCTATCTGCACGCCTTCGAGAGCACGGTCCCGCTCGACTGAGCGCGACACACACGGTGGAGCCGGGACCCCGACCGACGGGGTGCCGGCTCCACCGTGTGTGTCGGTGTCCGGAGGACGCGGTGGGGGCGCGGAGCCGATTTCCCACGCCCCCGGCCGCTCAACGGCCGGTCGCCACCGGTTCCTCGGTCATCCGCGCGACCAGCCCGGTGGTGTGCGTCCCGGCCCGGAACTCCGGGCGGGCCAGCGCCTCCCGCAGGAAGGCGCCGGTGGTCCGCACCGCGGGGCCGTCGATCCGGAACTCGCTCAGCGCGCGGTCCATCCGGGCAAGCGCCTGCGCCCGGTCCGGTGCCCAGACGACCGTCTTGGCCAGCAGCGAGTCGTAGTCCGGACCGACCAGCCAGCCGGGGTAGGCGTGCGTGTCGACCCGTACGAACGGCCCGCCCGGCGGGACGAACTCGGTCAGCAGGCCGGGCGTCGGCGCGAAGCCCCGGGCCGGGTCCTCCGCGTTCACCCGGCACTCGACGGCCACCCCGCGCGGTCGCACCTCGTCCTGCCGAAAGGAGAGCGGCCGCCCGGCGGCGACGGTGATCTGCTCCCGGACCAGGTCGATCCCGGTGACCATCTCGGTCACCGGGTGCTCGACCTGGAGCCGGCAGTTGACCTCCATCAGATAGAACCGGTGATCCGGCGTCAGCACGAACTCGAAGGTCGCCGCCCCGACGTAACCGACCGCCAGCGCGCCGCGTACCGCGGCCTGGCACATCCGCTCGCGCAGCTCCTGCGGCAGGTTGGGGGCCGGGGACTCCTCGATCAGCTTCTGGTGCCTGCGCTGCACCGAGCAGTCCCGCTCGCCCAGGTGCACGGCCGCCCCGTGCCGGTCGCAGACCACCTGCACCTCGATGTGCCGGGCGTCCTCGATGAACCGCTCCAGATAGACGCGTTCGTCGCCGAAGACCGCCCGGGCGTGCGCCCGGGTCGAGTGGTAGGCGGGGAGCAGACCCTCCTCGCTGCGCACCACGGCCATCCCGCGGCCGCCGCCGCCCGCCACCGCCTTGAGGATCACCGGGTACCCGACGCGCTGAGCGGTCTCCTTGGCGTCCCCCGGGGTGGCCAGCGCGCCGGTACTGCCCGGCAGCACCGGCAGCCCGGCCCCGGCCATCAACGTGCGGGCCATCGCCTTGTCGCCGAGTTGCTCGATCACCCTGGGAGGCGGGCCGATGAAGGTGAGCCCGTTCGCCTCGCAGATCTCCGCGAAGTCCGGGTCCTCGGAGAGGAAGCCGTACCCGGGGTGGACCGCCTCGGCGCCGGTGGCGATCGCCGCCTCGATGACCGACGGCACGTGCAGATAGCTGCCCCTGGCCTGGGGCGGGCCGATCCGCACCGCGCGGTCGGCGAACCGGACCACCGCCGAGTCCCGGTCGGCGGTGGAGTACACGGCCACGGTCCGCAGCCCGAGTTCCCGGCAGGTCCGGGCGATCCGCAACGCGACCTCGCCCCGGTTGGCGACCAGAACGGTGGTGAACATCCCGCTCACCCCTCGGTCGCCGGCGCCACGGTGATGAGCCGCTGCTGGTACTCCACCGAGGTGCCGTTCGGCACCAGCACCTCCACCACCCGGCCGGCGACCTCCGCCTCGATGGTGCTCATCATCTTCATCACCTCCAGGATCCCCACGGTCTGTCCCGGCCGGACGAGATCGCCGACCGAGACGAAGGGTGGGGAACCCGGCTCGGGCGCCTGGTAGAAGGTGCCGACCATCGGGGCGCAGACGTACCGAAGCCCGCTCTCCGGTTCGTCGTCCGGCGCGGCCGCCGCCTGCCCGGTGGACGGCCGCACCGGCGGCTGCGGTCCTTCGGTGACGGGCCAGTCGATCTCCACGCTGGTCCGCCCGTGCTGCAGCCGGATCCGGGTCGGCAGCTGCGGCGAGAGGCCGGCCAGCTCCCGGACGGCCCGGCAGACCGCCTCCAGATCGGCCCGGCTGGCCTCCGCCGAGCCGGGGAAGGCGTGCGGGTTGATCAGCGTGACGGACTTGCGGCCGTTCTCCTGATGGGTCTTCTTGTCCACACCGACTGTCACTGTGCACCTCTCTCGACCGTTCTGGCCACCGGGTCGACCACCGGCCCGGCAGCGGTCCCTCCGTCAGCCCCGGCCACCTCGACACCGAAGCGGCGGAAGCGCCGCTTGCGTTCCGCGAGCAGCCGTGCGGGCTCCCAGGGGATCAGCTCGCCGAGCGCCGCGGTCAGCGCCTCGCCGAGCATCGTGGCCGCGCCCGCGTGGTCCCGGTGCGCGCCGCCGTCCGGTTCGGGGACGACGCCGTCCACGACGCCGAGCCGGGCCAGCTCACCGGCGTGCAGGCGGAGCGCATTGGCGGCGGTGGGCGCGGCCGCCGGGTCCTTCCAGAGGATGGCCGCGCAGCCCTCCGGACTGATCACGGAGTAGACGCCGTTGGCGCTCACCAGCACCCGGTCGCCGATGCCGAGGGCGAGCGCCCCGCCGCTGCCGCCCTCGCCGATCAGCACGGTGACGATCGGTACCGGTAGCCGGGACATCAGGCGGAGGTTCTCGGCGATGGCGATGGCCTGGCCGCCGCGCTCGGCGTCGGGGCCCGGGTTGGCGCCGGGGGTGTCGATCAGGGTGACCAGCGGGAGCCGGAGCTTGGCGGCCATCCGCATCAGCCTGGCCGCCTTGCGGTAGCCGGCGGGGGAGGGCATGCCGAAGCGGCGGCGCCGGCGCTCGGCCAGATCGGGACCGCCCTTGTGATGGCCGATCAGCACCACCGGGAGCCCGCCGAGCCGGCCGAGGCCGCCGACGATGGCGGGGCAGTCCTCGCTGAGCCGGTCGCCGTGTAGTTCGAGGAAGTCGTCGAGCAGACGGCCCACGTAGTCGAGGCTGCTGGGCCGGTCGGGGTGCCGGGCCAGCCGGACGGCGGCCCAGGAGTCGTGTCCGGTCGGGGCGGCGGCCTTGCGCGGGACCCGCCCCGGTGCGCGGACCGGCTCGGGCGGCCCGGCGGGGGAGCGCAGGCCCAGCAGCCGGCCGAGCGTGTCGCGCAGCGCGGGCCGGGCCACGACGTCGTCCACCAGGCCGTGGGCCAGCAGGAACTCGGCGGTCTGGAAGCCCTCGGGCAGCTTCTCGCCGGTGGTCTGCTCGATCACCCGGGGCCCGGCGAAGCCCATCCGGGCACCGGGCTCTGCGATGATCACATCGGCGAGGGTGGCGAAGGAGGCCGCCACCCCGCCGTAGGTCGGGTCGGTGATCAGCGAGATCACCAGGATCCCGGCCTCGTCCAGTTCGGCCAGGGCCTGTGCGGTCTTGGCCATCTGCATCAAGGAGAGCACCCCCTCCTGCATCCGCGCTCCACCGGAGGCGCAGACCAGCAGGAGGGGGGTGCGCAGCCGCAGGCTGGTCTCGGCGGCCTCGGTGATCTGGGCGCCGACCCCGCACCCGAGGCTGCCGCCGAGGAAACGGAAGTCCATGGCGGCGACGACCACCGGCTGCCCCTCGATCCGACCGGTCGCGCAGAGCACGGCCTCCTCGAGGCCGGTGTCGGCGCGGGCGTCGGCCAGCCGCTCGTGGTACGGGCGGCTGTCGACGAATCCGAGCGGGTCGTGCAGGGCCGCGACCTGGCGCAGTGGCTCGGCCGATCCGGGGTCGAGCAGCTGGTCCAGGCGCTGCTGGGCGCTGAGCCGGCCGTGCCAGCCGCAGTCCGGGCAGACCCGCAGGCTCCGCCGGAAGCGGCGGCCGTAGATCAGTCCGGCGCAGTGTCCGCAGCGGACCCACTCCGGGTCCGTCCGGTCGTCGGTGTCCACCATGGCGAGTCCTCCTCCAGCCCAGCGGGATGCGGCTCAGCGGGACGCGGCGCGCTCCCAGCGGTAGAACTCGCGGGCCATCGCGTCCTTGGGCTCCCGCCAGGTGGCGGGGTCGTACGCCTGGACGAAGGCGGTGAGCTTCTCGCTCACGTCGCGGAACTCCGGGTGGTCCTTGTACCTGGCCACCGAGGGGCCCGGCGGCCGGTCGGCCTCGATCAGGTGCAGGTAGAGATCGCCGAACTGGAACAGGCTGCGTCCGGTGACCCCGACCAGGTGCGGCAGCTCGCCCCGGTCGGACTCGGCGAAGACCCCGGCGATGTCCGCGCCGCACTCCGGCTTCATCCGTGCGACGATCAGCGTGCGGTGCACGGTGTTCACCCCTTCCTCCCCGCGCGCTTCTCGACCTTGTCCCGGATGAGTTCCATCTGGATCCGCGAGTTGCGGTTGATGTGGTTGGTCATCCCCTCGTCGTCGACGGGGGCGGTGGGCTTCATGGCGAAGTCCTGGATCCACCGCATGCTGGTGCCGCCCGGGACCTCGGCGTACTCCCAGCGGATGTCCATGTACTCGAACGGGCCCGGCTCGACCCGGCGGGCCTTGACGGCCAGCCCCTTGCGGTCACAGGTCCGCTCGGACACCCAGCTCCAGATCTTGCCGTTCTCGTCGGGGTGCATGGTGAGGCGGAAGGTGGTCCTGGCGCCCTCGCGGTCCAGCACCTCGACCGAGGCGTACTCGCTGAACAGCTGCGGCCAGTTCTCCAGGTCGTTGGTCATCTCCCAGACCAGGTCGACGGGGGCGTCGATGACGACGGTGTTGTCGGTGTGACCGGGCATCTCATGAACCTGCTTTCGCGAAGGAGTTGTTGATGGCGACGAGGAACTCGGACGGGGTCTTCGCCATTTCGGCGCCGTCCACGATCTGCACACCATGGCGGTTCTCCAACTCGCCCACCACACCGAGCAGTCCGAGCGAGTCCACGCCGAACTCCTCGAAGGTCGTCTCGGGACGCTGCAGGTCCCGGGGGTCGATGAAGATACCGGCCTTGCCCTTGATCAGGGCCGAGAGCTCGGTGTGGGTCAGGTTGGTGGGCATGCGCTGCTCCTTGTCGGGTGCGTTCAGTTGATTCAGTTGGTCTCGGCGTGTGAGCGCGGCGGCCTCACACCTCCTGGCCCCGGCGCAGCACCAGGGCCGCGTTGGAACCCATCAGCCCCCGGCTGAGCACCAGCGCGGTACGCAGTTCGCAGGAGCGGGCGTAGCGGGTCACCAGGTCCACCTCGTGGCAGACCTTGGTGACCCTGGGAGTGGGCGGGATGACGCCCTGCTCCAAGGCGAGTACGGCGGCCGCCACGTCCAGCATCGGGGCGCCGCAGTACGCCCGGCCGAAGCCGGCCTTGGGAGCGGTGACCGGGACACGGCCCGCGTGGTCGCCCAGCGCGTCCCGCAGGGCCAGCACCTCGGCCAGGTCGGCCTCCGGGGTGCCCAGCGCGTCGGCGAAGACCACGTCGATCTCGTCGGGCGCGCAGTGCGCCTCCCTCAGCGCGCCCCGGACGGCCCGGGCCAGGCCCTCCCTGGACTCCGCCCAGCGCGACGCCCCGGTGAAGGTGGCGGCGTGCCCGGCGAGTTGGGCCCGGATCCGGGCCCCGCGCGCGGCGGCCGCCGCCCGGGACTCGACCACGAACATCGCCCCGCCCTCGGCGGGAGCGAACCCGGCCGCCTGCGCGGTGAACGGCAGATAGGCCGAGTCCGGGTCGGCGGACCGGCTCAGCTCCGGGTAGCCGAGCTGGCAGACCATCGAGTACGGCGCCAGCGGGGCCTCCGCCGCGCCCACCACCACCGCCTCGGTGCCCCGCCGGATGGCCCGGGCCGCGTGCGCCAGCGCGTCCAGACCGCCCGCCTCGTCGGAGGCGACGACCCCGCAGGGGCCCTTGAAGCCGCCCCGGATCGACACCTGCCCGGTACTGGCCGCGTAGAACCAGGCGATCGACTGGTACGGTCCGACGTACTCGGGGCCGCGGCCCCAGAGCTGCTGCAGCTCCCGCTGGCCGAACTCGCCGCCGCCGGAGCCCGCGGCGGTCACCACGCCCACGGAGAACGGCGATCCGGCCGTAGGGTCCAGCGCGGCGTCCGCCAGCGCGAGGTCGGCCGCCGCCATCGCGAAGTGCGTGAACCGGTCCGTCTGGACCAGGTACCGCTCCTCCACCGATCCCGACGGCTCGAAGCCCCGGACCTCGCCGGCGACCCGCAGCGGCTGGTCGCCGCAGCCCTCCCGGGAGATCGGCCCCAGCACCGAGGCGCCCTCCTGGACGGCCTTCCAGAAGTCGTCGGTACCGACCCCGTTCGGAGCGATCACCCCGATGCCGGTCAGCACCGCGCGGCGCGGCGCCTGATCGTCCGTCACATTCCCTCACCCTTTCCGACTGAGCACCACGGCTGACTGGAAGCCGCCAAAACCGCTGCCGACCGAGAGCACATGACGGAGCGGTATCTCCCGGGCGGTGCGCGGCACGTAGTCCAGGTCGCACTCCGGGTCAGGGGTGGAGTAGTTCGCGGTCGGCGGCACCACGCCGTGTGCCAGCGCCAGGGTGCACGCCACCAACTCGATCGCGCCGATCGCGCCCAGCGAGTGGCCGACCATCGACTTGATCGAACTCATCGGCAGCCGGTAGGCGTGGGCGCCCAGCGACCGCTTGACCGCGGCGGTCTCGTGCCGGTCGTTCTGCTTGGTGCCCGAGCCGTGCGCGTTCACATAGTCGATCTCCGTGCCGTCCAGCCCGGCCTGATCCAGCGCCCGGTTGATCGACTCGGACATCTCCAGGCCTTCCTTGGTCAGCCCGGTCATGTGGTACGCGTTGCCGAAGGTGGCGAACCCGCCGATCTCGCAGTACACCGTGGCGCCCCGGCGGCGGGCGTGCTCCAGCTCCTCCAGCACCAGCACCGCGCCGCCCTCGCCGAGGACGAAACCGTCCCTGCTGGCGTCGAACGGACGGGAGGCGTGCTCCGGGTCGTCGTTGCGCGCACTGGTCGCCTTGATCGCGTCGAAGCAGGCCACGGTGATCGGCGAGATCGGCGAGTCCGAGGCGCCGGCGATCACCACGTCGGCCCGGCCCTCCTGGATCGAGTGGAAGGCGTAGCCGACCGCGTCCAGCCCCGAGGTGCAGCCGGTCGAGACGGTCTGCACCGGACCGTGCGCACCCGCCTGCTCGGCTACCGCGGAGGCCAGCGTGCTCGGCGAGAACGCCCGGTGCAACTGTGGCCCGGCCTCGCGGTGGTCCACGTCCCAGCGCTCGCCGCCGGCGCTCACCAGCGCGTAGTCGTGCTCCAGGCGGGTGGTGCCACCGACCGCCGTACCGAGCGAGACCCCGACCCGCCACGGATCCTCGGCCGCCAGGTCGAGCCCGGTGTCGCGGACCGCCTCGGCCGCTGCGACCAGCGCGAACTGCACGTACCGGTCGGAGCGGGCCACCTGCTCGGCGTCCAGGCCGTGCGCCGCCGGATCGAAGTCGCACTCGGCGGCGATCCGGGAACGGAACCCGGTCGGATCGAACAGCGTGATGCCCCGGGTCGCGGTCCGGCCTGAGGTCAACAGCGACCAGAACGCGGGCACGCCCACGCCGCCGGGCGCCACCACGCCGATTCCGGTGACCGCCACCCGCCTGGTCACGATGCGACCTTCGCGGGTTCCGTCGGCCCCGGCTGCGAGGTCTCTTCGGTGTCGACGTGCCCGAGCTCGGGACGCGGCGCCAGCGGGCCCAGGTGGAAGACCATCTTCGCCTCGGTGTCACCCACGTTGCGGAACCGGTGCCGCATGTTCACCGGGATCATCAGCCCCTGCTCGGGTCCCAGCGCCACGCTCACCCCGTCCAGGTCGACCTCCAGGTCACCACAGACCACGAAGACGAACTCCTCGGAGTACGGGTGGTAGTGCTCGCCGATCCGCTCCCCGGGCCGGACGATGGCCAGGCCCATGAACCCGCTGGTGGCGCCACACATGGTGGGGGTGAGCATGGCGCGCAGGTCGCCGCCGCGCCGACGGTTCGGCGGTGCGTCGTCGACGTGCACGATGCGTGGAAGTTGCGTGGTCATGGCTGCTGCCTCCAGGTGGTTTCTGCCGGGGGTGGTGGAGCGGGGATGCGGCTGACGGGGCGTCATCGGGTCAGTCCGAGCTGCGGTCGGTGACCAGGGAGAGCTCCCAGGCCGCGACCAGTAGCCGGGCGGTGTCGTCCCCGGGCCCGCCGGCGTCGGAACCGAGTTCCGTCAGCCGGCCGAGCATCGCATCGGGCCGCTCCCCGCGCACCCCGAGCGCGACCTCGACGGCGGACTTCGCCGGAACGGTCAGATCGACCTGCCGCACCAGCACGTCACCGCGGTGGAAGATCGTGCTGCGCACCAGCACACCGGCCGGATCGGCGGCATCCGCCAGGTCCTGACGGTGCAGCAGCTCTGCCAGCTCCGCACCGCAGCCGCTGCGGACCGGGTAGCTCAGCGCGTGCCGGTACACCGTCGCGGGCGCCTTGCGGCGGGCCACCGCGTGGTGCACGGCAGGCAGCGCCGCCCGCTGGAAGAAGTCCCGCGCGGAGAGCGGGTCGCTCAGGTCGCGGGCCTCCTCCAAGTACGGGTTGACGGCCTCCTCGACCGCCCGCACCTCGGGCTGCTGCGCCACGTGCCGCAGTGCCGCGACCAGGTCGCCGACCACCTCGACCGCCCGCACCACCCGGTTGCCCTTCATGTAGAGCGAGGTCCGGGCCAACCGGGTGGTCCCGTTCACCCGGGCCCGGGGTGAGGTGTAGCCGGCGAGGATCTCCGCCACCTTCTGCTCGCTGCCCGGCCGCACCGTGAAGGTCAGTGCGTGCCGCACGATCCCGTCCGCGCTGCCCGCGGGCACGGGCTGCGGCGCCGCGCTGCTGTCGAGGGTGCCGCTGTCCGAGGTCTCCCGCATGATGCTGAACCGCAGTGACCTGGTGTCCCGGACACACCCGTGCAGCGGCCGCACCATCTCGCGGTGCGCCTCGCTGTCCACCCAGGCCAGGAACGGCTGGGCGCTCTCCCACTCGCTGGTGATCAGCCACTGCGCGGGGTTCTCGATCGACTGGCAGAGCTGGTCGCTGACATGGCCGGGGACCGAGGCCACCTGGTGCCGCAGCTGCTCGTAGGCGTCCAGGAAGCGGTCCTGCGCCCCGTCCTGGACATCCAGCAGCAGCACCACGCGGAGACGCGAGTCCTGCGGTGTGGAGCGCTGCGCCTGAGGTTCGGACAGCGTGATCATTTTTGACTCTCCTTGGGCAGTTTTTAGGAAAGGCGAGCCCGAAGAAGCGCACTTCCGAGCCCTGCGAGCGCGTGATGTGACTCTCCGTGATCGCGCGAGCGCGTTCGGGCCTCAGCCTGAATCCGATCGTCGGGTGCCTGACCGAACCGCGCGAGATCTGCGGGCCATCCGGGCGAAACCCGCTCCGGCGGCGCGGCCGGAGGGGATGGATCACAGGTCCCGCACCGCGTACTCCTGGAGCAACCGATGAACCCGAAGACCGACGAGCGCGTCCCGGTCCTGATCGTGGGGGGCTCGCTGGTGGGCCTGTCCGCCGCCCTCTTCCTCGGCCGCCTCGGCGTCCGGCACCTGCTGGTGGAGAAGCACGCCGACACCTCCCACCACCCCCGAGGGCGCGGGAACAACCTGCGCACCATGGAGCTCTACCGGGTCGCCGGCGTCGAGGACGACATCCGCAGCGCCGCCTGCGTCCTGGCCGGCAACCACGGGATCCTGCAGGCTCACACGCTCACCAGCGCCGACCAGGAGTGGCTGTTCCGGGAGATCGACCCGGGCGGCGCGCTGGCCAGGTTCAGCCCCACCAACTGGTGCCTGTGCAGCCAGAACGACCTCGAACCCGTACTGCTGCGCCGCGCCCGTGAACTCGGCGGCACGCTGTGCTTCAGCACCGAGCTGCGCTCCTTCGAGCAGGACGCCGACGGCGTCACCGCCGTGCTGCGCGACCGGGAGACCGGCGCCGAACGCACCGTCCGCGCCGACTACCTGGTCGCCGCCGACGGTCCGCGCAGCCCCGCCCGCGAGCGCCTGGCCATCGGCCAGACCGGGAAGGGCGACCTCTTCCACAACGTCAGCATCACCTTCCGCGCCAAGCAGCTGGCCGAGGTGGTGGACGACCGCCTCTTCATCGCCTGCTACCTCACCAACCCAGACGGGTCCGGTGCGCTGCTGCCGGTGGACAACGTCGAGAACTGGGTCTTCCACGCGCCCTGGAAGCCCGACCAGGGCGAGACCCTGGAGGACTTCACCGACCAGCGCTGCATCGACCACATCCGCACCGCCACCGGAGTGCCCGACCTGGAGGTCGAGATCACCGGAAAGGCCCCCTGGCACGCCGCCGAACGGGTCGCCGAACGCTACTGCTCCGGACGCGTCTTCCTGGCCGGCGACTCCGCCCACGAGATGTCGCCCACCGGCGCCTTCGGCTCCAACACCGGCATCCAGGACGCCCACAACCTCGCCTGGAAGCTCGCCGCCGTCCTCGGAGGCTGGGCCGGACCCGGCCTGCTGGAGACCTATCAGCAGGAACGCCAACCGGTCGCCCGGGCCACCAGCGAACGCGCCTCCGCCCGCTCCGCCGAACACCGCCACCCCGGCTACGACGCCCTGCCCGGCACCGGACGGCAGAGCAACGTCCTGGCCGTGGCCCTCGGCTACCGCTACAACACCGGCGCCGTCCTCGGTACCGACCCCACCGCACCCACCGTCCCCGAACGCTTCCAGCCGGACGGCGCCCCCGGCGGGCGGGCCCCCCACCTGTGGCTGCGTCGCGCGGGCGTCCGGCTCTCCACCGTGGACCTCTTCGAGAAGCACCTCGTGCTGCTCACCGGCCCCGGCGGGTCCGCCTGGCACCGGGCCGCCGAACGGATGGCCGGCAAGTTGGACATCCCACTGGACCGCTACCGCATCGGCACCACCACCGAGGACGACCTGGGGCCCGAGCCCGGCACCGACTGGGCCACCGCCTACGGCACCGGCCCCGACGGTGCGGTCCTGGTCCGGCCGGACGGCTTCGTGGCCTGGCGCGCCACGGCGGCCGCGGCCGACGCGGAGTCCGTGCTCGGCACCGTGCTCGGCGACCTGCTGCGGCTCTGACCCGCTCTGCCGGCTGGGGCCTCGACCGGATCAAGTGGCATGGCACAAGGGCCGGTTCCCCACTGTGAACGGGGAACCGGCCCTCGTGCCCGGGGTCGGGCTAGGCCGGCATCGACGCCTCGTGGACCTGGGCGTACGGTGCGAGCTTGCGGATCGACTCGATGCTCTTCATCAGCGACTCCTTGCTGTCGTGCGGGTCGCTGGTGATCAGCACCGAGCCGTTGCTCGCCTTCAGCCGGAACCGGTGCACGCCCGGCTTCTCGGTGTAGACCTCGAACTTGCCTGCCATGGAGATTTCACCTCTCGGATCTGGTCACCCCCCTCCCGACGCACCGTAGGCCCGCCCCGGGCATGTCGCGCTCCGGGAACGGCCGTATGGGTAAGGGCATTTGGGGGATAGGGCTGTTTGGCGAGTAGTCCGACGCCGGTACGGCCAGGGCCGTCGCGTGCCTCCTGACGCGGCCCGGCAAGGGCTGCTGGGGATTCTGTGGGGATTTGGCGGCGGAGGCTCCCGGGTCGCTCGTTGGGAGGAAAAGAGGCGGTGGCCGGTAGTGGTCCGGTCACCGCCTTCTGCATCAAGGAGGGACATCGTTCAGACGAGGGCTGGGACTGCGGGTGCCATCGCCGTCTTCTTCTCCCGGGCACGGCGCAGGGCGGCGAGCCTGCTCGCGGTGGGGCGCAGCTCCATTTCCGGGGGCGCTGGCCGGGCGTGGACGGCCGACTGGGCGGGAGCCGCGTGTGGCCCCACCCGTCGTTCCCACAGGAGCGCGTCTGGCCTCCAGCCGGATACACGCCGACCTGGGCAGGCAAGTGGTCTCCGCCGTTCTAGTGCCCGCCGTGCCCGGACCCGGACACCGTCACCGGCTTCCCCCGGAAGCATCCGATGGAGTACGGATACTCTCCGTTGAGGTGGTAGTGGTACATGACGACCTTCTTGCCGTCCCACATGATCGCGTGTGTGTGACCGTGGCAGACGTCCAGATCCCTGTTCTTGACGATCTCTCCGTCCTCGCCGCGCGGCCCGAAAATCCCGAAGCCGTCGATGGCGTATCCCACGAGCGGTGAGTGCCGGGAACGGGCACGGGTGTTCGCGGATCGCCTCGAATGCTTGCTTCCGAAGCAGGTCTGCGAGGGGCCGTGGTAGTGGTACTGCGTGTCGTACGGATGGCCCCAGCAGCGGTCCAGCGGCAGGGCCGCGTTGGGGTCGACCGGTCGGTCCTCCGCGTCGGTGGCCACCTCCAGGTGGAAGGTGCCGCCCGCCAGAGCCATCCCGGTCGTCAGCTGGTCGATGCACGTGGGCTGCGCCTGGACAGCCGGATCGCGTGGAACGGTGATGTCGAGGTTCCACGGCTTGATGGGGATCGCGGCGGCGTTGGGGTACCCGTGCGCGGGAATCTCCGCGTAGTACTTGTAGGCGGGGGTGCCCTTCTGGACGGGGAAGCGCCCGGTGGCATGGTCCGGGAGCCCGTTGCCCTTGAAGCGCCTCTCGGTCGCGGTGGTCGACACCTTCAGGTACTTGTGCCAGTGCATGGTCCCCGACACGAACGGGCGCTTGAGTACGTCGATCACACCGTGCGCGTCGATCCACGGGCGGTCGGGCCGAGTGAGGGTCCCCCCTTTGCAGGCGAAGAGGGTGTCGCGCGCGGGTGAGGCGATCGACGTGCCGGTAGGGGGTGTGTGCAGGCGGGTGATGAGGGTGCCGTCTCCCTCGCCTCGTACGTCCTCGGCCGCCCGCACGGGGTGAGGGGCGGCCGCCGCCACGGCTCCGGAGTCGGCCGGGGCCATCGCTGGACCCAGCAGCGCACAGGCGGCACTGGCCGCCATGGCAACGGATCTGAGTACGCCGTACATGAACGCTCCCCATCTCGGGCGGCGAGCCGGCGATCCCGGCCTGGTTCCCGCCGCCCGCATCACCTCACCACGCCCGGCTACCGATGCTCCGTCGACACGTACGCGCGTTCGGGTGAGCCCGCCTCCGGGCCTGCGCTCGCGGCAGGCCCGGAGCCCGGGAGCCCGGCCCGGGGCTTCCGGCCCTTCGGAGTCCTCAGGAGGTGAAGACCACGCCCTGGCTGACCGGCTGGAGGGAGCCGACCGTGAAACCGGAGGGTGAGACGGTCAGTTGCAGTACCGGCTTGCCGTCGACACCGAGGAGGTTGGCGTTGAGCTGGGTGGTCTCATCAGGCGGGGTGATCGTGATGCCGGCCAGCACCTTGCAGGTCGGGTCGGCCTTGTCGCAGGACGTCCACTTGAGGCCGGAGAACGCCGAGACGCCCGGCTTGAGGCTGACCTCGATCGGCTGCCCGGGGTGCGCGACCCGCGAACTGCCGGTCACCACGGGGCTGTTGTCGGCCAGCAGCCCACCGTAGCCGAGGTAGCCGTGGACGGTGCAGGTGCGCGTGCTCTTGTTGGTGAGCATCACCATCGCGGACCCGGGGTGATCCGGCTGCAACTGGACGTCGGCCTTGAGATCGGCGGTGTGGCAGCGGGTGGAGACCTTGCCGTCGGAGGCGGAAGTGCCGGACGCCGCGGCACCGGCAGCCTGCGCGGAAGTGGCCGGCTTGCCCGGCGCACCTGACGTCCCGGCAGCCCCCGCGGGTGCCACCGGGGTTGCGGACGTCGACGACACCTCGTCGTTGCACGCCGTCGCTCCCAGCCCCAGCGCCAGCACTGCCGCTGTCACCGCTACTGCCCTACCAACCCGCATGATCCGTTCCTCCGGTTCCGCGGACGACACCAGGTCGTGCCTCCGATCACCCCAGGGGACGCCCCGCCGTCGCCCACCGGTTCGCCGCTTTCCGTCCCGGGGGCGTAACAGTCGTACCACCGGAGCGGAACACCGGCGGCCACCGGGCAGCGAGTCGGGCAGCGAGTCGGGCGCCTGTCGGAAACCGGGTCGGCGTCAGGCGGTCGGCAGGTTGCGCGCCAGGCCCGACCGGGGCGCCCTCGCCACCCGGCGCGAGCAGGATCTCGAAGCGCAGCTCGGGCCAGAGCGGCTCGGTCGTCCCGAAGCCTTCCACCGCCATCGGCCCGGGCTGCTGAACTTGAATGAGTGATGTCGGCGCCGGGTGGGTGCGAGGAAGCGGATCCGGCTGTAAGTCGTGGGACGCTTCACGTACTCGCCGAGCGCGCGAACGACAAAGTGACAACCACTCTGTTGACCTGCGGGGGTGAGGTTCTCGTTCACCGAGAGTAGAACCGGCGCGGACTGGACAGGTCGCAGACGTCCGATCTGACCACCGCTCTTGGAGTCTTCGTGCGAGTACGCAACGCCCTGTTCGTTGGTGCGGCCGCCGTCCTGCTGGCCCTCATGGTGCCGATGGGCACCGCCAACGCGGCTACGGGATCCTTCGAGTACGCCACGCAGCCCGACAATGTCCCGCATCTTCTCAACAACCCGGGGGACGGCCAGTGTTACAACATCCGCGGCGATGGCTTTGCCGCCAACATCACTGACCGCGACGTCGAACTCTACGTCGGGGCCAACTGTCGCGGAGACATCGTGAACGTCCTCACCCCCGAGCAGGAGGATCCGGACGTGGCGTTCGGGAGCGTGAAGTTCATTCGATAGGACCAGGCCGCGTCACACCCAGCCGCTTCTCCCGACGAGTGCGATGGGCGCGGCAGAACCGTCGGTCAACTGGCCGGCACCAGAAGCTCATCGAGGCGCCCGGCTGGACAATCCCAGCCGGGCGCCTCGATGCCCGAGAGGCCGTCGACCTCGCCGTCGGGCGAACGCCCCGACTTCACTCATTCAGGTTCAGTAGCGTGCCGGTCGGCAGGCCGTCAGTCTCCGGTCGGGGTCGGTACCGGGGCGATGGCCGGCCGGTCGACCCATCCGGCGGTGAGGACCAGCCGCGAGGTGCGGTGCACGGCCAGGAAGCCGAACGGCCGGTCGAAGCGGACGTCCGCCGACAGCGCGCGGTAGGGGTACTGCGGCACGCCGACCGCCACGAGGTCGATCGCGGTGACCGCGGCGGCCCGGAACCCGCGCGGGCCGAAGGTCGCCATGGCGTTCTGGGCGGCCGACCCGACCGCCAGCGGCTCGGCGCTGACGCCGGGAAAGTGTCCGCGCGAGGTGTCGGCTGCGGTGCGCAGGCCGAACAGCCCTGCCTGCGCCAGCAGATCGTGACTGGCGTTCACCGCGAACGGCACCGCAGTGACGTGCAGCCTCGGGTCGGGGTTCATGCTCGGCACGCGTTCCAGCGTCAGGCCCGGGCCCGGGGTGCCGAGGGACAGCCGGTCGCCCGGCACCAGCGGGTGTTTCCGGTCCAGCACCTCCACCGCGGCCTGCAGCACCTGGCCGGCTCCGGCCTGCTCGGCGCCGAGCACCAGATGCACGTCGATCCCGTTCCCACCCACCACCTGCAGCATCGTGAGCGGGCCGGCCGGCGTCTCGGCGACACCGACCCGGTCCAGCAACTGCGTGGTCCGGCACAGGACTCCGCACTCCAGCTCGGCCCACGGGCCGGTGTCCGCCGGCCACCCCGGCCACGACTGGAACGGGCGGATCCAGTCGGTGCGCACCTTCAGCGCGCTCGCCAGCACCAGACGGGTGTCGTCGTCCAGCACGACCGGCAGCGAGCCGATCTCACCGCCGGTGTGCCCGGCCGCCCAGGCGTCCAGTGCCGCCCGGTCGGCGGCGGCGTCGCCGGTCAGCCCGCCGTGCGTCCCGGCCGGCAACGCGGCGAGCCAGTCCGGCCACACCGGCGCCCGGAGGTCGGTCCACAGCCCGACCGCGCTCCGCACCCCGGGCATCCGGTCGACCGCCGCGAGCAGCGGGCGGGCCTCCTCGGCCGCCCGCTCGGCCGGCACGCCGACCGCCTCCGTCAGCTCATGCCGGGCGTCGCCGTCCGCACCGTGGGCGAGCAGCCCGAGCAGCGGCCAGACGCCGAGTGCGGTGAACGCGGTGCCATCGCCCGCGAACGTCCTGGCCCAGCGGGCACTGAGAGCGTTGACGGCCCGGACTGTCGACCTAGTGATCACGCCCCACCCCTCGGTTGTTCGACGGAGCCTACTGGCCCGGCCCGGCCCGGACCGGACCGCGGCCGGTAGGCTCCCCGGCCGCGAGGTCAGGCGAGGATGGCGAGGACCGTGCCCGCCGCGACCGTGCGGCCGCCCTCGCGGACGGCGAAGCCGAGCCCGGGCTCGAGCGGCACGGGCTGGCCGAGCGTCACCGCCACCTCGAGGGTCTCACCCGGCAGCGCCACGCCGGGACCCCCGGGCAGCTGGACCTCGCCGACCACGTCACCGGTCCGCAGGTAGAACTGCGGGCGGTAGCCGCTGCCGATCGGCGTCCGGCGCCCGCCCTCGGCCGTTGACAGCAGGTGCAGCCGCGCGGTGAAGGAGGTGTGCACCGATGCGCTGCCGACCGCCGTGACCACTTGGCCGCGCCGGACCTGGCCGCGCTGCACGCCACGCAGCAGCAGTGCGACATTGTCGCCGGCCTCGGCGGACTCCATCGTCCGGCCGAAGGTCTCCACGCCCGTCACCACGGACTGCGCGTCCGCGTCGTAGCCGAGCACCTCCACCCGGTCGCCGATGCGGACCTGGCCGCGCTCGACCGCGCCGGTCACCACCGTGCCGCGGCCGGTGATGGTGAGCACGTTCTCGATCGGCAGCAGGAACGGCGCGTCGGTGTACCGCACCGGCGTCGGGACGTACGCGTCCACGGCGTCCAGCAGCTCCAGCAGCGCGGCCGACCAGTGCGGGTCGCCCTCCAGCGCGCGCAGCCCGGAGACCCGCACGACCGGCAGGCCCGCGCCGTCGTAGCCGTGCGCGGAGAGCAGCTCGCGGACCTCCAGCTCGACCAGCTCCAGCAGCTCCGGGTCGCCCGCGTCAGCCTTGTTCAGCGCCACCACGACGTGCTCCACGCCGACCTGACGAGCCAGCAGCACGTGCTCGGCGGTCTGCGGCATGACGCCGTCCTGGGCCGAGACGACCAGGATCGCGCCGTCCAGCTGCGCCGCGCCCGTGATCATGTTCTTCACGAAGTCGGCGTGGCCGGGCATGTCGACGTGCGCGTAGTGCCGGGTGGCCGTCTCGTACTCGACATGCGCGATGTTGATGGTGATGCCGCGGGCGGCCTCCTCCGGGGCCCGGTCGATCCGGTCGAACGGGACGAAGGAGCCGCCGCCGCGCTCGGCCAGCACCTTGGTGATGGCGGCGGTGAGGGTGGTCTTGCCGTGGTCGACGTGACCCATGGTGCCGATGTTCAGGTGCGGCTTGGTGCGCACGAAGGCCTGCTTGGCCATGATCTCTCTCCGGGAGTCGTCAGCGTGATGACGGGACCTCAGCGACGGGCCGACCTTCCCCGTCTGAGGTCCCGGGGACGACCCGGGGAAGGTCAGCTTCGTGCGCCGTCGAAGGCGGCTGCGACTGCCTGGACAGCAGCCATCGCGCCCGCGACTGCGGGGAGTTCGGCGATGGCGTACTGGTACATGCGGATCATCGTGCCGGTCCGGGCGGCGGATCCGCCACTGGTTATTTCGCTATCGAATGCTCCCCCTCGGGAGGGCCGGCTGGCCGAGCGTGGAGGGGTGGCGGTCGTCTGCGTGGGCGGTGCTGTCCAGTTCGGGTTCGGTTGACGTCGGGGCGTTCAGTCAAGAACCGCGAGATGGTCGACGGTGCCCCCGTGCCATTCGATCATGAAGAGGGTGGCGTCGTCGCTGGTGCGCCCGGCTCGTTCCCTCTTCAGCGTGTGGGAGAGCCGGCGCAGATCTGCCCGCATACCATCGGACGGCTCTTCCCCCAGGCGGTTGATGCAGCGGATGAGGCGTTCCTCACCGAACGGCTCCCCGCCGGCGACGTGCTCTTCGATGATGCCGTCGGTGTAGCACAGCACCCGGTCGCCCCGCTGGAGCATGTGCTCTTTGATCCGGGGCTCCTCACCGCCGAAGCCGACGGGCAACGTCGTCGCGCTCTCCAGCTGCCGCACGACCTTGCCGTCGCGGATCAGCAGCGGCGCGGGGTGGCCCGCGTTGACCAGCTCCAGCTCACCGGTGGCGACGTTGACGTGCATCAGCTGGGCGGTGACGAAGTGGTCGGGACCGAACTGCCGGGCGATGGCGTCGTCCATGAACGCGTACTTCTCGGGCAGGCTGATGAACACCCGCCGGGCATGCCGGTAGGCGCCGATGGCGATGGTCGCCATCGCGGCGGCGTCCAGGCCGTGGCCCATCGCGTCGATCACGGCCGCATGCAGGATGTTGTCGTTGAGGGCGTAGTCGAAGCTGTCGCCGGCGACGCGGTAGGCGGGTTCCAGGATGCCGGCCACCGCGACCTGCGGCACGGACATCGTCAGCGGCGGCAGCAGGCTCCACTGGATCTCCGCAGACACGCTCATCGGCTCCCGGCGCCGGGCCTGGAAGAACAGGTCGGTATAGGCGTTCTTGGTGACGAGCATTTCGGCCGCCAGGGCAGCGAGTCGGCGCAGCAGGCGCCGGTCGTCCTCGCCGACGGCGTCCAGGGTCAGGGCCATCACACCCACCTGGTCGCTGCCGTCCAGCAGCGGCAGGTACATCCGGACGCCATGGGCCTGCGGCACCTCGACGACGTCCTCGCTCAGGAAGGCCCGCCCGGCGTGGGAGTCTGCCATCGGCTCGGGCTGGCCGACGTGCAGCTTCCCGCCCGGCAGCGGTACGAGCAGCTCCTGCGCGTAGTCCTGGAGCAAGATGGATACGTCGCGGCCACCGATCCCGACCACTTCCTCCGCGATCAGTGGGGCGATCAGCTGCGGTGGCATCAGCCGCGCCCGATCCAGCAGCAGACCGAGCACCCGTTCGCCGAAACCCTCCGACCGGTCCACGCTCTCCTTATCCATGACCCGGTTCGCCACCTCATTCCTGCCACCCATGCCGGCCACCGCCTCCGTACAAAGTGACCTGGGAAGCCGCCGGAGCGGCTCATTACGCCAACGCGCGGCATGTCGGCTCACGCTGACCGCGGCGTAACTCCTCAAGGACTTGGCAGCTTGCCGCAGTGACGGTGGCAGCTGCTAGGGGCGGATCCTGACCCGGCGGGACGGACGCAAGCGGTGGCAGATCGGTCCGTAGCCAGGCCGTGCAGGACGCCTGGAGAGGATCGGACGGCTGAGAGCAGACGAGCACCGCGCGAGTGCGGTCACGGGCGCCTGGCGATCCCGGCATGGGATGAGCAACTGCGCCCCGCCGCGCGGGAATCCGCTGTTGGCCGTCGGGAGAGACGCCCCACGTTCTGCTCACAGGCCGGGTGCCTGGAGGCCGTTCAGGTACCAGAAGGGGGCGGCGTACCAGATCAGGGCGATCGCGGTGACGAGGGTGCCGCCGGCCAGGGGAAGTGCCCAGCCGGGCCAGCGGCGGTGCCGGACCACGATGACCTTGGCGACGAAGGCCCCGTAGAGGAAGCAGCCGGTGAGCGAATGCAACGCCACGCGGGTGTCGGTGAATTGGACGCCGTAGGCGGTGATGCAGTGCCGGGCGATGGGCAGGGAGAGGAGGAAGGCGGTCAGGCCGATGAGGCGGTGCGTGGTGTGGACCGGGTGCGGTGCGGCTCGCAGTGCGGGCAGGCGGCCGTAGATCCACAGGGCGAGAAGGAGCTGGATCAGCGCCAGACCCAGGAGCGCGGACCCCATTTGGGCTTTCAGTAGTCTCGCGTCGTCGCCGCGGTTCCCGAAGAGGCTGGTCTCGTAGTTGGGGGTGTGCACCCGGCCGAACCAGAAGAGGCCGACCACCACCGCCACGGGCAGGAGAAGCCACAGGACGTCGTAGAGCCGTCGGTGGCCGGCGGGGCGAGCGAGGCCGGTCACGTACTCGGCCACCCCCACTCCTGATCTTGCCGCCGCAACCTCGGATGCCTGCCAGGCCACGAGGATCAGCAGGGTGAGCGTCTCGGCGATGAGGCTGAGCAGGGCCTGCGGGGCGGGTTGCAGGCCCTGCTCGGAGAACCCGAACAATCCGCTGGTGCGGGATGCGGTGAACCCGGCGAGCGTGCAAGTAGCGATCGCGGCGGCGGCGACTCGCAGGAGCGGGGGTGCCGCCAGCAGAAGGAGTGCGGCCACTGCGAAGGCGGTGCTGGCCTGCAGCAGGAACAAGGAGCCGATGATGTGGACGTAGCGGTATCCGTCGATGTAGAGCTGGGCGTGGATGTATCCGCTTGCCGCGAGCGCGGCGGCGAGCACCAGGCGCGGTGCGAGGGCGGGCAGGCTCCGGGTGTTCATGCGAGTTTCGTGTCCTTGACGGCCAGCGCGTGGTTGCCTTGCCAGTAGTTGACGGTGCGGATGCCGAGTGCGTCCTTGAGGCGTCCGGCGGGCAGTACCTGTGGAAGTGGGGCGGGGCCCTGGCCGGGTTTGGGGAACGGGTAGCAGGTGGGGCGGGCCGAGTGGAAGGTGATGTTGCCCTCGGTCTTGCTGAACAGCTGGTGGACGTGCCCGTTGAGGCACGTGACTGAGGAGAAGCGGCGAAACATCGACAGTAGCTGCACCGCGTCGTCGGTGCCCCAGCCCCACGTCGGATACATCGCGAACAACGGGATGTGACTGAAGATGACGATGGGGGTGTCCGAGGACAGGCCGGCGATGTCCTTGCGCACGAAGTCGATCTGATCGTTGCCCAGGTGGCCGAGTTGCTCCAGGTGCAGCGTGTTGACCAGCGCGATGAAGTGCACACCGTGGGTGTCGAAGCTGTACCAGCCGTCGCCGAGGGTGTTGTGGCCGAAGGCCTGTCGGTAGGCGCGTGGTCCGTTGTCTCCGATCGAGTCGTGCTCGCCCGGCACGGTGAAGACCCGGTCCGTGTCCAGCTGCGACAGCATCTGCTTGACCTGGTCGAACTGGGCGGGGGTGGAAAGGTGCGTCAGGTCGCCGCTGTGCATGACGAAGTCGGGTCGGAACCCGAGGGAGTTGACCTGGTTGATCGCGTCGGCGAACGTCGCGGTGACGTCCATGTTGGCCGGTCCCTGGAAGCCGATGTGGCTGTCGGAGACCTGCACGAAGTGCAGGTCCGCGCTGCTTGCCGGGGCCGAGTTCGCCGTACCGGGAATGTGACTGATCACCTCTCCCGCGACGACCGTCAGGACCACGGCGCCACCGAACCAGGCGGAGTGCCGCATGAGCTGGCGGCGGGTCATGCCGTGCTCGCCGCCGCCGTTGGAGTCGTGTGTGTCCTCGCTCATGGCGTCACTTCCACGGTGGCGGTCATGAACGGGTGGATGGAGCAGAAGTAGGGGTAGGTCCCGGGTGTGGTGAACGTGAAGCTGTAGGTGTCGTTGGTGGCCAGGGCTGCCGAGTTCAGTGGCCCGCCCGATCCTTGCTTGCTGGTGACGGTGTGAGCGTCGGGGTCGGTGTTGGTCCAGGTCACCTTCGTGCCCGCCTTGACCGTCAGTTTGGGCGGGGAGAACGCAAAGTTCTTGATCGTCACCGCGTTGGCGGCCGCTGGAGCGGACGGCTGGCCGCTGGTGGGTGAGGTCGAGGGCGTGCCTGGTGGTGGGCTGACCGTGACCGTACCGCTCGTTCCGGAGGCACCGGGGAATCCCGGCAGGGTCTGGCCGGGTCCGGGACTCAGCGCACCGCCGGGTTTGGGAGGTGACGATCCGCCGCACGCGCTGAGCAATCCGAGTGCTCCGGCAACGGCGACAGCGGCCAGGCACACCGTACGCGACCGCCGGACCGGCGGAGAGGAGCTCGCATTCATGACCATCGTTCCTTCTGCACGTCCCCAGCCGCACGGGCGGGTGCGATCCAGGACCAGTCCGGGATCGGTTCTCAGACAGACAGACGACCGCGTTACCCCCGTCGGGGGAGCTGAAAGAAGTGCAACCCGGAGGGTTACTTTATGTGGGCGGACAGCACATTCCATGTAGCGAAACGAATTCCACGGCGGAGTCTCGTTGTTCACCCTGGCGGCGGGCAGCGGAACGCCTCGAGCAAGGAAGCCCCAGGGACCCGGTGGGCGGCAGCCGCATTCCTGCGGCTGCTTCGTACGACGGCCCCGCCGGTTGCAACCGGCGGGGCCGCTTCACGCATTCAGGCCTGGTGGCCACGGCAGGTGCGGCGCCGCGATGCGGTGACTCGCACAGGATGCGGTTCTCTCCACAGCTCACCCGGTTACCCCAGGTGCCAGCAGCGCGAGGGATCCCGGTCGCAGGTGTACTGAACGAGGGTGACGATGTTGTCGGTGGAGATCCCTCCGGCGACGGTCGCGCACTTGCCCGTCGCCATATTGACGAGCTGGTAGGAGTCGCCGTTCCAGTTGGGGCCGGTCATCGGGCTCCGACCGCGAGGCTGAACGCAGCATCCGCTCGTCGGCGGGCAATGGCGCCGAGAAACGGCTGGTCACCCGGACCCGGGAACGCTACCGCGCCGTCCGGGATCTGCTCGCCCGCGCTCTCTCCGTCTCACGGACCGCCCGGGTCCACGGTCGGGGTGCGCCGGTTCGTCGATGCCGGGGGACGGCCCTCTCGGCGGAACCGTTCGGCAGGTGGATATCGTCTGCCGGACAGGTGGAACAGCGGAACGCCCGCTGACGGGGACCGGTACGTTACACGTGCACCGGGACCGTCCACCTGAATATCGGTGATGGGGCGTCGTCGGTGGCGGCCTCGATGGATGCGTACGGAGAACTGGGTGACTGGCAAGGCCCTCGGCTGGGCGGAGCAGGAGTTGTCGGGGGAGACGGCCGGGGGGACGGAACCACCGACTGCGGCGCGGCGCAAGCCGCTGCCGCAGACCGGCAAGGCAGTGACCACCCCTGACACCGGGCCGGCCGAGGACGATTCGACGGCGGACGACGCACACCGGCTCCCGGTCGACGAGGGGGCCGCAGCCGACAGTGACACTCCGCCTGCCGGCTCGGCTGCCCCTGAGGCCGCGCCCGCTGCGTCGAAGACGCGGACGCAGACCGCGTCGAAGGGGCCGAACGGCGCAGCGGGCAGCCCGATGCGGCGTGCCGAGACCACCGGTCCGACGAGTGAGACGGAACCCGCCGCACCCGCCCGCACGGAACAGGCTGCTGACCTCGCCGAGGATTCGGCGGATGTCGAGGACTCAGCCGATGCCGAGGAGCCGGCCGACGCCGAAGATGCGGTTACCGCCGAGAACTCGGTCGCCGCCAAGGACTCGGCCGATGCCGAAGATGCGGTTGCCGCCGAGGACTCGGCTGATGCCGAAGATGCGGTTGCCGCCGAGGACTCGGCTGATGCCGAAGATGCGGTTGCCGCCGAGGACTCGGCTGATGCCGAAGAAGCGGTTGCCGCCGAGGACTCGGCTGATGCCGAAGATGCGGCTACCGCCGAGGACCCGGCCGACGCCAAGGACTCGGGCGCGTCTGAAGACACGGACGGTGCCGCCGAGGTGGCTTCCCCGGACGCTGCCGCTTCGGTCGAGCGAACGGCGCCCGCCACTCCCGAGGCGAGCCCCACAGGAGCGCCGGACGAGCCGGCCGAGGCCACCGTGCGGATCGCCAAGCCCGCCGGGCTCCCGACCCGGCCGGCGGACACCCCGAAGCCCGCCGATACGCCTGCCAAGAGCACACCCGCCAAGAGCGCGTCTGCCGGAGACACGCCCGCCAAGGAGACACTGGCCGGGGCGAGGGATCGCACCGAGTCCGCCCAGGCGTCCGCCGGTTCCGGCAGCGACACCACGATGAAGCTGTCCGTCCCCCGCAGGCCCGGCGCTGCCCGGGAAGCGGGCACCGGGCGACCCACCGAGCCCGAGCGGACCCGGGAGCAGCCGGTGCCGCCCGTTCCGGCGGAAGAGCCCCTGAAGGTGCTCGCCGAGCTGACGAACACGCCTCCGCCGCCGCAGACCTTCTGGCGAACCGTCCTGCGCCGGGTGAAGATCTGGACCCCGTTGGTCGTGCTGCTGGCGATCGTCTTCTGCGCCGTGCAGATGCTGCGCCCACTGCCGAAGACGGTACTGGTGATGAGCGGCGCGCCGTCCTACACGTTCGCCGGCGGCCCGTTGGCCCCTGCCTGGCCGAGCGAGGGCGAGGCGGCAGTGGAGGTCGAGGGCGTGGGCAGCCTGGGGACGTACGGCGAGCAGAAGCCGGTGCCGACCGCCAGCATGGCCAAGGTGATGACCGCCTACGTCGTGCTGCGCGACCACCCGCTCAAGGGCGATGCCCCCGGCCCGGACATCACCGTGGACGCACAGGCGACCAAGGAGTCCAACAACCAGGACGAGTCGAGGGCAGGGGTCGGCGAGGGCCAGCACTTCACGGAGCATCAGATGCTGGAGCTGATGCTGATCCCGTCGAGCAACAACATCGCCCGCCTGCTCGGCCGGTGGGATGCGGGGAGCGATGAGGCGTTCGTGAAGAAGATGAACGCCGCCGCCCGGCAGCTCGGCATGAACGACACCACGTACACCGACCCCAGCGGCCTGGACGCCGGCACCCGCAGCACCGCCGTCGACCAGCTCAAGCTGGCCGGTGCCGCGATGCAGGATCCGGTGTTCCGCGCGGTGGTCGCGACACCGAACACGACCATCGACGGTGTTCCGGACCGGCTCTTCAACAACAACAACGACCTGGTCAACCCGGGTGTCATCGGTATCAAAACCGGGTCGAGCACGGCGGCGGGCGGCAATCTGATGTGGGCCGCGCAGCAGACCGCGGACGGCAGGAAGCAGCTGATCCTGGGCGTTGTGATGGGCCAGCAGAGCGGCTTCTCTCCCGACGCGAGCCTCAACAAGGCGCTGACGGTCAGCCAGAAGCTCATCACCCAGGTGCAGAAGGCCCTGACCTCGGCCACCGTCCTCAAGAAGGGCGAGGCGGTCGGCTATGTCGACGACGGATTGGGCGGCAGGGCCCCGGTGGTCGCAGCCGCCGATCTGACGATGGTCGGCTGGCCCGGCATGAAGACGCAGCTGACGCTGTCCGCAGACGCCAAGGGCGTGCCGCGCAGCGCGAAGGCGGGAACCGTGGTGGGCGTCCTCATCCTCCGGTCCGGGGCGGTGGCGGGCCCCCAGGTGCCGGTGGCCCTGCAGCACGACCTGAGCGTACCGGGCCTCGGTGCGAAGCTGTCCCGCCTCGGCTGAGGCGCCCGGACGGCGGTACCTCGAAGACCTGGGTTGAGGCCCAAGTCCGCTTGGCAGCCGAGCTGTTCGGCGACGGCCGGGACCACGGCCTCCCGGCCGTCGCGGCAGACCGGACCCGGGCGGGCGCCGATGGCGCCCGCCCGGGTCCGGACCGTTCCTGTGTCGGCACCGCGGACGACCGCTGACCGGGGACGACTGCTCAGAAGGTGATGCTGCTCCCTGCGCTGTTGGCCGGCCGTTTGGTGTACGCAACGCCGTGCACCTTGAAGTTCGACGGATCGAGGAGGGTGATCGCACCGCCGTCGGCGCCGAGCCTGAACCCGTCCTGCTCGGCGGAGATCCTGAGGGTTTCGCCCGGCTGAAGCTGCTCCTCGGGGAGCGGAAGCAGGTTCATGTGCTGGTCGCCGAGGCGCCACCCCTGGAGGTTGACGGGCGCGGGGGAGGCGTTGAGGAGTGTGACGGTGGCAGGCGCGGAGGTGGCGGGGTTGGGCACGGCGGCCACGATCCGTACCTGCTCCTGGCCAGGGGTGATGGGCCGGACCGGAGCGAGGGCGTGGCCGGTTCCGTCGTCGGTGTGCCACGACTGGGACTGGAAGGCCAGGAAGACGGCGACCCACCGATTCTCGGAGGGCAGGCGGATGAGGAGGCCGCCGTCCTGCCAGACCCCGTCGTCAGCGACCCACTGCCCACTGTTGCCCTGGTTCATGTGGATGTCGTGGACACCGCTCCTGGCGCCGAAGCCGAGCGCCTTGTCAGACAGCTGCTCGGTGGGCCATCGCTGGCCGAAGGCGTAGATGCACGCGGCCGGTTCGTCGATCGCACGTTGGACGTAGTGGTCGATCAGGTCCTCCAGGTCGTTGTCGGCCCCTGGGAGGTCGGGCGGGAGCGTGCGCATGAGGGCGGGGTCGAAGAGGTTGCCGCGGATGAAGTCGAGGCTCGCGGTACCGGGCTGCGACGGCTCCCTGGTCCATCCGCTGCCGGCTTCCGGCAGCAACTGCGTCAGCGGATGGCGGAAGTCGGCATCAACCAGGTACAGAAGGTCAGACGGTGTCTGCTGGGACTTGACGTTCACCGCGACGCGATAGTCGACGCCGCTGTCGTCGCGCAGGTGGATCTGGTAGTGAGGCGTGGGGACACTATCTCCCTCGCGGCGCCGTTCGATGGCTCTGGCAGCGAGCACGCCGTAGTCGTTCAGGGGCATCTGTGGTCCTCTCGGGCTGAATCAGCGGGTCCCCGCCCGGCGCGCTACGGGTGGCACACGGATCCGACTCCGTCGCGGCGACCCGGCCTTCGCTCCCCGTTATCGCCGATCGGCCACCCGCCGGAGCGGAGGATCGCCGACGTTCACCCACCCGAGCGGAGTTCCCGGTACCGGCGCCCTGCGGGCCATTTCGCGGACGGGCACACCTTGACCCGTCGCGACACCAGGCGCAGGCTGGAGATACAAGGTAAACGTAGTTAGTACGCTTATGTAGAACGTATACAAATTTATAAGGGAGGGAGGGCCCCATGCCTCCCATTGCGAGGGGCGATCCGACCCAGTCCCACACCGAGGCCGAGAAGCTCGGTTGGACCATCAACATCCCCGGGCATCCACCCCGGACGGACTCCCCGGAGTACGACGCCGCCCGCACCGAGCTGCACAAGCTGGTCGGCACCCTGGCGCAGCCGTTCTACGGGCCCGAACCGGTCGAGGACCACCACGGTGGGGGGCTCTGGCTCAAGGACGACGACGGCTGGTTCGTCGTCCGCAACCTCGCCGGAATCGAGTGGTCCGCGCAATTCTGCGCCGACCCGGCCAAGGTCGATCTGCTGCGGCAGAACGCCAAACGCCTTTACGCGTTCTGTCCGGACGCCGTGAAGGAACTCGGAATCGAAGACCTCCTGAACACGAAGATCACCGACGCCGCCGGAGTCCAGCGCTGGACCGACTCGATCTGCAACGCCAGCATGCCGCTGCCGCACGACGTGCACTCCGCCGAACTGCCGCAGGGCGGTGGGGTCCACCACTACCCGAGCCCGATCACCGAGATCGTGTTCTTCAAGGAGGACGACTTCCAACTGTGGGTCACCGACGAGGGGGGCCATGCCGTGGCCGTGGCCCCGGTGGCCGAGCGCGGTTCGGGTGATGGCCGGGTCCAGGTGCTCTACGCGCCGGACCAGTCCGCGCTGCGTTCCCGGTTGGACCGGGCGCAGGGCCGCGGAGACGTCCTACTGCTCGACGCGGACCACCCGGTCGCCCAGGCGGCGTTCGCGCGGCAGTACGGCAAGGCGGCCGCCAGGACACCCGATCCGCCGCGTACGGCCGCGTGAGCCGGCATGTGATCAGGTACACGGGCCGACGAGCCGCAGGCGGCCCCGGGCCGGACGTCGTCGAGGCCGCGGTCGAGCTGCGGGACGGTGACCGGCGACACCTGGATGCCCCGCTCCGGTGGTGCGGCGAGTGCCGGCTCGACGTCCTGCCGGTGGCCGTCGGTGCGCATCGGCCCGGCAGCGTGGTTCCGGGAGGCGTTCGGGAACCTCCGTCGCAGACCACTCGCACATCCCCGGGTACTGCTGGTACCGGATCCCTCCGTGCGGGCCGTGCGGTCCGTCGCCGTGATGCCGGTCCCAGACTCCGTATCCGCGACCGCTGTTCCCCGGGCAGCCGCGCCCGGGACGATCCGATGAGGAGACATGATGCTTCCCAAGATCACGAGGAATGGGCAGCCTCCCCCTGACCTGGTGTTCGGCTATGTGTCGGCACAGTCGCAGGGCGGCGTTCCGATGACCGAGGCAACCGAGTTCGACTCGGCCAGGCCGTTCCACGCCGACGAGAACACCCGCGCCCGCGCCAAGGAGCGCGCGCTGGCGGCCGGACTCACGGTCACCGCCGAGAGCCGGCTGGGTTTCACCGTCTGCGGACCGCCCGCCGCGTACGAGGAGTTGACCGGTGGCCGGATCGAGTCGTACGAGGTGCTGCAGCGGGTGCAGAACGGGCGCCTGCGCTACGTGACCCACCTCGACGTCGTGGGCGACGGCCAGCCCGCGGATCTGGGCGTGGGCGCAGTGCGGGACACGGACGCGATCGAGGCCGTCGTGCTGGAGCAGCCGCGTTCGCCGTACCGGCTGTCACCGGCCGCCCAGGCGCCGAACGTGAGCAAGTACCACCTCCGGCTCCCGGGCGATGTGGCCATGCTGCTCGGCGCCACGGCGGCACAGCAGCAGGGCGCGCTGGGCGGAGGTGTCGTGGTCGCCATGGTCGACACCGGACACTACGCGCACACCTACTTCGCCCTTCAGGGCTACCGCATCGACCCCGTCGTCACCGTGGTGCCGGGGACCAATCCGGCCGAGGATCCGATCGGGCACGGTACCGGGGAGTCGGCCAACGTCTTCGCCGTCGCCCCGGGTGCGACGCTGCGGTTCTACCGCGCGAGCAACTCCAGTGGTCAACTGACCAGCGCGATGGCCGGGTTCCTCCGGGCGAAGGGCGACCACCCGCAGGTGCTCACCAACTCCTGGGGCGGCGACCTCGACTACCCTCCTCCGGATCCGATGCCGCCCGCCTCCTCCCGCGTCTGGGTCCTGGAGATCACCGATGCCGTGCAGCAGGGCATCGTGGTGGTGTTCTCCGCAGGAAACGGCCACTTCTCGATCGAGCCGCAGATCCCCGGGGTCATCGCGGCCGGAGGCGTGTTCGTCGGTCCCGGGCTCGTCCTGCAGGCCTCCGACTACGCGAGCGGATACGCCAGTCCGTGGTTCGACGGTGAGATCGTGCCCACCGTCTGCGGCCTGGTGGGAATGCTGCCGCGAGCGCAGTACCTGATGCTCCCGATCCCACCCGGCTGCGAGCTCGACGTCGAGGAGAGCCAGCCGAGCGACGGCCAGTTCCCGGACACCCCCGACGGCACCAGGTCGGACGACGGCTGGGCGCTGTTCTCGGGCACCTCGGCGGCCGCGCCGCAGATCGCCGGCGCCGCGGCGGTGCTCCTGGGTGCCGGCGGCCGTCCGGGCCTCACCGTCCAACAGCTCACCGAGGCGCTGGTCAAGACGGCGACCGACGTCACCGTCGGCCACAACCATCCGCGGTTCAACAATCCGGCCGGGCCCGGCCCCGACGAGGCCACCGGTCCGGGACTGGCGAACGTGGGTGAGGCCCTGAAGTACGTCCGGACGCACTTCTGACCGGCCGCCCGGCGATCACCAAAGGGGCGGCGACATGCAGTGGGGTCGCCTCCCCGTAGCCGAGTGGAGCCGGGGCGACTCGTGGGCACACCCAGGTCCGGCGATGAGGAACCCCACTGCCTGATGCCGCCAACGGAACGGGTCGGCACGGGAGTTGGCGTGATGCAGTATGTTCGAATCGGCTTGAACGGCCTGAACCTGCGGATCTGGGACGCCGTCGCGAGCGGCGATCGTGTGACCGCGCAGGCGAAGCGTGAGCGGTCGCCTGGGCCAGGCGCACGCCCTGCTCAAGGGCGCCTTCATGCGGGCGACCGTCAACTACGGCTTCTCCCCGATCCGGGTGCTGTTCGCGCTCGGCCTCCTGGAGGTGGCGGGCGGCGTCCTGTTCTCCATGCTCCGGGACGACATCCACCTCACCAGCACGGCGGCCTCGGCCCACCAGGTGTTCCAGCCCTGGCTGTACACCCTGGACCTCCTGCTGCCCGTCGTGAACCTGCACCAGCGCGATTTGGTGGTCGCCCACAGCGCGGCCATGTGGTGCTCCACCGGCTTCACCATCGTCGGCTGGGCGCTCGGCACGGCACTGGTGGTCGGCGTGGGCAGCGCGCTCAAGGGCGCGGACCGCTGAGGTGCCCGGCGTGGCGTGAGGAGGTGGATCCCCCCCAGGCTGAGCAGGGACGACTCGCCCACTCAGAGGTTGACGCAGTAGACGAACGGGACGCTGCTCGTGGTCCGCCCCGACGTCAGGTCGATCGCACGGACCTGGGAGTTCGGTCTTCCGGGAGCACACGGTCCGGGGAAACCGGTGACGAGGCCGAAGCTGCCGCCGGCGAATCCGGAGTTCCCGGTGGCCGTGACCGTCCAGGACCTCTGGGTCGCGCCGGTGACCACGATGCGGACCTTGCCGTTCACATTGAAGTGGTCACCGCTGATCTTGAGCGTGCCGTTCCCCGAGGTCGTCCACACCCGTACCGCCAGCCGCCGGTCGTCGGCCTGCTGGTTGTCCGACTGCGCCTGCGCGCGCGCCTTCACCGTCACGCACGTGAGGTCGTCGGCACCCCACCCCACGCGCCAGACGTAGCCCTCCCTGCAGTAGCCGTTCGGGAGGGTCCGGCCGGGCGCCAGACTGTTGTCGGTGGCGGTGTCGGCGCGTGTCTGCGGTGTGACGCACACGAGGTCACTGGCCCGTGCGACGCGCCAGACGTATCCCTGTCTGCAGGTGTTCGGTCCGTAGTCCTGAGCGCCGGCGGTCTGCGGTGCGATCGCGCCGGCGCCGATCATGACAGCAGCGGCTATCGCCGTGGTCGTACATCGCCTGGTCATGGCCTTACCTCCCCGGATGGGGTCGCTATAGGTCTATCGTCCGGCTGCGGCGAGGGAGCATCAAATCCTGTGGATCGGCGGTACCGGCAGACCGTGTCCCGGAGGCGTCGCAGCGAGGTTTCATCCGCCAGGCGCAGGCAGGCGTGCGCGATGGTGCGGTGAGGTGTACAGGTGGAACTGTGCGCACGAGACCGCCCCAACGCCGCGGAGGATTCTCCTGGTTCACCGTAGAACACCTCCCCCTCCCGCTCGGGAAGACCCTTCTGGTCGCCAAGCACCTCGGGTTTCTCGCGGTCATGGCCTTCCTGGGGCTCTCGCTGACCGACCCGCCGAGCGGGGCACCAGGACTTGGCGGCGGCATCACCGGCCTTGCCGTCGGAGGACTGGGCTCGGTCGTCAATCCGCTCTGGGGTGCAGCCTCGAAGAAGTTCGACCAGGACATCAGCAGGATTCTCACGACGACGCTCTCGTTCCTCACCTTCGTGTCGCCCGTCGGCATCGGCGTCTGGGCCGCGATCGAGGTCTTCCGGACTCCTTCCCCGGCAACTGCCCAAGCCGTGCTGGTCGCCGCTGTCGCGGGGTTCAGCGGCCTTTCCCTGGACACCAGCAACGTCACGCACCCGGACAGTCAGTCCGCCAAGTAGCCCACCGAGCGCGCGGCTCGACGATGCAGGCCGGCTTCAGTACGGCTTCACCCTTCAGCCGACCGTTCGTCAGCCGCCCCGAGGTGCTGGTGCAGAGTCAAGTCCTTTGCGGGATTGCGGAGATCACCTGCACACCACGGGGTAGTGGTCCGAGAGATCGGTGCAGGTGTAGCCGTGGCCCCGACTGGTCACCGTCGGCCAGGTCAGCACGTGCAGCGGCGCGGCCGTGACGGGCGCGGTCTCGGCGGGCCGCCCGGGCGGCGGGGGAGATGGCGATCGGGCCGATCACGGCGGCGGCGGCGAAGGTGACCGCGGCGATGCGCGAGATGCGGCGGGCACGGGAGCCGAGATGGGCACGGGAGTTGGGCACCGGGTCTCCGAGGACGGTGGCGAGGGCTCGCCGGGCGACGAGATGTTGTGCAGTCAACTCGGCCCTGATAGCCGCCTTCAAGGGGGGCAGCGGCTCGGGTGGGACTGAGCCCGGAACGGGCCTACGACTTTGGGAGCGATTGAGGCCGGGTGCCAGCCCGCTGGGTCGGTAGGTGGATGCGTCTGGGATCCTGCTCCTCATGAGCACACCGCCAGACGGACTGCCCGTCTACCGAATCTTGACCGGACCGGACGACGCCACGTTCTGCCACCGTGTGAGCGAAATGATTGCTCTTGGCTACGAACTACACGAAGGCCCCGCCGTCACCTTCAACGGTGAGAGCGTCATCGTCGCCCAGGCGCTGGTCTGGCCGGCGCGGTCACATGGACGTGGTGAGCAGCAGTAGTCGCGATCGGCTCGTGACGTGAGAAGGGCCGTACGGGTTGGGTGAGTTGTGGCGCTTACCCGGGCCCTTGCGGCCTGTTCCCGTCCTGCCCTGTCCGGGGTCTCCCGCGCACACTTCGGCGTGACACCGTTCGTCCCGGCTGTCAACCGGTGGTGAGCACCATGCGGAAGCGGGCGGCGCCGGAGAGCATCTTCTGGTAGGCCTCGTCGGCCTGGTCCAGCGGTCTGGTCTCGATCATCGGGTGGATGTCGTGCAGGGCGCTGAAGGCCATGGTGTCCTGCACGTCCTGGGCGGTGCCGGAGGCGTGGCCGCGGACGGTCCTGGCCCGCATGATGAGCTGGGCCGGGTTGATGCCCAGCGGGTCGGCGGTCGCGCCGATGACCACCAGCTCGCCGCGGTGGGCCAGTCCGTCCACGGTCGCGGTGATGGCGTCGGAGTTGGCGGCGGTGGCCAGGACGACCTTGGCGCCGCCGAGGGACTGCAGGGCGTCCGCGACGGACGTGTCCGCGGTGCTGTCGACGTAGTGGTGTGCGCCGAGCTGCTTGGCGAAGTCGGCCTTGCCGGCGCCACGCGCGATTGCCACGGTCTCGAAGCCCATGGCGACCGCGAACCGTACGCCCAGGTGGCCCAGGCCGCCGAGGCCGAGTACCGCGACCAGGTCGCCCGGGCGGGCCGGGCTGCGGCGCAGTCCGTTGAACGTGGTCACGCCCGCACAGGCCATGGGGCCGGCGTCGGTGGCCGCCAGCCCGTCGGGAATCCGGGCCAGGGCGTCCACGGGGGCGATCACCTTCTCCGCGAAGCCGCCGTCGTAGGTCCAGCCGGGGACCTTCAGGTTCTCGCACACGATGAAGTCGCCCTGGCGGCAGGGGGTGCAGCGATGGCAGCTGCCGCCGAACCAGCCCACCGCGACCCGGTCGCCCACCTGCCAGCGCTCCTGCGTCCCCTCGCCCAGCTCCTCGATGCGCCCGGCGATCTCATGCCCGGGGACCAGTGGGAACCGGACGCCCGGCAGCGCCGCGTTGACGAACATGGCATCGCTGTGGCAGATCCCGCAGGCCTCCACGGCGATCCGTACCTGGTGACGGCCGGGCTGTGGTACCTCCCGCTCGACGATCTCGAACGCCTGGCCGACGGCGGCCACCTGCGCGGCTCGATAGGTGCTCATGCTGGCTCACTCCCGGTGCTGGAACTACGTCTCCCAGCACCAGCACACCAGCCCCGGCCCGATCCCGCGCGTTGCGGTCGGCGGGAGAGAGCCGGGTCTCCGTGCATGCCAGGCCATCGGCTGCTCACTGAACGAAGGAATGAGGTGGTTGTCCGTGAACAGGAATGCCGCCCGGCCGGTCAGGAGGTGGCCACCCAGATGGTCCAGTGGTCCCGCTCGCGGATCGGCCCCCGGGGCAGCCGGGCCGTGATGCGGTCGGCCAGCCCGGTCAGTTGGGCGTCGGTCAGCTCGTGCAGTATCGACCGGCCGGTGCGGGCCAGCAGGTCGGCTCGGACCTCCTCCGGGCCGGCGTACTCCCGGCTCCAGCAGGCCGGGGAAGAACTCGAAGAACCATCCGCGCAGGTGGTCGGCCGACCCGGGGCGGCGGACGTCCTCGATCGTCCGGTCCTGCACGATCAGCGTCCCGCCCGGAGCGAGCACCCGGCGGGCCTCCCGGAAGGCAGTCGGCAGATCGTCCAGGTGGTGCACCAGGGCCCGTTCGAAGACGATGTCAGCGCTGCCGTCGGGCAGGCCGGTCTCCTCCGCCCTGCCCTGTCGGAACGTCAGATCGGCCAGTCCGGCGCAGTGCTCGCGCGCCGCCGAGACCGTGCGGCTGCTGCTCGGGAGGTTCGCGGACGACTGGCGGGTGGCACCGCTGCCCGGGTATCCGGCCCTCGGCTGAGCGGGGCGTTCAGCCGCGCGGGGTGAAGACGCAGAACTCGTTGCCCTCGGGGTCCGCCAGGACGTCCCACTCGATGTCGCCGCCGCGCTCGCGGATCAGCGTGGCCCCGAGGGCGAGGAGTTCGGCGGTGTCGCCGAAGACGTCCAGGTGCATGCGGTTCTTGACGGCCTTGGGCTCCGTGACCGGGTTGACCCAGATCAGCGGGCCCGCGCCGGCCGGATCCTCGATCGGGACGGAGTCGGAGGGCTGGTGGCTGCCGGGGCGGCGGACGTAGCCGATGGCGGTGCACCACCAGTCGGCGAGGGCCTGGTGGTCGTTGGCGTCCAGGCACAGATCCTTGAAGCGGGCGGGCATCGCGGCAAACCTCCGAAGAGCTGATCATCAGTCAGGGCAAGGGTGCAATACCCCTTGGAGTGCGACGAAACCCCGCCCCTGGCAGCGGTTTCCAGGGACGGGGCTCCGGATGTGGGCCGGCTCAGCCGGCGTCGGCGGCCGGCTTGGCGCCGCGCCTCTCCAGCGAAGCGAGGTAGGCGTTGTAGGCGTTCAGCTCGGCGTCGCCGTCGCGGTCGGCGGCCCGGTCACGGCGGCGCGCCTGCCGCTCCTCGGACTTGGCCCACTGCAGGGTCAGCGCGATCAGCACGATCGCGGTCGGGATCTCACCGAAGGCCCAGGTGATGCCGCCCGCGAGCTTCTGGTCGGAGAGCAGGTCGGTGCCGGCCGGGGCGCCCTCGGCGGTGAAGGTGGTCACCAGCGGGTGGCTGGCCATCATCACCGCCACGCCGAAGAAGGCGTGGAACGGCATCCCCATGAACAGCTCGATGATCCGAATCACGAAGCCGGGGCGGTGCGGCCCCGGGTCCACGCCCATGATCGGCCAGAAGAAGAACATCCCGACCGCCAGGAAGTGCACCATCATCGCGATGTGCCCGAGCCGGTACTGCATCAGATAGTCGAAGAGCGGGGTGAAGTACAGGCCGTAGAGGCTGGCGATGAACATCGGGATGGTGAACGCCGGGTGCGAGACCACCCGGATGTACCGGCTGTGCAGCAGCGCCACCAGCAGTTCGCGCGGCCCCCGCCCGCTGCCCTTGCGGGCCGGGCGCAGTGAGCGGAGCGCCAGCGTGATCGGCCCGCCCAGCAGCAGCAGGATGGGGGAGAGCATGGAGAGCACCATGTGCTGGATCATGTGCGCACTGAACAGCACCATGCCGTAGTCGTTCAGCCCGGTGCTGGTGACCAGCAGGATGGAGCCGATGCCGGCCGTCCAGGCGACGGTGCGGCCGATCGGCCAGCGGTCCCCGCGCCGGGCCAGCCGGACCACGCCTGCGACGTACAGCGCGATCGCCAGCAGCCCGCCGATCAGGAAGGGCCAGTCCGGCGACCAGCTCAGCACGTTGTCGAGGTTGAACGGCCCCGGCGTGCCCATGCCCCCGTGGTGATGGTGCATCCCTGCCATGCCGTCGCCCATCGGCGCGTCCCGCTTTCCCTCGTCCGTCCGGCCGTGCCGGCCTGATCGAGGTCCGGTTCGTCCGATTTCTTCGGCCTCTAGCCTAGGCGGGCCTTACGCCCCGCCCGCAGTCGACCCCCGTCCGGGAGGTCCGGGCCACCTGGTGTGTGGGCCGGACCACCGACCGGGGACGATCGCCTGTCGGAGGGGCCGCCCATCCGGCGCGGGCGCATCCCGGCAGCTGCTCAGCCGCCGGCCGGGCGCGCCTGCCCGGGCAGCGCCCGGGCCCGGCCCCAGGCCCAGCGCAGCAGTCCCGCCGCCAGGACCAGTGCCCACAGCACCGCGATGCCGACCTGGGCCGGAGCCGTGCCGCGCAGTGCCGTCGCGAACGGCACGGTCAGCACCAGCACCGCCACCGCCGGTCCGGCCGCGTACCAGGCCGCGAAGACCGCCGGGCCCGTCCCGCCGCCGGCCCCCTGCTTGGGCGAGTACATGAGGTCCTGGCGGCTGGCGCCGCGGCAGGCGTTCACCAGCCCGGCCCCGACCAGGGCCGGCACCACGGCGGGCGCCAGCCAGACCGTCGCTGCGCCACCGGACAGGAGCAGTACCAGCGAGCAGGCCAGCCCCAGCAGGACGCCGAGCAGCGTCGGCACGACCGCGTGCCGCAGCATCAGCCCGGACACGGGGTACGGGGACCAGGAGGCCCGGCGGATGTCGTCCGTCTCGACCCGGGCGGGTTCGAGCAGCTGGGCTATGGCGAGGTAGCCGAGAACCAGGGCCGCCGCCGTGGCCGCCAGGGAGGGTATGCCGCGCAGCCCGTGGGCGAGCACGCCGCACAGCAGCGCCGGCACCGTGAGCACCACGGCACGGCCCAGCCGGGCGGGGGAGCGCAGCAGCGCGAGGGCGTCCCGCCAGGGGACCACCAACCAGGGGCGGCGCGGCACGGGTAGCCGGACCCGAAGCCGCCGGCTGCCGCCCGAGGCCTCGGTCACCGCCAGCCGCGCGGCGCGCAGCTCGACCGTCCGCAGCGCGGCCAGCACCCCGGCCGCGGCCCGGGCCCGCTCCCGCAGCCGGTGCAGCGGTACGCTCGCGGCGGCCCGGTCGGCGAGCACCAGGCAGGCCACCGTGGGTACGACCAGCAGCCCGGCGGCCACCCAGGCGCCGGGTACCGCGGCTCGGGTCGGCGCCAGCGCGGCGATTCCGGCCCAACCCCACGGGCCCGACCAGAGCTCCAACCGCTCCAGCCAGCCGACCCGGTGACCGGCGGCGGCCAACGCGCTCTGCGTGCCGAGCGCCACCACCAGCACCGTCGCGTACGGAGTGAGCCGCCGCACCCAGCGCGCCGCCCGGTCGCTGCGCTCCACCAGCAGCCCGGCGCAGGTGGCCAACAGCGGCAGGCAGGCCCCGCCAGCCAGGCACCAGCCGAGCGCGGCGGGCAGGGGTACCCGGGCGGTCAGTCCCAGCGCGACCATGCCCCCGCAAGCCGTCACCAGGCCCGGGAAGAGCACCAGGGCGCAGGACAGCCAGAACCACGGCCGGAGCACCGGGTGGGGGCGGACCGGGTGGGCGAGCAGCCAGTCGGCCGTCGCCCGGGGCGGGACGACAGGCCCCCGCCAGAGCCCGTCGCGGACCAACAGCAGGACGGTGGCGAGTCCGACCGCGGCGATGCCGCTGGGCATGGCGGCGAGCAGGGCGGGGCCGTGGGCGGTGTAGTCGGTGCCCATCGAGGCCTGGATGAACATGCCGAGGCTGGGGATGGCGCCCCAGACGACCAGGACCAGCAGTACGCAGTAGAGCGCGTAGCCGATCTGGCCGGCCCGGCGGCGGCGGTGCGGCGCACGCATCTCGCGCAGCAGCGCCAGCGTCTCGTCGGTCCAGTCGTCGTCGGCGGTCCACTCGGCGGGGATGTCCTCCGCCGGTTCGTCGAGCGGCTCCACCGCGGCCAGGTCGGCGCCGCTCACCGGGCGCTCGCCGAGCCGGTGCCGAGGCTCTCCAGGACCTTGCCGGGCGGGCCCTGGGAGACGATCCGACCGTCCTCGAGCACCACCACCCGGTCGGCGATCTCCCTCGCGAGGTCGGTGTGGTGGGTGACCAGCAGTACCGCCACGCCGTCCGCGAGCTCGGCCCGCAGCAGTTCGGCGAGCCGTCGGCGGGCCTCCGGGTCCAGCCGCTGCTCCGGTTCGTCCAGCAGCAGCAGGTCGCGCGGCCGGACCAGGGCGCAGGCCAGCAGCAGCGCCTGCATCTGGCCGGAGGAGAGCGCCGAGGGCAGGGCGTCGGCCCGCTCGGTGAGCAGTCGGTCGGCCAGTACCTGCTCCACCCACTCCCGGGCGTCGGCGACCCCGTGGGCGGCCGCGACCAGCAGCAGGTGCTCGCGCACCGTGAGGTCCGGGTAGCAGGCGACCGTGTCGCCGACCATGGCGACCCGGGCCCGGATCCGGGGATCGTTCTCGTCCATCGCAAGCCCGTCGAAGCGGACCGTGCCCTTTGTCGGCAGGTCGCGCCCGGCCGCGATCCGCAGCAGGGTGGACTTGCCCGAGCCGTTGTGGCCGAGCAGCGCGATGCACTCGCCGGCCGCCAGCGCCAGGTCGACGGGGTGCAGTACCTCCCGCTCGCCGTAGGAACGGCGCACTCCGGTCAGTTGGAGCAGCGGCTTCCGCGCCCGGGCGCGCGGTTCAGCGGGGATCTTGGCCATAGGGGCGCAGCCTTTCGACGTGAACGTCCGATCACAGTATCGGCCGTCCGTCCGCCCTCCGGAGGCCCACCTCGCCTCGGGACGGCTCCGGCACCGTCCATCCGTCCGCGTTCCGCCGTCGGGACACGGCCGGGGACTGCTGCCGACGCATGACCGTGACCGCTGCCGACGCATGACCGTGACCGCCGCCCGCAGCCGAGCGGGCCCGCTCAGCGACGGTGCACCAGCAGGCTCTGCGCGGAGCGGGCGACCGGTCCGTGCTCGTCGTGGAGCATGGCGCAGGTCAGGCCCGCGTGACCGGGACCGAGTTCGGTGTCCGCGTCCAGGCACAGCCACTCGCCAGCCGGCGGGCGCAGCAGGTGAAGCGTCAACTCCGGTGGTACGAAGCCGTACTGGCGGATGTCCAGCACGGCGCTGACGCCGTTCGCCGAGTCCGCGCACAGTACGGTCCGCTGGGTCGGCGACATCGGCTCGTCGGGAAGCAGTGGGATCCTGGGGCGCAGCCAGACCGCCGCCGGACCGAGCGTTTCGTACCCGCCGTGGACGAAGGACCATTCGACCGACTCCAGGAAGCCGCACCGCCAGTGGTCCGGAACTTCCGGTGGTGCCCCCGGAGCCTGCGGCCGGGGTGACGGCGGCTTCTGCGCACTGCCGGTGTCGATCGGGACGTCCTCGGGGGCGGGCTGTACGCCCCACCCGGCGGCGAGGGCCACCACCCGTCCCTCGGTGAGGAGTTCGGCGCGCACCAGGCGTACCCGCCGGCCCGGCCGCTCGACTTCCGCGCGGACCGTCAGCGGCCGCAGCGGCACCGGCCCGAGTATGTCGAACGAGATCCGGGCCAGCGGCAGGTCGTCGCCCGCGCATCGCTCCAACTCCCGGGTGAGCAGCGCCCCGGGCGGCCCGAAGTGCTGGAACTCCGGGTTCCACGGCCCCTGGGTGTGCCCGGTCGGACGGTAGGCGGTGCCGTCCGGGGTGCCGACCTGCTCGAAGTAGGCGTCGGCGTCAGCCATCGGACTCCAGCGTGTTCGGCTTGTCCCGTACGCCGGGCCGGGCGCGGTGCGGCCGCCGGACCGGTGGCGTACTCGTGCGCGGGCAGCCTAGCAGGCGCCGATCACCTGACCCCCGTGTGACCGGGCGACAACTGACGTCAAGTCAATTGGCTCTTGATCGTGTCGAATTGCGCGCACGAATGCGGTGACGGCCGGCCACCCTCCCCGTTTCGGGAGGGTGGCCGGCCGTTTCGGCTGCCGTACGGGTCAGATGACGGTCTCGGCCTCGATGTAGCGGTCGGCCGGGACGGTCTTCAGCTCGGCGACCGCGTCGGCCAGCGGAACCAGCCTGATCTCGGTGCCCTGCAGTGCGGTGATGTGCCCGAAGGCGCCCTTGTGTGCGGCCTCGACGGCGTGCCAGCCGAAGCGGGTGGCGAGCACCCGGTCGTACGCGGTCGGGGTGCCGCCGCGCTGGGTGTGGCCGAGGATCACCGGGCGGGCCTCCTTGCCCAGGCGGTGCTCCAGCTCGCGGGAGAGCTGGGTGGCGATGCCGGTGAAGCGCTCGTGGCCGTAGATGTCCTTGGAGCCCTCCTCCCAGTGCATGGTGCCGGGCTCGGGCTTGGCGCCCTCGGCGCAGACCACGATGGCGAACTTCTTCTGCCGGTCGAAGCGTTCGCGCACCACCTCGGTCAGCTTGTCGATGTGGAACGGGCGCTCCGGGACCACGATGGCGTGCGCTCCGGCGGCCATACCGGCGTTGAGCGCGATCCAGCCGGTGTGGCGGCCCATGACCTCGACCACCATGACGCGCTGGTGCGACTCGGCGGTGGTCTTCAGCCGGTCCAGCGCCTCGGTGGCGACCGAGACGGCGGTGTCGAAGCCGAAGGTGACGTCGGTGCAGGCGATGTCGTTGTCGATGGTCTTCGGCACGCCGACCACGGGCAGACCGGCGTCGCTCATCAGCTTGGCGGCCTTCAGCGTGCCCTCGCCGCCGATCGGGATGATCGCGTCGATGCCGAGGTCGCGGCAGTGCCGCTTGGCGCGTTCCACGCCGTCCCGCAGGTGGCTCGGCTGGACCCGCGAGGAGCCCAGGATGGTGCCGCCCTGGGCGAGGATGCCGCTCACCGAGTCGAGGGTCAGCGGGCGGTGGACTCCTTCGAGCAGTCCGCGCCAGCCGTCTTGGAAGCCGATGATCTCGTCACCGTGGTCGACCACCCCCCGGTGGACCACGGAACGGATCACGGCGTTCAGGCCGGGGCAGTCACCGCCGCTGGTGAGCACTCCAATACGCATTGCTTTGCAACTCCCCTGGGGGCATCTCCCAGCCGCCAGGCTGGGGGAAGAACCGGACGGCCGGACTACCACCCGAATCGGACACAATCGGTCGAATCGGGTCAGTGAGCAGCATACGGTTCCTGCGTCCGGCCGGGCAGGCGCCGATGCGGGAGCGGCGCCGTCGGCGCACCCGCGGAGAACTGCGCTGGGCACCGAGGAGGGTTGCGCCCAGAAGACTGTATGAAGAGCCGAACAGCGTGGGCTCGATGTCGTACGGCTGCATTGTCGTACATATGGCGGCGCTTGGGCACCGGCTGACCGCTATCCGGTCAGCCGGTGCCCAAGCGCCGAGATCGCTGCGCTCCTGCGAGGTGAGGAGGTCAGGCGGGCTGGCCGGCCGCGGCGATCCGCTCGGCGCGCAGCGCGTCGTACCAGGTGGTGTCGGCCGGCGGCAGGGCGCTCACGTCCAGCGCCAGCTTGATCAGCATGTCGGCGACCAGCGGGTTGCGAGCCATCACGGGTCCGTGCATGTAGGTGCCGAAGACGGTGTCCCGCCAGGCGCCCTCGGTGCCGTCCCCGGTGCCGTTGCCGCGGCCGACCTGGACGTTCGCGAAGGGGGAGACGCCCTGGCCGAGGTGGGTGACACCCTGGTGGTTCTCGAAGCCGGTCAGCTGCGGCAGGCCCAGGCGCGGGTCCACCTCGGCGAGCACGTCGCCGACGCAACGGGCGCCCTCGCCGCGGGTGGTCCGGACGTCCAGCAGGCCAAGGCCCGGCTCGCGCTCGCCGAGGTCGTTGATGAACTCGTGGCCGAGGATCTGGTACCCGGCGCAGACCGCGAAGATGATCGCGCCGTTCTCGGCGGCCCGGACCAGCCCGGAGTCGTTGCGCAGCCGCTCGGCCGCCAGCCGCTGCGGACGGTCCTCACCGCCGCCGATCAGGTAGATGTCACCGCTGGTCGGCACGGCCTGGTCGGAGCGGACGTCGATGCGCTGCACCCCGAGTCCGCGCTGGCGGGCCCGGCGCTCCACGACCAGGGCGTTGCCCCGGTCGCCGTAGGTGCTGAGCAGGTCGGGGTAGACCCAGACCAGGCGCAGGCTGCTCTCACTCATCCGGGGAGACCTTCCGTACTGCTGCGGCGCGGGCTGCGGGTCGTAGCCCTGCTGCGCGGGCTGCTGGTCGTACTGCTGCGGCGCGGGCTGCTGCGGGCTGTATCCCTGCTGCGCGGGCTGCGGGTCGTAGCCCTGCTGCGGGTAGCCCTGCTGCTCGGGCTGCTGCGGGTAGCCCTGCTGGGCCGGCTGCTGCGGGTAGCCCTGCTGGGCCGGCTGCTGCGGGTAGCCCTGCTGGGCCGGTTGCTGCGGGTTGTAGCCCTGCTGCGGGTAGCCCTGTTGCGGGTTGTACTGCTGGGGGTTTCCGGTCGGGTACGACATCAGTTGGCCACCGCCTTGCGCAGCTGCTGGAACGCGGTGTAGTTGGCGATCGCCTCGATCCGTCCGGGCGGCGCCGCCTGGACGGCCTGGTCAAGCGAGTCGACCACCTGGAACTGCAGGCCCGCGACCTCCAGGCGGACGGCCAGGTCCAGCTTGCGCTGGCCCATCACGAAGATCGGGTGGCCGGCCAGGCGCTCGTAGTCCACGTCCCAGAGCCAGGAGGTGTCGGTGCCGTCGGCGTCCAGCGCGTTCACCGAGAGGATCACCGGGGCGGGCGGGCCGTCGATCAGCGAGAAGGTCTCAAGCCAGCCGGCCGGGTTCTTGGCCAGTAGCAGGCGGATGTCGCGGCCCTGGTAGGACACCACGTCGTAGCGGCCCGCGACCGCCGCCACCGACTGCATCCGCTGCAGGGCGACCTGCGGCGCCACGCCGAACACGGCGGCGACGGCGGCGGAGCTGGTGGCGTTGGCCAGGTTGGCCCGGCCGGGGAGCTGGAGCTGGATCGGCCAGGCGCCGCGCTGCGGGTCGATCACATGGGTGCCCTGGAGCGCCCAGTGCGGCTGCGGACGGCGGAAGCCGCAATCCTGGCAGAACCAGTCGTCGCCGGGGCGCTGCATCACACCACCGCAGGCCGGGCAGGACCAGGCGTCCTCCTTCCACGCCTGGCCGGCGGCCACCCAGACCACCTTGCGGCAGGAGGAGGCGGCCCAGGTCACCAGCGGGTCGTCCGCGTTCGCGATGATCACCGCGTCGGTGTCCTTGAGGCCCTCGCGCCATTTTTCGGCCATCATCCGGGTCTCGGCGGCCCGGTCCAGCTGGTCACGCGAGAGGTTCAGCAGCGCTATCGCCTTCGGGCGGGTGTCGCGGGCGACCCCGGCAAGGTACTTCTCGTCGACCTCGATCACGCCGAACCTGGCGTCCGAGCCACCCGCCAGCGCGGCGGTGATCCCCGCGGGCATGTTGGCACCCAGCGCGTTGGAGACCACTGGGCCGGCGGCGCGCAGGGCCTCGGCGATCAGCCGGGTGGTGGTGGTCTTGCCGTTGGTCGCGCTGACCAGGACCACGTCGAGGTGCTCGGCCAGGGTGGCGAGCAGGTCGGGGTCGAGCTTGAGAGCGACCTTGCCGCCGATCACCGAGCCACTGCCTCGGCCGGCCTTCTGGGAGAGGGCAGCGGCGACCTTGCCTGCCGTCACGGCGAGCTTGGCGCGGGCGGGCAGTGAGGCTTCGCGTGCGGCCGTGGCTTCCGAATCGGTGCCTGGCATGCTCAGTGGTTCCTCCTTGCTGCGGCACCGCCCGGGTCGTGCAGGGGACCGTCGGGCGGCGGGGACGGGCCCAGCCTACCCACTCCGCGGCCCACGTCCGAGTCCCGGACCCTCCCTGGCCTGCCCAGGACGCCCCGGCAGCGCCCTGACATGGCCTCGCCGGAAGTCCTCAAGAGTGCGGAAAACCATGTGAAGCGGGCGGCGTGCGACGGTACTTGCTCTGTCGGGCGAGCACCGCCGCACACCGGGAGTCGGGAGGCGTGACCGGTCGCGGGGCCCGGCGGGCCGGCCGCCTTCGGGTACGCGAACTTCCCCGCGGTCCGGCGAATTTACCCGATTTGATGGGAAGAGTTCCGATTTGCCCTATCGGCCCGGGCCGGTGGCCCAAGGGGTGGGGAGCCGATCGGCGGCCTCGGCGAGGTGAGCGGTGATCACCAGAGTGCCGTCCTCGACCTGGTAATCGAGCGGTGCGGCCAGCCTGCGCATGGTGGAGATCAGCCCGGTGTTGGAGGCGTGCGTGACGGCGTATACCGTTCGCACTCCGCCTTCGAGGGCCAGTGCCGCCATCCGTCGCAGCAGGTCCACGCCGAGCCCGCGCTGCTGCCAGTCGTCCTCGACCAGCAGGGCCACCTCCGCGCTGTCGTCGTCCCACATCAGGTGGGCCAGGGCGACGATCCGGCCGTCCGCGGTCTCCACAGCCAGGGTCTGGCCGTGCCGTGGGTCGAGCAGATGGTCTAGGTAGCGGTCGGCGTCGGCCACCGGACCGTGGTAACGCCTGCGCAGGGACTCCTTGGAGCAGCGGTGGTGCATCGCCAGTGCGGCGGCCTTGTCGCCGGCGTCGGCCCGGCGGACCGTCAGGTCGGTCCCGGCGGGCAGGCTGAGGCGGGCCTCGACCTTGGGGACGCGCGGTCCGAGCAGGCTGTCCAGCTCGACCAGCGCCTGGGCACGGGCGAACTCGGTCGGGGTGAACGGCAGTTGCGGCCTGGTCAGCTCGATCAGGTCACCGGAGGGTGCGGGAAGCCGCATCACATGGCCGTCCACTCCGGCCGCCGCCCGCTCGCCGCCGCCCGGGTACTGCCGGATGGTGCAGCGACCGAACAACTGCCGCAGCGCGACGGGCAGTTCGGCGGCGTCCAGTGCCGTCCGGGTGGCCAGTGCCAGGATGTGGGCCGGCACGTCCACCAGGTCGTGCGCGTCGGCCGGGTCGGTCCAGATGTCATGGCCCCCGGCGGCGGCGACGGCTGCGACCAGCTCGGCGCGGGCCAGCGTGCCCGGCGCGCGGAGCAGGAACTCGTCCACGGTGGCCTCCGGCAGCGGGTGGGCCTGCATCGAGACGATGTTCACCCCGAGGCCGGCCAGCGCCGCCGCGACCCGGGCCAGGCTGCCCGGTGAGTCGGGCACGGTGGCGCGGAGCCGCCAGAGGGCGGTCTGCTCGAAATACCCCAGCGGTCCGGTCATCGCCGCCTCCCCGGGCGGTGCGCCGTGATCGGGATGGGGCGGTGGCGAGTGCGGGTGCCGGTGTGCCCACCAGGCGTGGCAGACCGCGGTGACGAGCAGTGCGGCGGCCGAGCCGAAGAGCAGCACCGGTCCGTCGTGGCCGTGCACCACCACGTTGGCGACCAGGTCGGCGGCGGCGCAGGCGGCGAAGATCGCGGCGAGTTCCGTGGTGTCCCGGCGCCAGCGGTGGCCGCGGGCGGCGCGGCGCTGGGCGCGGGCGGGCGTGGTGGGACGGGCCGAGAGCGTCGAGGAGTCCATGCGGTCATGCTGTCCCGCCGGTGTTTCACGATCACGAATCCCCCGTGACCTGTCGGTAAAAGTCTCCGTCCGAGGTCCGGGTGGCCCCCGGCCGGCCCGGAGCAGGCAACTGATGGTCAGTCAGGTCAGCCGCCGCAGAGCGTACTTCATCCAACAGGGCGACCAGATCGGCCTCGGTGGTGGCGGAGTTCAGCAGGCAGGCCCGCAGCATCTCGCGGCCCCGGTGGACCGCGCCGGTGACGAATGCCCGCCCGCGCCGCTGGACGGCGGCCGGCAGCTCCCGGTTGACCGCGTCCAGCAGCCGCTCGTCCGCCCCCGCCGGGCGGTAGCGGAAGGCGACGATGGAGGTCTCCACCGGAGCGAGCAGTTCCAGCCGCGGGTCGGCCTCCACCAGCTCGCCGAGGCGCCGGGCGAGCGCGGTGCAGCGGGCGATGTCGGCGCTGATCCCGGCCCGGCCCCGGTGGGCGATGGTGGCCCAGACCTTGAGCGAGCGGAACGGGCGGGTCTGCTCCATCCCGTACTCGGAGAACCAACCGAGCTCGCCCGCCGCCTCGTCCCGAAGATACGAGGGCACCAGGCTGAACGTGCCGCGCAGCTCCTCGGGGTGTCTGACCAGGGCGCAGCCGCAGTCCACCGGTACGCCCAGCCACTTGTGCGGGTCGAGCGCGAGCGAGTCGGCGCGGGCCATCCCGGCGTAGCGGTGCGCGATGGCGGGGTCGAGCACGCCGAAGGCGCCGTACGCCCCGTCCACGTGCAGCCACAGCCCTTCGGCGGCGCACAGGTCGGCGATCGGCTCGAAGGGGTCGACGGCACCGGTGCCGACGGTTCCGGCGGAGGCGACCACCAGGAAGGGCAGTCGTCCGGCCGCGCGGTCCTCTGCGACGGCGGCGCGCAGCGCGGCCACATCGAGCCGTCCGTCGGGGTCGGTGGCCACGGTGCGCAGGTTGCGACTGCCCAGGCCCAGCAGTTCGACGGCCTTGCGGACGCAGGAGTGGCTCTCGGCGGTGGCGTAGCCGACCAGCGGGGGCAGCCCGGCCAGGCCCTGTTCGCGCAGGTCGCACCCGGCCAGGCGGGCGGCGCGGTTCCGGGCGGCGGCCAGGCACAGGATGGTGGCCATCGAGGTACCGGAGGTGAGGATGCCGCCGCCGGGAGGGTGCGGGAATCCGACCAGCTCGGCCATCCAGCGGACCACGGCGCGCTCCAGGTGCACGTCGGCGTGGTCACCCCCGGCGGAGCTGGGGTTCATCGCGGCCGCGGCCAGGGTGGCGAGCACGCCGGCCGGTGCGGGTGCGGAGTTCACCCAGCCGAAGAAGCGCGGGTGGCCGTTGCCCATCGGCGCGGGCATCACCCGGTTCTCGATCTCTTCCAGCAGTGCGCCGAGTGGGCGGCCCCGGGCGGGGAGCGGGGCGTCCAACAGGGCGGCCCGTCCGGCCGGGTCCATCGGCTGCCAGACCGGGCGGCCGGGCAGCGCGTCGAGGTAGTCGGCGACCAGGTCGGCGGTGGCGCGGGCGGCAGTGCGGAAGTCGTCGGCGGTGGCGTCGCTCATGCTGCTGCTCCAGTGGGCGGTACTGGGGCGCGGCGTCTTCGGCGCACCTGACTGAGCCGATCATACGACCGGCTGCGCGACGCGTACCCGGGAGCGCGGAACCGTGGGCCGGCGGGCTCCTCCCCGTGCCCCGGACGGCGACTCGCCGACGGGTCGGGCTCTTCCCCGCACCGTCCTGGCCGACCCGCCGGACCGCGCGGAGCCCGGGCCGTTGGGCGGCCGCTCAGTCCAGGGTGCCGGAAAGTCCGCCCGAGCTGCGGCAGTAGCCGGCCAGCTCCGGGTTGGTGATCTTCTTGCAGAGGCGGGCGGGGGCCCCGGCGTCGGTGTAGTTGACGGTGTAGTAGCTCATCAGGCCCTCGGTGCAGGCCTTGCGCTGCCAGGCATCGGCGGCGGTGGCGCACTGCTGGGCGGCCCAGTCCTCGCGGTCCAGGTTGTACTTCATGGTGCGTGAGCCGACGCCCCGGCTGCAGTCGCCCCCGCCGCCGGTGGCCTGTGCGTTGAGGCACCACTTGAGGGCCTCGGCGAACACCTCGGGGTGGTCCTGCCAGTCGTGCGAACTGAGGTAGTAGGTCGGCGCGTAGAAGTAGCAGGCGGAGCGGAACAGTGCGGGCTGCTCCGGGCAGGGGTAGAGCGGCTCCTCGGCGAGCCTGTCGGCGGGGAGGTTGGCCTTGGCGTTCTCGTCCTCCTCGTCCGGTGCGAAGAACTGCATGAACAGGCCCTCCGAGCAGGTGATCCGCTTGGAGTCGGTGGGGAACTTGCTGCACAGCGCCCGGGCGGCGGGGACGTCCTGCTTGGTGACGAACATGGTCCCGTGCCCCACGCCGTGGATGCAGGGGCCCTTGTTGGCGGGGGCGCACAGGGTGAGGATGTCCGCCTCCGGGTTGTCGGAGTTGGCCAGCATCTCCTCCACCGCGCCGTGCAGATAGCCGGCCGCGCAGGTCTCGTGCGGGAAGGAGAGGACCTTCTGGAAGTCCTGGTGGTAGCGCTTGACGGCGGCGTGGCCGAGCTCGTGCGCGATCGGGTGGCAGAACCGGACGGTGTACGGGAGCTTCTTGGTGATCCGATCCAGGTCCGCCAGGGCCACTCCGGGGTCGGTGGCGTCCATCTCGGCCATCAGCTTGTTGCGCAGTGTGCTGCGGGTCCACACCGCGGGGTCGCCGGTGGGCGTGGCCGCCGCGGCGGCACCCGCCACGGCCGGGCCGGCGGCGGGCGCGGCGGGGACCCACTGGGTGACGGCGGCCGCGCCCAGGCCGAGCGCCCCGAGCAGGGCTGCGGTGACGATCGCGAAGCTTCGCGGCTGCATGCGTTGCTCCTCTAGCCGACAGCTTTTGACCGGTTTCGTTCCCATCCTGTAGCTATCGGCCAGAATCTACCCGGGTTTGACAGCCGTTCGGGTGGAGCGGCGGCTCCGGTGGCGAGATCGCCCGCGGTACGGCCGCTCCCCGGTCCAACGACGGAGCCCGCACCCGGTCACCCGGGCGGTCGGAGGGGCAGCGACAGGTCAGAGGGGCAGCGACACGTCAGGGGCTCGGTGACAGGTCAGAGGCTCAGCGAGACCTCGTAGTCGCGCAGCCAGGCGTTCAGGCCCAGGGCGAGCTCGGTGGCGGCCCGGTTGGCCTGCGGGTCGCTGTCCGGGCGGAGGGTGTCGGCCAGCGCGACCGGGTCCAGCAGTGCGTGGACGGGGGCCTTCGGGTCGGCGGCGACTTCGGCGAGTTCGCCGCGCAGACCGAGCGGGTAGTTGGGGTCCTGGGTGCTCGGATACGGGCTCTTGACCCGGTCGGCCACCGCGGCCGGCAGGGTGTCCCGGACGGCGGCGCGCAGCAGGCTCTTCTCCCGGCCGTCGAAGGTCTTCATCGCCCACGGGGTGTTGAACACGTACTGCACCAGTCGGTGGTCGCAGAACGGCACCCGGACCTCCAGGCCGGTGGCCATGCTCATCCGGTCCTTGCGGTCCAGCAGGAGGCGCACGAAGCGGGTCAGGTTGAGGTAGCTGATCTCCCGCATCCGCCGCTCGAACGGGTCGGTGCCGGTGCCGTCCAGGTGCGGCACCTCGGCCAGGGCCTCGCGGTAGCGCTGGGCTCGGTAGCCGGGCAGGTCCAGCCGGGCGACCAGGTCGGGGGAGAGCAGGCCGTCGCCGGGCCGGGTGGAGGGGCCGGAGATCTCGGCCATCGAGGTGATCCAGGGGAAGGCGTCGGTCGCGATGAGCGCCGGGTCGTGGAACCAGGGGTACCCGCCGAAGAGCTCGTCCGCCGACTCGCCGGAGAGCGCGACGGTGGAGTGCCGGCGGATCGCCCGGAAGAGCAGCAGCAGCGAGGTGTCCATGTCGCCGAAGCCGACCGGCAGGTCGCGGGCGTGCAGCACCGCGTCGCGGTGCGCCAGGTCGGTGAGGGAGGCGCTGTCCAGCTCGATGGTGCGGTGGTCGGCGTCGACGTGCTCGGCGACCATCTTCGCGTACGGGCTGTCGGGGGTGGCGCGGAACGAGTCGGGGCGGAAGTTCTCGGTCTGGCCGACGAAGTCGACGGAGAAGGAGTGCACCGGGCCGTGCCCGCCGGCCCGCAGCGCCCGCGCGGCGAGCGCGGTGACGGCGCTTGAGTCCAGGCCGCCGGAGAGCAGGGTGCACAGCGGGACGTCGGAGATCAGTTGCCGCTCGATGATGTCGTCCAGCAGCGCGCGGACGGTGGAGACGGTGGCGTCCAGGTCGTCGGTGTGCTTCCTGGCCTCAAGTGCCCAGTAGCGCTGGACGGTCAGCCCCTGGCGGCGGACCCGGATCAGATGGCCCGGCTCCACCTCGGCCATGCCGCGGTAGACCGCGTGGCCCGGGGTCTTGGTCAGGCCGAGCAGTTCGCGCAGCCCGTCGAGGTCCACCGCCGGTCGCACCGAGGGGTGGGCGAAGACGGCTTTGGGCTCGGAGCCGAACAGTACGCCGTCGGCGGTGCGCTGGTAGTAGAGCGGCTTGACCCCCATCCGGTCGCGGACCAGCAGCAGTTCCTCGGTGCGGGCGTCCCAGAGTGCGAAGGCGAACATGCCGTTCAGCCGGGTGACGAAGTCGTGGCCCCACCTCAGGTAGGCGTGCAGCACCACCTCGGTGTCGCTGCGGGTGCGGAAGCGGTGACCGGCGGCCTCCAACTCGGCCCGTAACTCAAGGTGGTTGTAGACCTCGCCGCTGTAGGTGAGGGCGACCAGCAGCCGGCCGTCGTCCTCGACGGTCATCGGTTGCGCGCCGCCTTCGAGGTCGATCACCGAGAGCCTGCGGTGGCCGAGTGCCGCATGCCGCTCCAGGTGGACACCGCCCGCGTCCGGGCCCCGGCAGGCCATGGTGGCGGTCATCGCGTCCAGAGCGGCCCGTTCCGTGGTGAGGTCCCGGTCGAACGCGACCCAGCCCGTAATCCCGCACATGCGAACTCCCAGGTTTCCCGTAGGTCTACAGGTGTTCATATGCGTACGCAGGATGACGGTACGCTCAAATATTGAGCACATCAAGGGTCTGTGGATCGCCGAGTCCCCCGAGATCTGCCCGATTTCGGGCAGAAATCTTGGATCATGACCGGGCGACCGCATAGGCTCCCCACTCGTGTCCGCCTCACCACACCCCCACGAAGACCTGCTCGCCCACCTCACCCGCACCACGCCGCTCGGTCCGGGCGAGGCCGCGCGAGTGATCGCGGAGGTGCTGGCGTACTTCTCCGAGAACACCGAGGAATACGTCCGCCGCCGCCACGGTGAGCTGCAGGCACGCGGCCTGACCAATGAGCGGATCTTCGCCCGCCTCGGCGCGGAACTGGTCGCCCGTCGCGTGGCGGCGCCCGAGCTGTCCACCCGTCAGCTGCGCCGGATCGTCTACGGCTGAGCCGTACCACCCATCGAACCTGAGGAGTTACCCATGTGCGGAATCGTGGCCTACATCGGCCCGAAGGACGCGACCACCTTCCTGCTGGAGGGCCTGCAGCGGCTGGAGTACCGCGGCTACGACTCTGCCGGGGTGGCCGTCGCAGGCAAGACCGGCGGCCTGAAGGTCTGCAAGGTGAAGGGCCGGGTCGCCGACCTCGCCGCCGCCGTGCCCGCCCGCTTCAAGGGCACCACCGGCATCGGCCACACCCGCTGGGCCACCCACGGCGTGCCCAGCGACGCCAACGCGCACCCGCACGTCGACAACGCGGGCCGGATCGCCGTCGTCCACAACGGCATCATCGAGAACGCCGACGAGCTGCGGGCCAAGCTGACCGCCGAGGGCGTCACCTTCACCTCCGAGACCGACACCGAGGTCCTCGCCCACCTGGTCGCGGCCCACCTCACCGACGACGGCGAGCTGGAGGACGCGGTCCGCGCCGTGCTCGGCCACGTCGTCGGCACCTACGGCATCGCCGTCCTCGACTCCGCCCGCCCGGACCGGATCGTCGTCGCCCGCAACGGCAGCCCGATCGTGCTCGGCATCGGCGAGAAGGAGATGTTCGTCGCCTCCGACGTCGCCGCCCTGGTCCGCTACACCCGGCAGGTGGTGCACCTGGAGGACGGCGAACTGGCCACCGTCCGGGCCGGCGGCTTCAACACCTTCACCTCCGACGCCCGCCCGACCACCCGTCAGCCCTCCACCGTCGACTGGGAGATCGGCTCCTACGACACCGCCGGCTACCAGCACTTCCTGCTCAAGGAGATCCACGAGCAGCCGGCCGCCGTCGAGCGCACGCTCTCCGGCCGGCTCGACGAGCGCTTCGCCACCGCCCATCTCGGCGGCCTCAACCTGGATGCCCGGGAGCTGCGCGAGATCCGCCGGGTGAAGATCCTCGGTTGCGGATCCGCCTACTACGCGGGCGAGATGGGCGCCCAGCTGATCGAGGAGCTCGCCCGCATCCCCGCCCACAGCGAGCCCGCCTCCGAGTTCCGCTACCGCAACCCCGTCATCGAGGCCGACACCCTCTACATCGCGGTCAGCCAGTCCGGCGAGACCTACGACACGCTGGCCGCAGTCCAGGAGATCAAGCGCAAGGGCGGCCGGGTGCTCGGGGTGGTGAACACAGTCGGCAGCGCCATCGCCCGCGAGTGCGACGGCGGTATCTACCTGCACGCCGGCCCGGAGATCTCCGTCGCCTCCACCAAGGCCTTCACCTCCACCGTGATCGCCTTCGCGCTGCTCGCCCTGCACTTCGGGCGGATCCACGACCTCTCCCCGGCCGACGGCCGGCGGATCGTGAACGCGCTCAGGGCACTGCCCGGCCAGATCCGCGAAATCCTCGACCAGGAGGAGCAGGTGGCCAAGCTGGCCGCCGAGTTCGCCGGAACGGCCGGCGCTCCCACCGAGGGCATGATGTTCATCGGCCGGGTGCGCGGCTACCCCGTCGCCCGCGAGGGCGCGCAGAAGCTCAAGGAGATCTCCTACATCCACGCCGAGGCCTACCCCGCCAGCGAGCTCAAGCACGGCCCGCTCGCGTTGATCAGCCCCGAACTGCCCACCGTGGCACTGGTTCCCGACGACGAGCTGCTCGACAAGAACCTCACCACCCTCGGCGAGATCAAGGCCCGTTCCGGCCGCGTCCTGGCCATCGCCCACCGCGCCCCCGAGGCCAAGCTCGCCGACCACTGCATCGTGGTCCCCAAGAGCGAGCCGGAGTTGGACCCGCTGCTGCTCAACATCCCGCTCCAGCTGCTCGCCTACCACGCGGCCGTGGCCCTGGAACGGGACGTGGACAGGCCGCGCAACCTCGCCAAGAGCGTCACCGTGGAGTAGCCCGAGCATCATCGTGGAGTGGTTCGAGCGCAACCGTGGAGCGGTCCGGGCCGATCTGACGACATATCGGCAGGGTGATGCCACCTCAGGTGCGCGACGGCTATGGTTCGACCGTGGGCCGGCGGGCGCATCGGCCCGGACCAGCACCGGAACGGGAGACGGAGCATGCGGATCGGCATCATCGGCACCGGCACCGTCGGCCGCACCCTCGCGGCCAAGCTGGTGTCGCTGGGCCACGAGGTCACCCTCGGTTCACGCACCAAGGAGAACGCGGGGGCCGCTGAATGGGCCCGCCAAGCGGGCCCCTACGGACACGCCGGGACCTTCGCGGACGCCGCCGACTTCGGCGAACTGGTCATCAACGCGACCGCCGGTACGGTCTCGCTCCAGGCCCTGCGCCTGGCCGGGGCCGACCGGCTCGCCGGGAAGGTCCTGATCGACGTCTCCAACCCGCTGGTCTTCGCGCCCGACGGCGAGGTCAGCCTCGACCCCGTCAACACCGACAGCATCGGTGAGCGGATCCAGCGGGAGTTCCCGTACACCGCGGTGGTGAAGGCGCTCAACACCCTAAGCGCGCCGCTGATGGTCGACCCCGGGCGGGTCCCCGGAGCGCACAACCTCTTCATCGCAGGGGAGGACCCCGAGGCCAAGGCCCGGGTCAGGTCGCTGCTGGAGCAGTTCGGCTGGGCCGACGAGGTGATCGTCGACCTCGGCGGGATCGCCGCGGCCCGCTCCACCGAGATGCTGATGCCGTTCTGGCTGAACATGATGCGCCACGTCGGCCACACCGACTTCAACTACTCCTTCAAGATCGCCGAGTGAGGCCGCAGGCAGCATGAGTGATCAGCCACCGACCCCGTACCAGCACCTCCGCGAGGACTGGCAGAGCGCCCTCGCCGTGGTGGCGCACCCCGACGACATGGAGTACGGCGCGGCCGCCGCCGTCGCCCGCTGGACCTCCCAGGGCAAGCGGATCGGCTACGTCATGGTCACCAGCGGCGAGGCGGGCATCGACTCGCTAGCACCCGAACGGTGCCGCCCGGTCCGCGAGGCCGAGCAGATCGCCTCCGCCGCGCTGGTCGGCGTGGACGACGTGGACTTCCTCGGCCACCCCGACGGCGTGGTCGAGTACGGCATCGGGCTGCGCCGCGACATCGCCCGGGCCGTCCGCAAGTACCGCCCGGACATCGTGATAACCACCAACTTCCGGGACACCTACGGTGGCGTGGTGCCCAACCAGGCCGACCACATCGCGGTCGGCCGGGCCGCCCTGGACGCGGTCCGGGACGCGGGCAACCGGTGGATCTTCCCCGAGCTCGGCGACGAGGGCCTGGCGCCCTGGAACGGCGTCCGCGAGGTCTGGGCCGCCGCCTCGCCCGAGGCCCGGCACGCCGTGGACACCACCGACTTCCACGACCGGGGCGTCGCCTCGTTGATGGCCCACCGGGCCTACCTGGAAGCCCTCGGCGGGGAGATGTCCGACCCGGAGGAGTTCCTGGAGTCGGCCGGGCGGGCCGCCGGCAGCCGGCTCGGCACCCGCTACGCGTCCCCGTTCGAGGTGATCCCGCTACGCCCCTGAGCGGGCTCCGCACCGCCGGTGGGCTCCGGTTCGTCGCTGCCGCTGCCGCTGCCGCTGCCGTCCGGCTCGTCCCGGCCGGAGCGGCGACGGCGGCGCAGGAGCCGTACCGCCACCAGGCCGACCGCCAGCGCCACGAGCACGATCAGCGCGACCACCTGGTAGTGCAGCGCCTGGGCGTAGAGGGTGCCGATGTCCGCGCCCGCGGCGTAGCCGATCGAGGACCAGAGGCCGACCCAGAGCAGGGCGCCGATCACGTCGGCGGGTATGAAGCGGCTCGGGCGCAGTTCGGCCGCGCCCGAGATGATGCCGCCGGTCTGCCGCAGGCCGTCGATGAAGCGGGCCACCAGGACCACCTTGGGGCCGTGCCGGGCGAAGAAGCGGTCGGCCTTGGCCAGCCGTTCCTCGGTGATCAGCAAGTACCGACCCCAGCGGTGGAGCAGCGCCAACCCACCGGTCCGGCCGATCAGGTAGCCGGCGCCGTGGCCGGCGACCGCGGCGACCGCGGCCACCGCGGCCACCGCGACGATGTTCAGGCGGCCGGTGCCCGCGTAGACGGCGGCCAGCACCAGGATGGTCTGGCCCGGCACCGGGATGGCGCAGTTGTCCAGAAAGACCAGGGCTCCGACCGCCGGATAGCCGTAGCCGTCCAGCAGCGGAGCCAGGTGGCCCAAGGGGCCCGGAAGGGGCGGCGCCGGCATGGTCGGTGCTCCTGGCCGCGGATCGATCGCTCGGGGTGGTTACCGGTTGGAGCTGCCGGAGTGCTTCTTGGTCTCGATGTTGCAGTCGGGGCCTGGGTAGATCAGACCGGTGTGGCCGTCCTCGAAGCGGACCACGTAAGGGGGTTCGCCGTCGACTCCGCGCACCTCGATGATCTCGCCCTTCTGATCCACCATTCCGACTGATCTGCTGTGGATGTGGAGCTGGTCACCTACCGCCGCATGCATGATCTGCTCCTCGGGGAGTACGGGCTGTACCGGCGGGCGACCACTGTGCCACCAGCGAGGCAGGCGGCCGTTCCGCTCTTCCACTGTGCGGCGTGAACCGGGCAGCCGCAATGTCGTGGGGGCCGGGTACGGCCGGTCGGGGACGGGGACTACGGCCGGGAGGGGCTCGGGGTCGGGGGCGGCCGGGGCCGAGGAGTGCGGCCGGGCGAGGCCCTGAGTACGGCCGGGCGGAGTCAGACGGGCAGGTGGTCGGCCAGGTAGCAGCGCAGCAGGCGCTTGGCCTCGGCGATCAAGGCGGGGTCACCGTCCGGGTCGTTGCGGAAGGCCAGTTTGAGCACTGCGTCGGCGCACTCCATGGCCACCCGCAGGGCGACCGCGAAATCCGGGGTGTCGAACAGTCCGCCCGCCAGGGTCCGCAGCCGCAGGGCCACGGCGGCGTTGTTGTCGAGGTCGTCGTCCAGCAGGTGGAGATCGTCGCGGACGCCCGAGGGACGCTGCTCGACCAGTCCGAAGTCGACATGGCAGAAGCCCGGGACAGCGCGCTTCATGGCCACGAACTCCTCGACGGCCAGATCCACGAAACCGGCCACGCCCTGCGGGGCCTCGGCGTCCAGCCGGCGGGCGAGGCGGTTGAGATAGCGGTCCAGGTTCCGTTCGGCGAGGGCGGCGAGCAGGCTCTCCTTACCGGAGAAGAACTGGTAGAGCGTGCCGATCGGCACCCGGGCGCGCTGGGCCACCTCCTTGGTGGTCAGCCCGCCGGCACCGACCTCGTCCAGCAGACCCGCACAGTTGTCCAGCAGTCGCTCGTACCGCTCCAGGCTGCGCCGCTGCACCGGCCTGCGCCGCGCCGCCGTGCCCGCCCCGGCCCGCTGGCCGTCCGTCCGCGCCGTCATGCAACTACTCTGCCGTATCCGGCATTCCGGGTGCGAATCGCTGACATGAGTTGAGCTCATGTTCGTAGAGCGGTCCCCCCAGGCTGCGGCACCCGGTGGACCGTGCGGTACCGGCGCCCCTCGCGGGCCGGTACCGCACACCGGCGGGCGGGTCAGCCCCGGGGCAGCACCAGGGACTGGACGGCCGGGAGCTTGCGCCAGTCGCTGGAGACGATGCTCGCGTGCGCCCGGGCGAGCTGCTCGGTGCGGGCGCGGGCCTGGTCGGCGGTGGGACCGGTGGCGCTGATCGCCGGGGTGACGTTCTGGGCGTCCGTCATCACCAGCAGATAGTGCGAACGGTCGTACCAGGCGGTGTCGATGCCGCCGGTGTACGTGGCGGCGTCGCCGTCGAAGACCACGAACCACGGCCTGATCCCGGCGTCCGCGCCCGTGTACGCGCTGCGCGGGTCGCCGCCGGCGGCGCCGTGCACGGCGGGGAACAGCTGGGCGTCCCCGATGCGGCCGGCCGCGGCCAGGTCGCGCAGGTGCCGCCCGTACTCGACGTCGGTGTGCAGGGTGTCGAAGGGGTTGCTCTCCTCGACCGTCCCCGGGATGGCGTACAGGAGGACGCGACCGGCGAGCGCCGCTCGGCTCGGCCAGTTGCCGGCGCGGACCGCATCGTCGACGGTGGCGTACGAGCCGCCGCCGGGCTTGGCGAGCAGATCGGCCGGGCGGAGCACGGCGGAGCCCAGGTGGGCGGCGATTAGGGAGTCCAGCTGTGCGGGCCCCATGCCGTGGTTGGCCGAGAAGCCCGCCTTGAGCTCCAGTTTGACCACCAGTGGGCCGGCCCCCGGGTGGGCGCCGAGCCAGACCCGGACGTCGTCCAGGCAGTTCTCGAGGTTCTTGTTGGCGCCGCCGGTGTAGAGCTGCGCCGGGGCGCTCGCGGCGGTGCAGTTGTTGGAGTTTCCGAGCGGGTTGGCGTGACTGACCTTCCACTCCTTGGTGATGGTGTCCGTCCAGACGTCCAGCTCGATCATGCCGGTACCGGTGTCCAGCCCCTGGGCGAGGTACTCGTAGGCGGCCGGTTCGTAGGTGTTGTGCAGGCCGACGGTGGTGGCCGAGCCGAACGGAAGAGCGCCCGTCCCGGTCGCGCTGGCCGGGGGCGCCGGGACCAGGGCGGCTGCGGCGGCGAACAGACCGGCTGCAAGAGAGCCGGCGATGGTACGGCGTGCGGTCACAGGTGTTGTCCCCCGGGTCGAATGCTGGTCTCGGCCGCCCCTGCCGGGCCGCCGGGCGAATCATCGCCTGTCTGAACGTGCGTCAGGTGAATTCGGCACGACGATAACGTGACGCCTTGTCATGTTGTGTGGCCGGGTGGAGCGAAGCCGCTTCGGGTGTGTGTCGACCGGCGTGCTCGTACCGGTGTCGCCCTGGAGCCGTGACTCGCTCAACTGGACGTCCTGCACGGCGCGTTGCCCGGCGGCGTCGTCCGCGCATAGGCGTTCAAGAGACGCTGCGCCGCATCTGACGTTTCCGCGGGGAATCTCTAATATGAGTGATGCTCATGTTAGGAGGGAGGGCGCTGGACATGCGGAATCGAAGCGAGCATGGCCGGAGGTCGGCGATCAAGGCCGCGACCGGGGGGTGATGAGGGCCTGGGTCTCGATCGGGACGCCGAGCGCGGTTCCGGTGCCGTGTGCCTCCACCGCGTCGACCTGATCGTCCGTCAGTTCGGCGTTGGAGTTCCGGGGCGAGTTCCTCCTCGGCGGCCTCGACGGCCAGCACCGCGCCGTCGGCGGTGACCGCCTGCATCCGGCGGGCGCGGGCTGTCGCCAGGGTGCAGGCGTCGGGCCGCGAGAGGACGCCGGCCACGTGGCGGCGGCCAGCTCGTCGATCGAGTGGCGCATGACGAACTCGGGCTCCAGCCCCCAGTGTTCGCACAGCCGGTAGAGGGCGACCTCGAACGCGAACAGCGCCGCCTGGGTGCACCCGGTCCGGTCGAGCAGGTCGGCGTCGGGGGAGTCGGCGGGGGTGAACATCAGGTCGCGCACCAGCCGGTCCGGCGGGCCGTCCAGGTGCGCGCAGACCTCGTCCAGCGCGGCGGCGAACACCGGCTGGGTGGCGGCGAGTTCGCGGCCCATCCCGGACAGCTGGCCGCCCTGGCGGGAGACTAGGAAGGCGACCCGGGCGGGCTCGGCGGCACTGCCGCGCACCAGCCGGGCGGCGGGCTCGCCGGCGCCGAGCGCGGTCAGGCCGCCGAGCAGGGCCTCGCGGTCGTCGGCGACCACCACGGCCCGGTCCTCCAGGGCGGTGCGGCCGGTCGCCAGCGAGTGCGCCACGTCGGCGAGGCCGAGCTCGGGCCGGGCCGCGAGGTTCTCGCGCAGCGCGTCGGCCTGGGCGTGCAGGGCCGCGCCGCCGGTGCCGGAGAGCATGGCTCCGCCTAAAGGGCGCACGCCCTGCCGGATGCGCTCGGCGGTCTCGGCGAATGCGGTCCCGCCGGGGCGGCCGGACCGGTTGGGTCGGCGCCATCACCGTTGCGGGCGAAGGTACTTGCATGCCGGGAGACATAAAGTTAGTTTCTAACATGTTAGTCGCTAACGAGGGGTTCTCATGGAACAGGAACGGCCACCGGTCCCCGGACGGTGGTGGATGCTGGCAGCGCTCTGCCTGTCGGTACTGGTGCTCAGCCTGGACTTCACCGTCCTGAACGTCGCCCTGCCAACGATCTCCACGAGCCTGCACGCGAGCATCTCCGACCTGCAGTGGATCGTCGATGCCTACTCGCTCGCCGTGGCCGGCGCGATGCTCCCCGCCGGGGCCTTCGGCGACAAGTTCGGCCGCAAGCGGGTCCTGCTGATCGGCCTCGCGATCTTCTTCGGGGCCTCGTTCTGGGCTGGACTCGCCCACACCACGGGGAAGTTGATCGGAGTCAGGGCGCTGCTCGGGATCGGCTCCGCGATCATCCTGCCGATGACCCCGGCGATGCTGGTCGCGACCTTCGACGGACGCGAGCGGACGAAGGCGATGGCGGTGTTCACCGCTGCGATCGGCGCGGGCATGCCGCTGGGGCCGATCGTCGGCGGTGCGTTGCTCCAGCACTTCTCCTGGAACTCGGTCTTCTGGATCAATGTGCCGGTGGTCGCGATCACCCTGGTGGTCGGCGCGCTGCTGATCAAGGAGTCGCGCGACCCGGCCGCCCTCAAGCTGGACTGGCTCGGCACGGTGCTCGCCGTGACCGGCATCGTGGCCCTTGTCTACGGCGTCATCCGCGGCCCCGAGCACGGCTGGGCCAACGGGGCGACGATCGGCGTGCTGGCCGCCGCGGTGGTGCTGCTGGCCGTTTTCGTCCTCTGGGAGCGCCGCTTCGACCACCCGCTGATGAACACCAAGCTGTTCCGCAACCGGGTCTTCACCTGGAACACCGTGGCGATCATGATCGTGGCCTTCGCCCTCGTCGGCGTGGTCTTCGTGGTCCCGCAGTACATCCAAGTGGTGCTCGGCTACGACTCACTGGGCACCGGCCTGCGGATCATCCCCCTGATGGGCGGGCTGCTGGTGGCCGGCGCGGCAGGCTCGTGGGCGGACAAGATGATCGGGATCAAGGCCGTGGTCGTGACTGGCCTGGTCGTGATGACCGGTGGACTCGTGGCGCTCTCCCAGGTGAAAACCGGCAGCAGCTACGGCTTGATCGCCGGCGGTCTGGCCAGCTGCGGCTTCGGCATCGGCGCGGTCATGGGGCCGGCCCTGGATGCCGCCATCAGTGCCTCCGGCGGCACCGAAGCCGGCGCCAGCTCGGCCGTGGTCAATACCCTGCGCCAGGTTGGCAGCGCCCTCGCGGTGGCCGGACTGGGCAGCATCCTGTCCGCGGTCTTCTCCCGCAAGGTCGACCCCGCGCTACACGGCCTGCCCGCTGCCGCGGCCCACCCGGCGCGCGAGTCGGTCGCCGCCGCCTCGGCGATCGCCGACAAGCTCGGCCCGAGCGGTGCGGGATTGCGCCAGGCCGCGGGCCTCGCCTACATCGACGGCATGTCCGCGGTCATGCTGAGCTGCGCCGGGGCCGCCGTGCTCGGCACCATCGCCTGCCTGATCTACCTTCCCCGGCGTACCCCGGCCCCGGATCCGGTGGTGCTGGAGACGGTCGACGCGGCGGACTTCGGTGCCGCCACTGTCAGAGAATGACCGCATGAAGACCAGTGATGCGACGCCGGACTGGCGCGAGCGCAAGAAGGCCCAGACCCGCCGCACTCTCCAGGAGCAGGCCATGCGCCTGTTCCTGGAGCAGGGCTATGAGGCGACCACAGTGGAGGAGATCGCGAACGCCGCCGGGGTCTCCCACATGACGTTCTTCCGCTACTTCCCCACCAAGGAGGATGCGGCCCTCGCGGACGACTACGACCCGGTGATCGCCGAGCTCATCGCCGAGCGGCCGGCTGACGAGTCGGCCATAGACAAGATCCGCCACGCGCTCATCGAGGGCCTCAAGCGGGTCTACACCACCGACCGCGACGCGCTGCTCGCCCGCAACCAGCTGGTCCTGTCGACCCCCGCGCTGCGCGCGCGCACCTGGGAGCGGCAGGTTGCGGACCAGGAGCTGATCGCCCGGGCGCTGTCCGCACACTCGGGGTACGCGCAGAACGCGCTGCACACCCGCGTGGTGGCGGCCGCCTGCCTGGCCGCGGCCATGACGGCGATCAGCGTCTGGACCGAGAGCAACGGCACCCTGGACCTGCCCGGCCTGATCAACGAGGCGTTCGACGCGCTCCGCAGCGAGCTGCGCTGAAGGCCGAGACGGCCAGTGAGGCCCGCCCGGCTGCCGGGAGTTCGAGGTCGGATCCACCCCACACCATGGAGGTGTCATCCCGTTGGAGTCGGGACTCTGGCTTCGGCGCTTCGTACCCGCCCTGGAGAGCAGGGTCACGCTGATCTGTTCTCCGCCGACCGGGGCATCCGCGAGCTGCTACTTCCCGTTCGCCCTGCTGCTGCCCCCGACGATCGAGGTCCCCGCCGTCCAGTACCCCGGCAGGTCGTACCCCGCAGCCGACAGCGCCCACTCGAACGGCACCATCGGGAAGAGGTGGCAACCCCATGGCCAGGTCAGGAAAAGCGCGCGCATCGCTGCCTCCTCACGCCCGTGTTCGTACGGTGGTGGCCCATGGGCCGGTGAACTGTTCGATGTCCCGTGCGAGTTGGGCGGTCACCTCGGCGGGGGTGGGCTGGGTGAGGTGTTGTTGTCGGAGTCGGGTGGCGGCCTGCTGGTGGGTGGGGAGGTTGCCGAGGAAGGCGTCGAGGGCCTGTTGCAGGG
>NZ_BAAATR010000043.1:0-76197 GCF_039533515.1 Kitasatospora cystarginea | reverse complement strand
GCGAGACCAGCAGCAACCTACGCGCGCCGTACTCGGTCACCAGATGCCGGGCGAACAGCGCACCGAGGGTGCCCGTCGCACCCGTCACCAGCACCGTCCCCTCCGGGTCCAGCACCAGCGGCTCGGCCTCGGCAACCGCCGGGACCCGCGCCAGACGCGGCGCCAGGGCCTTGCCCGCGAGCAGGGCCAGTTGGGGTTCGCCGCTCTCGACGGCGTTCGGCAGGGCGCGCAGCGAGGCCGGGTCCTCGTCGAGGTCGACCAGCACGATCCGGCCCGGGTTCTCCGACTGCGCCGAACCCAGCAGACCCCAGACGGCGGCCGAGGGAAGGTCCAGTACATCCGCGTCACTGGTCGCCACCGCACCGCGCGTGACCACCACCAGGCGGGTGTCCTTCAGCAGATCCTCCGCCAGCCACTCCTGCACCAGGCCGAGCACACCGTGCACGGCGGCGCGCGTCACCGCGGCCACATCCTGGTCCGCCTCGGGCAGCACGGGAACCACGATCGTGCCCGGCACCGAAAGGCCAGCCGAGACCGCCGCCCGCAGCTCGGCCAGGTTCCCGAACTGCTCGGCATCCTCCAGCCCGAGATCGTCCGCACCGAGCACCGTCAGTACATCCGGCGCCCCGACCGGCGGCAGGGCGGCTGCGGTCCAGTCGGGCCGGAACAGCGCGTCCTCGCCGCCCGCACCCGCCAGCTGCTCGGCCGCGAACGGCCGCAGCACCAGCGACTCCACCGACGCGACCGGTACACCCGTACCGTCCGCAACCGCCAGCGACACCGCATCCTCGCCGGCCCGCGCCAGCCGCACCCGCAGCTCCGACGCGCCGGAGGCGTACAGGCACACACCGCTCCACGCGAACGGCAGCCGGCCCTGGCCGGTGTCCGCCACCAGCCCCCCGAGCCCCACCGCGTGCAGCGCGGAGTCCAGCAGCGCCGGGTGCAGGCCGAACAGACCCGCCTCGCCCCGGCTCTCCTCCGGCAGCGCCAGCTCCGCGAACACCTCGCCGTCCAGCCGCCAGGCCGCCCGCAGCCCCTGGAACACCGGACCGTAACCGAACCCCGCCGCCGCGAACCCCTCGTACAGCCCATCGACCGGTACGGACTCCGCACCCGGCGGCGGCCACTCCACCAGATCGAACGAGGCGGCCTGCTCCTCGGCCGACAGGAAGCCCGTGGCGTGGACGGTCCAAGGACGGTCGGACCAGGCAGTCCCGCCGTCCGCGTCCTCCTGCGGGCGGGAGTAGACGCTCAGCGGGCGGCGTCCGGACCCGTCGGGTGCACCCACCGCGAGGCACAGCCTTATCGCGCCCGCCGCCGGGATGACCAGCGGAGCCTCCAGGGCCAGCTCGTCCACCACTGCGCAGCCGACCTGGTCACCGGCGGCAACCGCCAGGTCCACCAAGGCCGTTCCCGGGAGCAGCACGCTGCCGGCCACGGCGTGGTCGGCCAGCCACGGGTGCGTCTCGACGGAGAGGCGGCCGACGAAGAGGTGCCCCTCCGAGTCCGGCAGGCCGACGACCGCGCCGAGCAGCGGGTGGTCGATCGCACCCAGTCCGGCCGCCGTGACGTCACCGCCCTGGAGCGCGCCGGTGTCCAGCCAGTACCGCTCCCGCTGGAAGGCGTAGGTGGGCAGGTCGACGCGCTGGGCGCCGGTGCCCGCGAACACGGCCTGCCAGTCCACCTTCACGCCACGGACGTGCAGCTGGGCCAGGCCGGTGGTGAAGCTCTCCGCCTCCGCACGGTCACGGCGCAGGACCGGCGTGAACACCGCGTCCTCGCTCACGCACTCCTGCCCCATCGCGGAGAGCGTCCCGTCCGGGCCCAACTCCAGGAAGGTACGGACGCCTTCACGCTCCAGGGCCTGGACGGCATCGCGGAAGCGGACGGCCTCGCGGACGTGCCGCACCCAGTAGTCGGCGGTGCTGAGCTCGTCGGTGATGTCACCGGTCAGGGTGGAGACGATCGGGATACTGGGCTCGCCGAAGGTCAGGCCCTCGGCGACGGCCCGGAACTCCGCGAGCATCGGCTCCATCAGCGGCGAGTGGAACGCGTGGCTGACGGTGAGCCGCTTGGTCTTGCGACCGTCGGCGGCCAGCTTCTCCGCGACCTCCAGCACGGCCTGCTCGGCACCCGAGATCACCACCGAGGTCGGACCGTTGACCGCCGCGATCCCCAACTCCTCGGTGAGGAACGGCAGCACCTCGTCCTCGGACGCCTGCACCGCCACCATCGCACCACCAACCGGCAGCGCCTGCATCAGCCGGCCGCGAGCCGCCACCAGAGCGGCGGCATCCGCCAGCGACAGCACACCCGCCACATGCGCGGCGGCCAGCTCACCGATCGAATGCCCCGCCAGGAACTCCGGCCGCACACCCCACGACTCCACCAGGCGGAACAGCGCCACCTCGACCGCGAACAGCGCCGGCTGCGTGTACCCGGTCTGCTCCAGCTCCTCGCCGCCGAAAACCACCTCACGCAACGGACGCGCGAGACGCCCGTCCAGCTCCGCGCACACCGCGTCGAAAGCCCCGGCAAAGACCGGGAACGCCTCGTACAACTCGGCACCCATACCGACCCGCTGGCTCCCCTGCCCAGCGAACAGGAACGCCACCCGCCCCGCAGAACCCGCGGCGCCGACCACCGACCGTGCCGCAGACTCGCCGCGCGACAGCGCCGCCAGGCCGGCCAGGGCCTCGGACCGGTCACGGACGAGGAGCGCCGCCCGCTGCTTGAAGGACGCGCGCGAGGTGGCCAGCGAGAAGGCGACATCCGGGACGCCCGCTTCAGGCGCGGCCGTCAGCCAGTCCAGCAACCGCTGCGCCTGTCCCCGCAGCGCCTCCGCAGTCCGCCCGGAGAGCACCCACGGCACGAACGGCGCTGCCGAAGGCGACCCGGCCGCTTCCTCGGCCTCGGCCGCGTCGGCCGCAGGCGCCTGCTCCAGGATGGTGTGCGCGTTGGTGCCGCTGACTCCGAAGGACGAGACCGCCGCCCGCCGCGGCCGCCCGGTCTCGGGCCACGGCCGCGCCTCCGTCAGCAGCTCCACCGCGCCAGCCGACCAGTCCACGTTGTGCGTCGGCCGGTCCACGTGCAGCGTCTGCGGCAGCACACCGTGCCGCATCGCCATCACCATCTTGATGATGCCGCCGACACCCGCCGCCGCCTGGGTGTGGCCGATGTTGGACTTCAGCGAACCGAGCCAGAGCGGCGCGGAGCCGTCGCGGTTCTGCCCGTAGGTCGCCAGCAGGGCCTGCGCCTCGATCGGGTCGCCGAGCGTCGTGCCGGTGCCGTGCGCCTCGACCGTGTCTATCTGACTCGCCGTCAGCCTGGCGGTCGCGAGCGCCTGTCGGATCACCCGCTGCTGGGAGGGCCCGTTGGGGGCGGTGAGCCCACTGCTGGCGCCGTCCTGGTTGACGGCGCTCCCGCGCACGATCGCCAGCACCGGGTGCCCGTTGCGCTGCGCATCCGAGAGACGCTCGACCAGCAGAATGCCGACGCCCTCGCCCCAGCCGGTGCCGTCCGCCGCAGCGGCGAAGGACTTGCAGCGGCCGTCGGCGGCCAGTCCGCGCTGGCGGCTGAAGTCGATGAAGGCATTGGGGGTGGACATCACGGCGACGCCGCCGGCCAGGGCCAGCGAGCACTCGTCCGCGCGCAGCGCCTGGATCGCCCAGTGCAGCGCGACCAGGGAGGAGGAGCAGGCGGTGTCGACGGTGACGGCCGGGCCTTCCAGGCCGAGCGCGTAGGCCACCCGGCCCGAGGCGACACTGCCCGAGTTGCCGTTGCCGAGGTAGCCGGCGACCTCCTCGGGGACGTCCAGCAGGCGGGAGGCGTAGTCGTGGTACATCACACCGGCGAAGACACCGGTCCGGCTGCCCCGGACGGCCTCCGGGTCGATGCCCGCCCGCTCGAACGCCTCCCACGAGGTCTCCAGCAGCAGCCGCTGCTGCGGGTCCATCGCCAGCGCCTCACGCGGCGAGATGCCGAAGAAGTCGGGGTCGAACTGGGCGGCGTCGTGCAGGAACCCGCCCTCGCGGGTGTACGAGGTGCCCGGGTGGTCGGGATCCTCGTGGTGGAGGGTGGCGAGGTCCCAGCCCCGGTCGGTGGGGAAGCCGGAGACGCCGTCGGTGCCGGTGGCCACCAGCTGCCAGAGGTCCTCGGGCGAGGTCACTCCGCCGGGGTAGCGGCAGGCCATGCCGATGATGGCGATCGGTTCCGGCTCCTGCTCCTCCAGCTCGCGCAGCCGCCGACGCGTCTCGCGCAGATCGGCGGTCGCCCGCTTGAGGTAGTCGAGGAGCTTCGCTTCGTTCTCCACGCCTTGTCCGTCCCACCCTTGAACCGGTCGTGAGGGCCGTGCCGGCCGCTTCCGGACGTCCGAGTCGGAACACGTCGTCGGGAAGGTTCGGGCATGACCGCCAATGACTCGCAATGACTCGTGCTTAATGGCCTGCGCCCACAACTCCCCGCCCGTGCGGGAGAAATCCTGCCCAGCAGTATTCGGTCACAATTGCCGGGAAGCGATTGCGGAGAATACTTGCGCCCTTTCAAGCTAGCAGCGGGCCGGGTCGGCACACATCCCCTACTCTGCCCCTACCGCCCCTGTCCGGACTGGGCCGCGCCACCCATGCTATACATGGTCCGGCACAGTTGAGTGTTCATTATCCCTTTCCGTCGGCGCGCATGACGGCGTAACACGACGGCGTTTCAGTATGCGTGTGATCCCTGCCGCGCTTCCATCGTCGCCGTTGTCGCGTCCCGCTCGATTTGCAGGAAGCAATGAATACAGCACGCGCACCGCAGGCCGTGGATTCCGATTCCACCGCCGTCGTCGTCGACCGGCTGGTCAAGAGATATCGCAACCGGCCGACGCCGGCCGTCGACGACCTCAGTTTCACCGTGAGGACCGGTGAGGTGTTCGGCCTGCTCGGCCCGAACGGCGCCGGGAAGTCGACCACCATCGGCATCATGACCACCCGGGTCGCCCCGACCTCGGGCCGGGTGTCCATCCTCGGGGTCGACGTGGTGAGCCGGCCGGCCGCCGCGCACCGGGTGTTCGCGGTGGTCCCACAGCGCAACAACCTCGACCGTTCACTGACCATCCGGCAGAACCTGGTCTTCCACGCCGGCTACCACGGCATGGGCCGGGCCGAGCGCAACCGGCTGGCCGACGAGAGCCTCGACTGGGTGGGCCTCGGTGACCGGGGGAAGGCCAGGGTGGACGAGCTTTCCGGGGGCCAGGCGCAGCGGGTGATGATCGCCCGCGCGCTGATGCACCGGCCCAGGGTGCTCTTCCTGGACGAGCCGGCCACCGGTCTCGACCCGCAAGCCCGGCTCTTCATCCACGAGCGGGTGGCCGAACTGAGCCGCCGGGGCGTCACCGTGGTGATCACCACACACGACATGGACGAGGCCGCCAAGCTCTGCGACCGGGTCGGCATCGTCGACCGCGGCAAGCTGCTGGCACTGGACTCGCCGCAGGCCCTGACCTCCTCACTTAGCGGCACCGGCACCCTCACCTTCACCCTGCGGGCCGCCGGGGCGCCGGCCGAGGAGCGTGAACTCACCGATCTGGTCCGGGTACTGGAGAAGATCGAGACGGTGGAGCGGGTCGAGACCGTCGAGGTCGGTGCCGACGTCCCCGACCGACTGCGGCTCTACACCACCGGCCGGCCCTCGGCCACCCTGCCCGCGGCGGTCAGCGCCCTGAGCGAACTGCACTGCGACATCGAGGACGTGTCGCTGGGCGGGCTGACCCTGGAAGACGTCTTCATCGAACTGACCGGGAGAGAACTCCGTTGAGCGCGACCGCAACCCTTCCGCAGACCGGCAAAGGCGGCTCCGCGGCACGGACCTTCGCCTTCATCCTCTGGCGGGACGTCTTCGTGACGGGACGCGAGCTGATCCCGTTCCTCGCCCAGGTGCTGGTCGAGCCGTTCTTCATCCTGTTCGTGTTCGGCAAGGTCCTCTCCGGCCTCGGCTACACCGGCCACGGTTTCCAGCAGGTGCTGCTGCCGGGCGTGGTGGCGCTCAGCAGCTTCCTGGTCGCGCTGCAGAACACCGCCTTCCCGCTGATCGTCGACTTCTCCTTCACCAAGGAGATCGAGGACCGGCTGCTGTCCCCGATCCCGCTCGCCCTGGTGGCGGTCGAGAAGGTGGTGTTCGGGGCGATCCGCGGTCTGGTGGCCGCCGCGGTGATGATCCCGCTCGGGTTCCTGGTCCTGGACGGTGTGCACTGGCCGGCCTCCAGCGTCCTGCCGGTCGCCGGTGTGCTCGCGCTCGGCTCGCTGGCCGGCGCGACCGTCGGGCTGACCATCGGCACCGCGGTGGAGTCCCGCCACATCAGCATCATGATCGCGGTCGTGCTGACCCCGCTGATGTTCACCGGCGCGACCCAGTTCCCGTGGTACGGCCTGTCCTCGGTGCGGCCGTTCCAGGTGATCTGCGCGCTCAACCCGCTGACGTACGTCAGCGAGGCGATGCGCGCGGTGCTGCTGCCACACGGTGAACCGCGGTCGATCCCGCTCGGGGTCGACCTGGCCGCGCTCGCGGCGGCCTGTGTGCTGTTCGGGCTGCTCGGCATCCGGGGCTTCCGCCGGCGGGCGCTGGACTGACGCGGCGAACAGCGGAGCGGCGGCGCATCATCGATGCGCCCCCGCTCCTCTGGTGTCGGGCTCTGCCGCCGGTACCCGTCTCAGCCCATCGGGAACTTGACCTGCCCGGAGACGATCGGGTTGAGGTAGTTCGGCCCGGCGATCTTCAGCCGGTTCATCGCCAGGCCGGTCAGGCCCTCGAAGATGGCGCGGCGGGCGTTCATCGTGGTGGAGTACCCGGAGTCCAGGTGCGGCGCGACCTCGACCACGTCCATGCCGATGACCTTGGTCTCGTGGCAGATCCGGCGGAACGCCGGGAACAGCTCGCGGTTGGTCAGGCCGCCGGGCTCGGGGGTGCCGGTGCCGGGGGCGAAGGCCGGGTCCAGCACGTCGATGTCCAGCGAGAGGTAGACGAACTCGGCGTTCTCCTGCACCTCGGCGATCGCCTTGTCCAGCACGGCGTGGAAGCCGATCCGCTCGATCTCCGCCATGAAGTGCGACTTCATGCCCTGTCGGCGCATCCAGTTGAACAGCTGGTTGTCGGGGCCGGTGACGGTGCGAAGACCGACCTGGACCACGTTGCCCGCCGGGATCTTCTCGTCCTCGATGATCCGCCGGATCGGGGTGCTGTGGGTGGCCCGGTGGCCCAACTGCGAGTCGTGGCAGTCGGGGTGGGCGTCGAAGTGGATGACGCCGATCTTCTCCGGGCCGTAGACGTCGGCCAGCGCCCCGACGCTCGGCCACAGCAGCGAGTGGTCGCCGCCGAGCAGCACCGGGACGGCCCCGACCTCGGCGATCTGCCGGACCAGTCCCCGGATGTGGTCCATCGAGTTCGGCGTGCTGAAGGCGTCCACGGCCGCGTCGCCGTAGTCCACCACCTTCAGCACGTCGAACGGGTTGATCCGGGTGCTGGCGTTGATCACCGCCTCGGGGGCGTTGAAGATGTACCGCTCGTCGGCGCGGATCATCCGCGGACCGTAGGCGGCGCCGCGGTGGCCGATCGAGGAGTCCAGCGGGATGCCCAGCACCGCGACGTCGGCGTTCCCGGCCTTCAGGTCCTCCTGGTTGAGGCAGAGCGGAACACCCATGAAGGTCGGGATGCCCGAGTGGGCGGGGGTCGCGTAGTACCGGCGGAGGTCGATCGGCCCCGGCTCGCGGCCGGGCGCCGCCGACCGGTCGATCTCCAGGCGGAACTCGGGCGTCTGAGGCTTGTCGTTCACACACTTCTCCTCGGTGGACGTTACGGCGCATTCCGCGTTCGGACGGTTCGCATATTTCGCTGCGGCACCAGCCTAGTCGCGCCGGAAAATCCTCCGACCCCTTGTTCACCTCCTATCCGACCCCTATCCGGCGCGGCCCGACCCCTACCCCGAGGCTCCGTCAAGCCCTCGGCCGGACAAGGAGATGCCATAGGATCGAGTCGCCCGCAGCACATCCCTGACGCCCTCTGCTCGGCGAGCCGGCCAGGCGCGGGAATGCGGATTCAGCGAATTCACTCGGGATATCGGCCGGAAACCGGCCCGCCGAATGCGACGAATCGACCCACGTGGAGAAACCGTGAGCCAGACCATCGACAACGCCGCGCCGCCGAGCGCCGCCGAACAACCGGACCGGCCCGAAGCCCCACCGATCGCCTGGCGGCCGGTGGCCGTCGTCGCGGGCGTACTGACCCTGGCCCTGCTGCTGACCAGCGGCCGCTACGGCTACTTCGGCGACGAGCTGTACTTCCTCTCCGCCGGGAAGCACCCGGACTGGGGCTACATCGACCAGCCTCCGCTGCTGCCCCTGCTCGCCCACGCCATGGACGCGCTGGCCCCCGGCAACCTGGTGGTGCTGCGCCTGCCGGCCACCCTGCTGACCGGCACGGGGGTCGTCCTGTGCGCCCTGATCGCGCGGGAGTTGGGCGGGCAGCGCCGCGCCCAGCTGCTCAGCGCCGGCGCCTTCGCCGTCTCGCCGATCGTGGTGGTCTTCGGGCACCTGCTGATCACCCCGACCCTGGACGTGTTCTTCTGGACCCTGATCAGCTGGCTGCTGGTGCGCTGGATCCGGCTGCGCGACGACCGGCTGCTGCTGTGGCTCGGCGTGGTGGCGGCGGCCGCGCTCCAGGACAAGTACCTGGTCGGTGTGTTCCTGCTGGCCCTGGTCGGTGCGGTGGCCGTGGCCGGCCCGCGCTCGCTGCTCGCCCGGCCCGCACTCTGGGCGGCGGCCGCGATCGCGGTGCTGGTGACGGCGCCCAGCCTGGTGTGGCAGGCCCAGCACGGCTGGCCGCAGGCGGAGATGACGGATGCGATCGCCGCCGAGGACGACTCGCTGTTCGGCGGCCGGGTGCTGTTCCTGCCACTGGCGCTGATCCTCTCCGGCTTCCCGCTGGTCCTGCTGATGTGCGCGGGGCTGTGGCGGCTGCTGCGGATGGAGGCGCTGCGCGCCTACCGCTTCCTGGGCTGGGCGGCAGTCGCGGTGACCGCGTTCTTCCTGCTCACCGACGGCCGGGCCTACTACGTCGCCGGCCTGTTCCCGATGCTCTGGGCGGTGGGCGCGGTCTCCCTCCAGCACCGCCCGGCGGCCCGCGGATGGCGCTGGGGCTTCGGCATCCCCGCCTTCGTGATCTGCGCGGCGGTGGCGGTCGCCGGCCTCCCGGTGTACCCGGTCTCCGCCGTCGGCCGCACCCCGCAGGGCGCCAACTTCTCCATCACCGAGACGATCGGCTGGCCGCAGCTGGCGGCCACCGTGGCAAAGGCCTACCACGCGCTGCCCGCCGACCAGGAGCACAACGCGGTGATCGTCACCGACACCTTCTGGGCGGCCGGCGCACTGGACCGCTACGGGCCCGGGGACGGGCTGCCGCAGGCGTACAGCCCGCAGCGCGGTGCCTGGTACTTCGGCGCGCCGCCGGACGGCTCCGGCGCCGTACTGTACGTCGGCGGCGACGAGGCCAAGCTGCGCGAGGAGTTCGGCAGCGTACGGCAGGTGGCCACGATAGACGACGGCGTGGACGTGAACAACGCCGACCAGGGCAAGGCCGTCTGGCTCTGCGAGGGCCTGCACACCCCGTGGTCCAAGCTCTGGCCCGGCCTGCGCACCGTCGCCTGACCGCGCCACCGCCTCCGTCGACTCATCACTGCTTCGCCTGACGACATGCGGCGGGCCCCGGGATCACTCCCGGGGCCCGCCGCATGTCCGCTCCCACCGCGGACGACCACTGTCATTTCGGACGACCGCCGATGACCGGCGCTGGTGGCCGCCGGCCGCAGCGGCCCACCGATCGCCGCGGCCGCCGCCCCGGGACGGGACGGTGCTCCGTCCCCGGACGGCGGGCACGGGAGCCGAGTGCGCCGGGGCCCGCCGACCCGATCGGTCGGCAGGCCCCGGCGGGGTCGGATCAGGACAGACCGAGTTCCTCGTCCAGCAGGCTGAAGAGCTCGTCCGCCGTCGCCGACTCGAGCTCGGCGTCGGCCGCCGCCGACTCGGTGTCCGGGCCCTGGGCCTCGGTCCACATCGACAGCAGGGACCGCAGGCGGGCGGTGACGCTGCGCCGCTCCTCCTCACCGGCGGCGAGGTTGGCCAGGATCGACTCCAGGCGGTCGAGTTCCGCACCGATCGGAAGTACCGGCGCGGCCGACGCCTCGTCCTGGCGGATCTCCTCCCGCAGGTAGGCGGCCAGGGCGCCCGGGGTCGGGTAGTCGAAGATCAGCGTGACCGGCAGCCGCACCCCGGCCAGCGCGCCCAGACGGTTGCGCAGGTCGACGGCGGTCAGCGAGTCGAAGCCGAGCTCGACGAAACCGCGTCCCGGTTCGATCGCCTCGGGGCCGCCGTAGCCGAGCACCGCGGCCACCTGGGTCCGCACCGCGTCCAGCAGGACGCGGTCCCGCTCGGCGTCCGGCAGACCGGCCAACTGCTGGGCCAGTGTGCGCTCTTCGGCCACCTGGGCGCCCGCTCCCGCCGACGACCGCCGGACCGGCACCCGGACCAGCCCCCGCAGCAGGTGCGGCACCAGCTCGGGATCGCCTTGGGCCCGCAGCGTGGCCACGTCGAGCCGCATCGGAGCCAGCACCGCGTCGTCCTGACCGCCGGTCGCCGCGTCGAACAGCGCCAGGCCCTCCGCCGGGGACAGCGGCGCCAGCCCGGCCTTGGCCATCCGGGCCACGTCAGCCTCGTCCAGGCCGCCCGCCATGCCGCCGTCCTGCGCCCACAGGCCCCAGGCGAGCGAACTCGCCGCGAGGCCGCGTGCCTTGCGGTGCTGCGCCAGCGCGTCCAGGAAGGTGTTCGCTGCGGCGTAGTTCGCCTGTCCCTGGCCGCCGAAGACACCGGCGGAGGAGGAGAACAGGACGAACGCCGAGAGGTTCTGATGACCCGTCAGTTCATGCAGGTGCCAGGCCGCGTCCACCTTCGGACGCAGCACCCCGTCCAGCCGCTCGGGAGTCATCGTCGAGACGATCCCGTCGTCGAGCACGCCCGCGGTGTGGACGACCGCGGTGAGCGGCCGCTCGGCGGGCACCGAGGCGAGCAGGGCGGCGAGCGCCTCCCGGTCGGCCGCGTCACACGCCGCCAGCGTGACCTCCGCGCCCGACTCGGCCAGCTCGGACCGCAGTTCCTCCGCACCCGGCGCATCCGCACCACGGCGGCTGGTCAGCAGCAGCTGCCGGACACCGTACTCGGCCACCAGATGCCGGGCCACCAGCGCACCCAGCGCACCCGTACCACCGGTGATCAGAACCGTGCCCTCCGGCCCGAAGGCCCTGGGCTCGGCGGCCTGCTCGGTGACGGCCGGGACCCGGGCCAGCCGAAAGGCGTGCGGGACGCCCTGCCGGACGGCCAGCTGCGGCTCGCCGGAGGCGAGTGCGGCCGGGAGCGCACCGAGCGAGGCGCCGTCACCGTCCAGGTCCACCAGGACGATCCGCCCCGGGTTCTCGCCCTGGGCCGAGCGCAGCAGACCCCAGACCGGAGCGTGCACCAGATCGGTGACATCCGCGTCGGCGGCGGTCGCCACCGCACCACGGGTCACCACCACCAGGCGGGCGTCGGCGAACCTGTCCTCGGCCAGCCAGGACTGGACGAGCTCCAGGGCGCGCCGGGTGGCGCCCCGGGCGGCGGCTGCGGTGTCCGCCCCGGCGGCACCCGTCCCGACGAAGGGGGCGAACACCACCTCGGGGGCGTCCCCGCTCGCGGCCAGCGCCGCCAGGTCCGGGTACACCTCGACGCTCCGCTCGAAGCCGTCCAGGTCGGCGCCGGACCCCAGCACGGCCCAGCCTCCGGTCTCGACGGCCGGCCCGGCAGGCAGTGCCGCCCACTCGGGGCGGAACAACGACTCCTGGAACGCGCCCTGCGCCGAGCGCAGTTGTTCCGCCGAGACCGCCCGCAGCACCAGCGCGTCCACCGACGCGACCGCCCTGCCCGACTCGTCCGCCAGCCACAGCGACACGCTGTCCGAACCGGCCGAGGCCAGCCGCACCCGCAGCGCGGAAGCACCCGCAGCGTGCAGCCGGACCCCACCCCAGGAGAACGGCAGCCGGGCGCGGCCCGCGTCCTGGTCGGCGTCACGGACCAGACCGCCGAGGCCGACCCCGTGCAGGGCGGCGTCCAGCAGCGCGGGGTGCAGCCCGTACGGCGCGGTGTCCAGGCCGGGCCCGTCCGGCGCGGGCCGGATCTCCGCGAAGACCTCGCCGTCGCGGCGCCAGGCCCGGCGCAGGCCCTGGAAGACCGGACCGTAGTCCAGGCCGGCCTTCGCGACTCCCTCGTACAGCCCGTCCACGTCGATCGGCTCGGCACCGGCCGGCGGCCACTCACCGAGGTCGAACCCCGGCTCCTGTGCACCCGGGGCCAGCAGACCGGTCGCGTGCCGGGTCCACGGCTCCTCGGCCGGGACGTCCTCACGGCGGGAGTGCAGACTCAGCGCCCGGGCACCCGACTCGTCGGCCGCCCCCAGCGTGAGGCGCAGTTGCACACCACCGCGCTCGGGCAGCACCAGCGGCGCCTCCAGCGTGAGTTCGTCCAGCAGCCCGCAGCCCACCTCCTCGCCGGCCCGGACGGCCAGTTCGACGAAGGCCGTACCCGGCAGCAGCACGCTGCCCAGTACCGCGTGGTCGGCCAGCCACTGATGCGTCGACAGCGCCAGCCGCCCGGTGAACACGAATCCGCCCGAGTCGGGCAGTTCGACCGCCGCGCCCAGCAGCGGGTGGCCGGCCAGGTCGAGTCCCGCCAACGCCATGTCGCCTGCGGACACGCCCGTGTCCAGCCAGTAGCGCTCCTTCTGGAAGGCGTACGTGGGCAGTTCGACCCGTGCTGCCCCCAGGCCTGCGAACACGGCCGGCCAGTCGACGGCCGTGCCACGGACGTGGGCCTGTGCGAGGGCGGTGGTCAGCGACCGTACCTCCGGCCGACCGGAGCGCAGCACGGGCGCGAACACCGCGTCCTCGCTCACGCACTCCTGGCCCATTGCGGAGAGAACCCCGTCCGGGCCCAACTCCACGTACGTACGGACGCCTTCGCCCTCCAGGGTGCGGACCGCCTCGTGGAAGCGGACGGCCTCGCGGACGTGGCGCACCCAGTAGTCGGCGGTGCGGATCTCGTCCGTGACCGAGCCGGTGAGGGTGGAGACGATCGGGATGCGCGGTTCGGCGAAGGTCAGGCCCTCGGCGACGGTACGGAACTCCGCCAGCATCGGCTCCATCAGCGGCGAGTGGAACGCGTGGCTCACCGTCAGCTGCTTGGTCTTGCGGCCGTCGGCGGCCAGCTTCTCCGCGACCTCCAGCACGGCCTGCTCAGCCCCCGAGATCACCACCGAGGTCGGACCGTTGACCGCCGCGATCTCCAACTCCTCGGTGAGGAACGGCAGAACCTCGTCCTCGGATGCCTGCACCGCCACCATCGCACCGCCAGTGGGCAGCGCCTGCATCAGCCGGCCGCGAGCCGCCACCAGAGCGGCGGCGTCCGCAAGCGAGAGCACACCCGCCACGTGCGCGGCGGCCAGCTCACCGATCGAGTGACCCGCCAGCGCGTCCGGCCGGACGCCCCACGACTCGACGAGGCGGAACAGCGCCACCTCGATCGCGAACAGCGCCGGCTGCGTGTAACCGGTCTGATCCAACTCCTCGCCGCCGAACACCACCTCGCGCAGCGGACGGTCCAAGTGCCCGTCCAGCTCCGCACACACCGCGTCGAAGGCCTCGGCGAAATGCGGGAACGCCTCGTACAACTCGGCGCCCATCCCGGCCCGCTGGCTCCCCTGCCCGGTGAGCAGGAACGCCAGGCGGCCACCGGCCACCGAGCCCTGCACCACGTTCGCCGGGGCCTCACCGGCCGCCAGCGCGGCCAGCCCGCGCAGGAACTCCGTGCGGTCGTCGGCGATGACCACGGCTCGCTGCTCCAGAGCGGCGCGCGTGGTCGCCAGCGAGTGGCCGACGTCGACCGGGCTCAGCTCGGGCTGCTCGTCCGCGAAGGCGTGCAGCCGGGCCGCCTGGGCCCGCAGGGCAGGCTCGCCCTTCGCCGACAGCACCCAGGGCAGCGTCGTGCGGGTGTCGCCCGCCTCGATCCCGCCGTCCGCCGGCACCGTGTCCTCGGTGGGCGGTGCCTGCTCCAGGATGGTGTGGGCGTTGGTACCGCTGATACCGAACGAGGAGACCGCCGCGCGGCGCGGACGGCCGGTCTCCGGCCACGGCTGCGCCTCCGTCAGCAGCGAGACCGCGCCCGCCGACCACTCCACGTGCGGCGAGGGCTCGTCGACGTGCAGGGTGCGCGGCAGCACACCGTGCCGCATCGCCATCACCATCTTGATCACACCCGCGACGCCCGAAGCGGCCTGGGTGTGGCCGAGGTTGGACTTCACCGAGCCGAGCCAGAGCGGCTGGTCGTCGATGCGGTCCTGACCGTAGGTGGCGAGCAGCGCCTGCGCCTCGATCGGGTCGCCCAGCGTGGTGCCGGTGCCGTGCGCCTCCACCGCGTCCACCTGCCCGGCCGGGATCCCGGCGTTGGCGAGTGCCTGCCGGATCACCCGCTGCTGGGACGGACCGTTGGGCGCCGTCAGACCGTTGGACGCACCGTCCTGGTTGATCGCACTACCCCGCACCACGGCCAGCACCGGGTGCCCGTTGCGGCGGGCGTCCGAGAGGCGCTCGACCAGCAGCATGCCCGCACCCTCACCCCAGCCGGTGCCGTCCGCCGCCGCCGCGAAGGACTTGCAGCGGCCGTCCTCCGCCAGCCCGCGCTGGCGGCTGAACTCGACGAACGTACCGGGGGTGAACATCACCGTCACACCGCCGGCCAGCGCCATGGTGCACTCGCCGCCTCGCAGCGCCTGGCTCGCCAGGTGCAGCGCGACCAGCGAGGAGGAGCAAGCGGTGTCCACGGTGACCGCCGGACCCTCCAGACCGAAGGTGTACGCGACCCGGCCGGAGACGACGCTGCTGGAGCTGCCGGTGCCGAGGTAGCCCTCGACCTCGTCGGGGGCGGTCCGCAGTCGGGTGCCGTAGTCGTGGTACATCACGCCGGCGAAGACACCGGTACGGCTGCCGCGCATGGTGGCCGGATCGATGCCGGCCCGCTCGAACACCTCCCAGGTGGTCTCCAGCAGCAGGCGCTGCTGCGGGTCCATCGCCAGCGCCTCACGCGGCGAGATGCCGAAGAAGGCCGGGTCGAAGTAGTTGGCGTCGTGCAGGAAGCCGCCCTCGCGGGTGTACGAGGTCCCGGGGTTGTCCGGGTTCGGGTCGTACAGGGCGTCGAGGTCCCAGCCGCGGTCGGTCGGGAACAGGGAGATCCCGTCGCGTTCCCCGGCGATCAGCTGCCACAGCTCCTCGGGGCTGGTCACCCCGCCGGGGTAGCGGCAGGCCATACCGACGATCGCGATCGGGTCGTCGTCTGCCGCCACCGCCAAGGCCGTCGCAGGCAGGTCCGACTCCCGCTCGGCGCCCAGGAGTTCGGTGCGCAGGTGGCCCGCCAGCGTGGCCGGGCTGGGGTAGTCGAAGATCAGCGTCGCGGGCAGTCGCAGCCCCGTCGCCGCGTTCAGCTGGTTGCGGAGCTCGACGGCGGTCAGCGAGTCGAAGCCAAGCTCCCTGAACGCCCGTTCGCCGTCCACGGCCTCGGCGCCCGAGTAGCCCAGCACCGCCGCGACCTGCCCGCGGACCAGGTCCAGCAGCGCACGCTCCTGCTCGGCGAAGGCCAGCGGGGCCAGCCGGCGCACCAGTTCGGACTCGGAGCCCGCGCCGCGTGCCGCCGCCTCGACGGCCCGGCGCACCGGGGTGCGGACCAGTCCGCGCAGCAGCGGGGGCACCAGTCCGGCCGCCGCCTGCGTCCGCAGCGCGGCCACCCGGACGTGCATCGGGACCAGCACCTCTCCCGGGGACTTCAGCGCGGCGTCGAACAGCGCCAGGCCCTCGTCCGAGGAGAGCGCACCCAGACCCGAACGCTCCATCCTGGCCAGGTCGTTGTCGTCCAGGTGCCCGCTGACTCCGCTGCTCTGCGCCCACAGGCCCCAGGCCAGCGAGGTCGCCGGCAGGCCGCGGGCCGCGCGGTGGTGCGCCAGCCCGTCCAGGAAGGCGTTGGCGGCGGCGTAGTTGCCCTGTCCGGGACCGCCGAAGACACCGGCGGCGGAGGAGAACAGCACGAACGCCGAGAGGTCGAGGCCGGCGGTCAACTCGTGCAGGTTCCAGGCGCCTTCGGCCTTGGGCCGCAGCACCCGCTCGATCCGCTCGGGAGTGAGCGAGGACAGCACACCGTCGTCGGTGACGCCCGCGGTGTGGACGACCGCCGTGAGCGGCCGCTCGGCGGGCACCGAGGCGAGCAGGGCGGCGAGCGCCTCCCGGTCGGCCGCGTCACACGCCGCCAGCGTGACCTCCGCGCCCGACTCGGCCAGCTCGGACCGCAGTTCCTCCGCACCCGGCGCATCCGCACCACGGCGGCTGGTCAGCAGCAGCTGCCGGACACCGTACTCAGCCACCAGATGCCGGGCCACCAGCGCACCCAGCGCACCCGTACCACCGGTGATCAGAACCGTGCCCTCGGGGCCGAACCCCTTGGCCTCGGGCTCTTCCGACACCTCGACCCGGGCCAGCCGGAGCGCGTGCGGCACACCCTTCCGGACGGCCAGCTGCGGCTCCTCCGCCGTGAGTACGGTGCCCAGCGCCCGGCGGGACGACGCCTCGCCGTCCAGGTCCACCAGGACGATCCGTCCGGGGTTCTCGGTCTGCGCCGAGCGCACCAGACCCCACACGGCGGCGTGGGCCAGGTCGGTGACATCCGCGTCGGCGATGGTCGCCACCGCGCCACGGGTCACCACCACCAGCTGGGCACCGGCCAAGTGGTCCTCGGCCAGCCACGACTGGACGAGGCCCAGGACCCGGTTCACGGTCTCCCGGACGATGGCGACGGTGTCCTGCTCCTCCGGGACGTCCGGTCCCAGGCATGGTGCGAGCACCAGGTCGGGAACGTCCCCGCTCGCCGCGAGCGCCGCGAGATCCGGGTACGCCTCGACGGCTCGTCCGAGGTCGCCCAGCACCTGCGCATCGCCGCCGAGCACCGCCCAGCGCTCGTCCTCGGACGCCGGGCCGGCGGGCAGTGCCACCCACTCGGGGCGGAACAGCGACTCATGGAACACGCTCTGCGCCGAGCGCAGTTGCTCGGCCGACAGGGCCCGCAGCACCAGCGCGTCCACCGACGCCACCGGCCGGCCGGCCTCGTCGGCCAGCTCCAGCGAGACGCCGTCCGAGGAGGCCGCCGCCAGGCGCACCCGGAGCGCCGAGGCGCCGGCCGCGTGCAGCGACACGCCGGTCCAGGAGAACGGCAGCCTGCCCCGCCAGTCGGTCCCCTCGGGGGCCGCCAGGCCGAGCGCGTGCAGCGCCGAGTCCAACAGGGCCGGGTGCAGACCGAACAAGCCGGCCTCGGCCTCGGCCTGCTCCGGCAGGCTCACCTCAGCGAAGACCTCGTCCCCTCGCCGCCAGGCCCGGCGCAGACCCTGGAAGACCGGGCCGTAGTCGAAGCCGATCCCCGCCAGCACCTCGTACCGGCCATCCAGCTCGACCTCGGTCGCACCGGCCGGCGGCCACTCGCCCAGGTCGAAGCCGGGCGATTGCGCGCCGGGAGCCAGCAGACCGGTCGCGTGCCGGGTCCACGGCTCCTCCGCGGGAGCGTCCTCACGGCGGGAGTGCAGGCTCAGCGCCCGGGCGCCCGACTCGTCGGCCGCGCCCAGGGTGAGGCGCAGCTGCACCCCGCCCTGCTCCGGCAGCACGAGCGGCGCCGCAAGGGTCAGCTCCTCCAGCAGGTCGCAGCCCACCTGGTCGCCGGCCCGGACGGCCAGTTCGACGAAGGCCGTACCCGGCAGCAGCACACTGCCCAGCACTGCGTGGTCCGCCAGCCACGGGTGGGTGGACAGCGCCAGCCGCCCGGTGAACACCAGCCCACCCGAGTCCGGCAGTTCGGCCGCCGCGCCCAGCAGCGGGTGGTCCGCCGTACCGAGGCCGGCCATGGTCACATCGCCCGCACCCAGCGGCGGCACGTTCGGCCAGTACCTCTCGCGCTGGAAGGCGTAGGTGGGCAGATCCACCCGCCGAGCACCCCGGCCCGCGAACACCGCCGCCCAGTCCACGGCCGTGCCACGGACGTAGGCCTGCGCGACGGCGGTGGTCAGCGCCCGCGCCTCCGGGCGGCCGGAGCGCAGCACCGACGCGAACGCCGCGTCCTCGCTCACGCACTCCTGCCCCATCGCGGACAGCACCCCGTCCGGGCCCAACTCCAGATACGTACGGACGCCTTCGCCCTCCAGCGTGCGCACCGCGTCGCAGAAGCGGACGGCCTCGCGGACGTGGCGCACCCAGTACTCGGGCGAGCACAGCTCCTCCGCCGAAGCCGCCTGCCCGGTCAGCGTCGACACGATCGGGATCCGTGGCTCGGCGAACGTCAGCCCCTCGGCGACGGTGCGGAACTCGGCGAGCATCGGCTCCATCAGCGGCGAGTGGAAGGCGTGGCTCACGGTCAGCCGCTTGGTCTTCCGGCCCTGCGCCGCAAGCTGCTCGGCGACCGCGACAACGGCCGCCTCGACGCCCGAAATCACCACCGACGTCGGCCCGTTGACCGCCGCGATGCCCACCTCGTCCGCCAGCAGCGGCAGCACCTCCTCCTCGGAGGCCTGCACCGCCACCATCGCACCACCCGAAGGCAGCGCCTGCATCAGGCGGCCACGGGCGGCCACCAGAGCGGCGGCGTCCGCCAGCGACAGCACACCCGCCACATGCGCCGCGGCCAGCTCACCGATCGAATGACCAGCCAGCACATCCGGCCGAACACCCCACGACTCCACCAACCGGAACAGCGCCACCTCGACCGCGAACAGCGCCGGCTGCGTGTAACCGGTCTCGTCCAGCCCCTCGCCGCCGAAGACCACCTCACGCAGCGGACGCTCCAGGTACCCGTCCAGCTCCGCGCAGACGGTGTCCAGGACGGAGGCGAACGCCGGGAACGCCTCGTACAACTCGCGGCCCATCCCGGCCCGCTGACTCCCCTGCCCCGTGAACAGGAACGCCAGCCGGCCGAGGCCCGCCGTTCCCTCGACCAGGCCGGGCACATTGGTACCCGCGGCAAGCGCCTCCAGGCCCTGGACGACGCCCGCCAGATCCTCGGCCACCACGACGGCACGGCGCTCCATCGCGGACCGGCCCATCGCCAACGAGTAGCCCACATCCACCGGTTCGAGACCGGACCCGTGCTCCAGCAGCTCGCGCAGCCGCTCGGCCTGACCGCGCAGTGCCTCCGCCGTCCGGGCGGAGAGCGGCCACGGCGCCACCGGCGTCGCCACCGCCGGGGTCTCGTCCTCGGCAGCCTCCTCGACGGGCGGCGCCTGTTCGATGACGGTGTGCGCGTTGGTACCGCTCACGCCGAAGGAGGACACCGCCGCCCGGCGCGGACGGCCGGTCTCCGGCCACGGCTGCGCCTCGGTGAGCAGCGAGACCGCACCCACCGACCAGTCGACCTGGTGGGTGGGCTCGTCGACGTGCAGGGTCTGCGGCAGCACACCGTGCCGCATCGCCATCACCATCTTGATCACACCGGCGACACCCGCCGCGGCCTGGGTGTGCCCGATGTTGGACTTCAGCGAACCGAGCCACAGCGGACGGTCGTCCGAGTGCTCCCGGCCGTAGGTGGCGAGCAGCGCCTGGGCCTCGATCGGGTCGCCCAGTGCGGTGCCGGTACCGTGCGCCTCGACGGCGTCCACCTCACCGGCGGACAGGCCGGCCGAGGCCAGCGCCTGCCGGATCACCCGCTGCTGGGACGGCCCGTTGGGCGCGGTCAGACCGTTGCTGGCACCGTCCTGGTTGACGGCGCTTCCGCGCACGATCGCCAGCACCGGATGCCCGTTGCGCCGGGCGTCCGAGAGCCGCTCGACCAGCAGCATGCCGACGCCCTCGCCCCAGCCGGTGCCGTCGGCGGCATCGGCGAACGCCTTGCAGCGGCCGTCCTCCGCGAGCCCGCGCTGCCGGCTGAAGTCGACGAACGCACCCGGGGTGGACATCACGGTCACACCGCCGGCCAGGGCCAGCGAGCACTCCCCCGCCCGCAGCGCCTGGATCGCCCAGTGCAGCGCGACCAGCGAGGACGAGCACGCGGTGTCCACGGTCACGGCCGGGCCCTCCAGGCCCAGGCTGTAGGCCACTCGGCCGGACATCACGCTGGCCGCGTTGCCGGTGCCGAGGAAGCCCTCGGAGCCATCGGGCGCGCTGAGGATCAGCGGCAGGTAGTCCTGGCCGTTGGTACCGGTGAAGACGCCGGTACGGCTGCCACGCAGCGAGGCCGGGTCGATGCCCGCCCGCTCGAACGCCTCCCAGGAGACCTCGAGCAGCAGTCGCTGCTGGGGATCCATGCCGAGCGCCTCACGCGGCGAGATCCCGAAGAAGCCGGGGTCGAAGTGCCCGGCCTGGTCCAGGAAGCCGCCCTCGCGCACATAGGTGGTGTCGGGGTGCTCCGGATCCGGGTGGTAGACGGCCTCGAGGTCCCAGCCGCGGTCGGTCGGGAAGCCGGCGAGGGCGTCCGTCCCGGCGGCCAGCAGCCGCCACAGGTCCTCGGGCGAGCCGACGCCGCCCGGGAAGCGGCAGCTCATGCCGACGATCGCGATCGGGTCGTCGTCCACCGCACCCGCCGCCGGCACCGGGGCGACGGGGGCCACGGCCGGCGCGGCACCCAGGATCTCGGCGCACAGGTGCTCGGCGAGCGCGGTGGCGCTCGGGTAGTCGAAGACCAGCGTGGCGGGCAGGCGCAGGCCGGTGAGCGCGGCCAGCAGGTTGCGCAGCTCGACCGCGGTCAGCGAGTCGAAGCCCAACTCGCGGAAGGCGCGAGCGGGTTCGACCGCGTCGGGACCGGAGTAGCCGAGCACCGCGGCGACCTGGGCGCGGACGAAGTCCAGCGCCAGCCGGCTGCGCTCGCTCTCCGAGGCGTTGGCCAGCCGCTGCTGGAGCGAGGAGTTGTCGGACTGGGCGGCCTCCTCCGCGTCGGCGGCCGCCATCGCCCGCTGGGCCTCGGGGAGTTCGGCGAAGAGGGTACTCGGCCGGATGGCCGTGTACTGGGGGGCGAATCGGTCCCAGAGGATGTCCACCACGATCGAGAAGGTCTCGTCGCGGTCCAGCGCGTGCTGCATGGCGGCGACGGCGAGGTCCGGGGCGAGCGCGGGCACGCCGCCTCGGCGCAGTCGCTCGGTGACGACCTCGTCCACGGCCATACCGCCCTCGGCCCAGGCGCCCCAGGCCATGGCGGTGGCGGGGAGTCCGGCGGCGCGGCGCTGCTCGGCGAGCGCGTCCAGGAAGGAGTTCGCGGCGGCGTAGTTCGCCTGGCCGGGGCCGCCGAAGGTACCGGCGAAGGACGAGAACATCACGAAGGCCGAGAGGTCGAGCTCCCGGGTGAGCTCGTCCAGGTTGACGGCCGCGTCCACCTTGGGACGGAGCACGTTCGCCAGTCGCTCCGGCGTCAGCGCGTCCAGCACGCCGTCGTCCAGGACACCGGCCGCGTGCACCACGGTGTTCAGCGGGTACTCGGCGGGGAGCGAGTCGAGCAGCGCTGCGAGCGCTTCACGGTCGGCGACGTCGCACGCGGCGACGGTCACCCTGGTGCCCAGGCCGGTGAGCTCCGCCTCCAGTTCGGCGACTCCCTCGGCATCGCGGCCCCGGCGGCTGGTCAGTACCAGGTGCTCGGCGCCGGCCCGGGCGAGCCAGCGGGCGACATGGGCGCCCAGGGCGCCCGTACCACCGGTCACCAGCGCGGTACCACGCGGGGACCAGCCCTGGGCGACGGCGTCGCCGTGCGGGGCCCGTACCAGTCGGCGGGCGAGGATCCCGGAGGCGCGGACGGCGAGGTGGTCCTCGTCACCGAGGCCGGCCAGCACGGCGACCAGCCGGCTGACCGCGCGCTCGTCCGGGGTCTCGGGAAGGTCGATCAGACCGCCCCAGCGCTCCGGGTACTCCTGCGCCACCACCCGGCCCAGACCCCAGACCTGATTCTGCCTCGGGTCCTGCAGCCGGTCGGACCGCCCGGTCGAGACCGCACCGCGGGTGGCGCACCACAGCGGCGCCTCGATCCCAGCGTCCCCGAGTGCCTGGACCAGTGCCAGGGTGCCGGTGAGACCGGCCGGCGCGGACGGGAGTCCGGGGTGGGAGCCGTCCACCAGGGCGAGCAGCGAGAGCACACCGGCGATCTGCTGCCCGTCCTCGGGCAGGGCGGCGCGCAGCTGCTCGGCCAGCTCGGGCCGGGCCGCCGTCGCCGGGTCGAACTCGACCTGCCGTACCCGGACGCCGCACCGCGTCAGCGCTCCGGCCGAAGCCGAGGCCCACTCGGGTTCGGCACAGCCGACCGGGACCACCAGCAGCCAGTCGCCCGCGACCGTGGCCGACGCCACCTCGGCAACCGGCCGCCAGCTGACCCGGTAGCGCCAGCCCTCGACCGTGGACTGGTCCCTGCTCTGCCTGCGCCAGGCCGTCAGGGCCGGCAGCACCGAGCTCAGCGGCTGATCGCCGTCCAGGTCCAGGGTCGCGGTGAGCATCTCCAGGTCGCCGCGCTCAACGGCCTCCCAGAACCGGGCGTCCACGGGGTCGCTGCCACCGCCGGCCGCCGTGGCGGTCTCGTCCCAGGCCGCGGGCGTCGGCCAGTAGCGCTGCCGCTGGAAGGCGTAGGTGGGCAGATCCACCCGACGGGCACCCCGACCCGCGAACACCGCCGCCCAGTCCACGGCCGTGCCACGGACGTAGGCCTGCGCGACAGCGGTGGTCAGCGCCCGCGCCTCCGGGCGGCCGGAGCGCAGCACCGACGCGAACGCCGCGTCCTCGCTCACGCACTCCTGCCCCATCGCGGACAGCACCCCGTCCGGGCCCAACTCCAGATACGTACGGACGCCTTCGCCCTCCAGCGTGCGCACCGCGTCGCAGAAGCGGACGGCCTCGCGGACGTGGCGCACCCAGTACTCGGGCGAGCACAGTTCCTCCGCCGAAGCCACCCCACCCGTCAGCGTCGACACGATCGGAATCCGCGGCTCGGCGAAGCTCAAGCCCTCGGCGACCTTGCGGAACTCCGCCAGCATCGGCTCCATCAACGGCGAGTGGAACGCGTGACTCACCGTCAGCCGCTTGGTCTTCCGACCCTGCGCCGCCAACTGCTCCGCCACCGCCAGCACAGCCGCCTCGACGCCCGAAATCACCACCGAGGAAGGCCCGTTGACCGCCGCGATACCCACCTCGCCGGCCAGCAGCGGCAGCACCTCGGCCTCCGAGGCCTGCACCGCCACCATCGCACCACCCGAAGGCAGCGCCTGCATCAACCGCCCACGGGCGGCCACCAGCTTGGCGGCGTCCGCCAACGACAGCACACCCGCCACATGCGCCGCGGCCAGCTCACCGATCGAATGACCAGCCAGCACATCCGGCCGAACACCCCACGACTCCACCAACCGGAACAGCGCCACCTCGACCGCGAACAGCGCCGGCTGCGTGTAACCGGTCTCATCCAGCCCCTCGCCGCCGAAGACCACCTCACGCAGCGGACGCTCCAGGTACCCGTCCAGCTCCGCGCAGACGGTGTCCAGAACGGAGGCGAACGCCGGGAACGCCTCGTACAACTCGCGGCCCATCCCGGCCCGCTGACTCCCCTGCCCCGTGAACAGGAACGCCAGCCGTCCCTCGACCACCGAGCCCTGCACCACGTTCGCCGCGGCCTCACCGGCGGCCAGCGCGCCCAGCGCGCGCAGGAACTCGGCACGGTCCTCGGCGACCACGACGGCACGGCGCTCCAGCGCCGCACGGCCCACCGCCAGCGAGTAGCCGACATCGCCCGTCGCGAGCTCGGGTGCGGTCTCCAGCCAGGACAGCAGCCGCGTCGCCTGCCCGCGCAGGGCCGCCTCGCCCTTTCCGGACAGCGCCCACGGCAGCACGGCATCGGCGGGGCCCTGCTCGCCCTCCGCTGCGGCGTCGGCCTCCTCCGGCGCCTGCTCGATGATGGTGTGCGCATTGGTGCCGCTCATACCGAACGACGAGATGCCGACCCGGCGCGGACGGCCGGTCTCCGGCCACGGCCGGGACTCGGTCAGCAGCTCGACCGCGCCCGCCGACCATTCCACGTTCCGCGTCGGACGGTCCACGTGCAGGGTCTTCGGCAGTACGCCGTGCCGGATCGCCATGACCGTCTTGATGACGCCGGCGACACCGGCGGCGGCCTGGGCGTGGCCGAGGTTGGACTTCAGCGAGCCCAGCCAGAGCGGCCGGCCCTCGGGCCGGTCCTGGCCGTAGGTGGCCAGCAGCGCCTGCGCCTCGATCGGGTCGCCCAGCCGGGTGCCCGTACCGTGCGCCTCGACCGCGTCGACCTGGTCGGGGGTGAGCCGGGCACTGGCCAGCGCCTGGAGGATGACCCGCTGCTGCGAGGGCCCGTTGGGCGCGGTCAGACCGTTCGAGGCACCGTCCTGGTTGACGGCACTTCCACGCACGATCGCCAACACCGGGTGCCCGTTGCGCCGGGCGTCCGACAGCCGCTCGACCAGCAGCATGCCGACGCCCTCGCTCCAGCCGGTGCCGTCGGCGGCGTCGGCGAAGGACTTGCAGCGGCCGTTCGCCGCGAGTCCGCGCTGCCGGCTGAAGTCGACGAAGGTGCCGGGAGTGTTCATGACGGTCACACCGCCGGCCAGGGCCAGCGTGCAGTCGCCGTTCCGCAGCGCCTGCACCGCCAGGTGCAGCGCGACCAGCGACGAGGAGCAGGCGGTGTCCACCGTGACCGCCGGGCCTTCCAGGCCCAGGCTGTAGGCCACTCGGCCGGAGGCGACACTGGCCGCGTTGCCGGTGCCCAGGTAGCCCTCGACGTCGTCCGTGGAGCTCAGCAGGACGGGCAGGTAGTCCTGGTTGCTGGTGCCGGCGAAGACGCCGGTACGGCTGCCGTGCAGCGAGAGCGGATCGATGCCCGCCCGCTCGAACGCCTCCCAGGAGGCCTCCAGCAGCAGGCGCTGCTGCGGGTCCATCGCCAGGGCCTCGCGCGGGCTGATGCCGAACACGGCCGGGTCGAAGTGCGCGAGGTCGTGGACGAAGCCGCCCTCTCGGGTGTACGAGGTGCCCGGGTGGTCCGGGTCCGGGTGGTACAGCGCCTCGACGTCCCAGCCGCGGTCGGCCGGGAACTCGGACATCGCATCCCCGCCGGAGACGACCAGCTGCCACAGTTCCTCGGGCGAGCCGACGCCTCCCGGGAGGCGGCAGCTCATTCCGACAATGGCGATCGGTTCCTGGTCCTTGGCCTCCACCTCGCGCAGCCTCAGCCGGGTCTGGTGCAGATCGGCCGTCACCCGCTTGAGGTAGCCGCGGAGTGTCTCTTCATTCGCCATTTGATGTGCCCTCTTTACGGCTTTGCAGCTGCGAGCGGAGTATCGCCCGCGCAGAAGGTTTTCCGACCGGGCGGCGGTATGCCATGGGCGACGTCCCACCGGTGACCGCCGTTATGACAGCCGTAAAAACGCCGGCAGACGCTGCTCTCCCCGCGTCACGCTAAGAGCGGCTCCAACAGCCCCACAACCCCTATTCGCCCCCTAGGGCCCTGCCGTCCGGCCCCTTTGATTTCGGCTCGGAAATCAGCCGGCGAACGACGCGGATTCCACCGTACCGGAATTCCATCAGGGTATTCCTTACTGGTTCCGGCGAGGGTTTCCCGGGAGCTTCTCGGATGAACCCGCGACCGCGCAGCCTGCCCTCGCGCGGTTTCCCCGCCACTGCGGCGACACGGCCGGTCGGTCTAAACTCCGCGCATGAACGACACGCCCCAGGAGCGGCTCGAACGACTGGTCCGCCTCGCCGCCGGAAGCTATCTGCTGGTCACCACCTTCCGGAAGGACGGCACGGGCGTGCCCACCCCGGTCTGGGTGCTCCGGGACGGCGACGCGCTCGGCATCTGGACGGTGGCCGACTCCTGGAAGGTGCGCCGCATCCGCAACCGCGCCGACGTCCTGGTCGGCCCGTGCGACGTCCGCGGCAATCCGACCGGCGAGCAGGTCCCGGCCACGGCCGAGATCTGCACCCCCGAGCGCACCGCGGCCTACCGCACGCTGCTCCGCCAGAAGTACGGCCTGCTCGGCGTACTGACCCTGTTGGGGAGCCGGCTGCGCCGCGGCAACGACGGCACCGTCGGCATCCGCATCACTCTGGCATAGCGAGCGCGTCCGCGCGTGGAAACCTCGTCAAGGAAGCCCCTGGGCACGTGATCGGGCCGGACCGGCTCGCGAAGCCCGCTAGGGTTGAGCAGTTCTTGTCCGGCCCGATCCGCGAGGAGCCCAACCGCAGTGTCTGACACGTTCGCCCACCTGCACGTCCACACCGAGTACTCGATGCTGGACGGGGCGGCGAAGAACGGCAAGCTCTTCGCGGAGGCGGAGCGGCAGGGCATGCCGGCCATCGCGATGAGCGACCACGGCAACATGTTCGGCGCCTACGAGTTCTTCAACGCCGCCGCCAAGACCGGCGTGAAGCCGATCATCGGGATCGAGGCGTACGTCGCGCCGGGATCGCGCTTCGAGAAGAAGCAGACCTTCTGGTCCCCGGGCGGCCAACGCCCGGCCAGCTCGGACGGCGAGGGTGGCAAGGACGTCTCCGGCGGTGGCCGGTACACCCACATGACCATGTGGGCCGAGAACTCGACCGGCCTGCGGAACCTGTTCAAGCTCTCCTCGCTCGCGTCGATGGAGGGCTACTACATGAAGCCCCGGATGGACCGCGAGCTGATCGCCGCGAACTCAACCGGGATCATCGCCACCACCGGCTGCCCCTCGGGCGAGGTGCAGACCCGGCTGCGGCTCGGCCAGTACGACGAGGCGGTCAAGGCCGCCGCCGCCTACCAGGACATCTTCGGCAAGGAGAACTACTTCCTGGAGCTGATGGACCACGACCTGTCCATCGAGCGCGATGTCCGCGAGGATCTGCTGCGGCTGGCCAAGCACCTGAACATCCCGCTGCTGGCCACCAACGACTCCCACTACGTGACCGCCGACCAGGCGGACGCGCACGACAGCCTGCTCTGCGTCGGTGTGGGCAAGAACAAGGACGACCCGAACCGGTTCAAGTTCCAGGGCACCGGCTACTACGTCAAGACCGCCGCGGAGATGCGCGAGCTGTTCCGCGACCTGCCCGAGGCGTGCGACAACACCCTGGTGATCGCCGAGCGGGTCCAGTCGTACAAGGAGGTCTTCGACTACGTCGACCGGATGCCGCAGTTCGACGTCCCCGAGGGCGAGACCCAGGCCTCGTACCTGCGCAAGAAGATCGAGGCCGGCCTCGAGCACCGCTACGGCGACAGCCCGAGCCAGGAGGTGCTGGACCGGGTCGAGCTGGAGATGGGCGTCATCACCCCGATGGGGTTCGACGCCTACTTCCTCGTGGTCGCCGACATCTGCGAGTACGGCCGGAAGAACGGCATCCCGGTCGGCCCCGGCCGTGGTTCGGCGGCCGGCTCGATGGTCGCCTACCTGACCGGCATCACCCAGCTGGACCCGCTGGAGCACGACCTCCTCTTCGAGCGCTTCCTCAACCCCGAGCGCATCAACCCCCCGGACGTCGACATCGACTTCGACGACCGCCAGCGCGACCAGATGGTGCGCTACGTCACCGAGAAGTACGGCGCCGCCTACACCGCCCAGGTGAACACCTTCGGCACCATCAAGGCCAAGGCCGCCGTGAAGGACGCCAACCGCATCCTCGGCTACCCCTTCTCGATGGGCGACCGGATCACCAAGGCGATGCCGCCGGACGTGATGGGCAAGGGCGTCCCGCTCGCCGACCTCTTCAACGAGTCGCACCCGCGGTACAACGAGGGCACCGAGATCCGGGCCATGTACCAGAACGAGCCGGACGTCAAGAAGATCATCGACACCGGCATGGGCATCGAGGGCCTGATCCGCGGCACGGGTGTGCACGCGGCCGCGGTCATCCTCTCCTCGACCCCGCTGCTCGACCTGATCCCGCTGCACATGCGGGACAAGGACGGCGTGATCATCACCGGCTTCGACTACCCGTCGTGCGAAGCCATGGGCCTGATCAAGATGGACTTCCTGGGTCTGCGGAACCTGGGCATCATCGATCACTGCCTGCAGATCATCAAGGCCAACCGCGGCGTCGAGGTCGACATCGAGAAGATCCCGATCGACGACCCGACCACCTACCAGATGCTGGCCCGCGGCGACACCCTCGGCGTCTTCCAGCTCGACGGCGGTCCGATGCGCGCCCTGCTGCGGCTGATGAAGCCCACCGAGTTCGCCGACATCTCCGCCGTCTCGGCGCTGTACCGGCCCGGCCCGATGGGCATGAACTCGCACACCAACTACGCGCTGCGCAAGAACGGCCAGCAGGAGATCCTGCCCATCCACCCGGAGCTGGAGGAGCCGCTCAAGGAAGTCCTCGGCCCCACCTACGGCCTGATCGTCTATCAGGAGCAGGTGCAGCGAGCCGCCCAGGTACTGGCCGGCTACAGCCTCGGCCAGGCAGACCTGCTCCGCCGCGCGATGGGCAAGAAGAAGAAGGAGGTCCTGGAGAAGGAGTTCGTACCGTTCCACGCGGGCTGCAAGGAGCGCGGCTACTCGGACGAGGCGATCCAGGCGGTCTGGGACGTGCTGGTCCCGTTCGCCGGCTACGCGTTCAACAAATCGCACTCCGCCGCGTACGGCCTGGTCTCCTACCAGACCGCCTATCTCAAGGCCAACTACCCGGCCGAGTACATGGCCGCACTGCTCACCTCGGTCGCCGACGACAAGGACAAGATGGCCGTCTACCTGGCCGAGTGCCGGTCGATGGGCATCAAGATCCTCTCCCCGGACGTGAACGAGTCCGTGGTCGACTTCACCGCAGTCGGCAGCGACGTCCGCTTCGGCCTGAAGGCCGTCCGGAACGTCGGTGTGCCGGTGATCGAGTCGATGATCAAGACCCGCAAGGAGAAGGGCAAGTACACCTCCTTCCCCGACTTCCTGGACAAGGTCGAGCTGGTCGCCTGCAACAAGCGCACCGTGGACTCGCTGATCAAGGCCGGAGCGTTCGACTCGCTCAGCCACACCCGGCTGTCGCTGAGCACCGTGCACGAGAGCGCGATCGACGCCGTCACCGGAGTGAAGAAGCAGCAGGCGATCGGCCAGGACGACCTGTTCGGCGCGCTCGGCGGCGACGACACCCCGACCATCGGACTGGACTTCGAACTCACCGACCGGGAGTGGCCGCGAAAGCAACTGCTCAGCCTGGAACGGGAGATGCTCGGCCTCTACGTCTCCGGCCACCCGCTGGACGGGGCCGAGCACCTGCTCTCCCGCAACCGCGACGTCTCGATCGTCGAACTGCTCGGCTCGGGCCGAACCGAGGGTGAGGTCAAACTCTCCGGCCTGATCACCGCCGTGGACCGCCGGATCAACAAGGCGGGCAACGCCTGGGCCATCATCACGCTGGCCGACCGCGACGGCTCGGTCGAGGTGCTGTTCTTCCCGGCCACCTACAACCTGATGGCCGACCAGATGGTCGAGGACAACGTGGTCTCGGTCAAGGGCCGGCTCAACGAGCGCGACGGCGCGCTCAGCATCTTCGGCGCGGAGATGACCACCGTGGACGTCTCCTCCGCCGAACTCGGCCGCAAGCCACCGGTGCAGATCACCCTGCCGGCGGGGAAGATCAACCCGGAACTGGTGGCCGAACTCAAGCGCTCGCTGCAGGCCCACCCGGGCGACACCCCGGTCCGCCTGCTGACCACGAACTGGGACAAGAACACCCTGTACGAGCTCGGCTTCCAGGTGAACCCGGACAACGGCCTCGCCTCGGACATCAAGACCCTGCTCGGCACCCACTCCTGGGTCGGACTGGTGTGACGGGAAGGCCGTCGCGACCGAAGATTACTCGCCAGTAAGTTTGGCTGATCATCATCTCGTCAGGGCCGGTGATCAGCCCATACGCTCCGGATCAGCTGACCGACGGATGCCGCCGAGGCACCGTCAGATCCTGATGGAGCACCCATGACGCGATCCCACCACTCCGGCGGACACCGAGCGGCAAGTGCCGTGCTGGTCACGGCACTTGCCCTCGGCGGCGCGCTCAGCGCCGCTCCCGCATCGGCGGCCCCGCTCGCCGAACCGGTGGCCGCCGCCGACGGCGCCAAGCCGTTCCGGCTGGTGGACATCCCGATGAAGGACGGTGTGGTCCTCAAGGCCGACGTCTTCACTCCCGCCCCCGGCACGCCCGGCGCCGACCCGCAGGGCCGCTATCCGGTGGTCGTACAGCCGGCCAGCTGGGGACAGAACGACCTGGAGTACGTCGCCCAGGGCAAGCAGCTCGCCGCCGCGGGGTACGTCGCCGTCACCTACACCGTCCGCGGCTTCTGGCTCTCCGGCGGCAAGATCGACGTCGCGGGCCCGACCGACGTGGCCGACATCTCCTCGGTGATCGACTGGGCCCTCGCCCACACCCCGGCCGACCCGCAGCGCATCGGCATGGTGGGGCTCTCACTGGGCGGCGGCCTGACTCTGATGGGCGCCGCCTTCGATCCCAGGATCAAGGCCGTGGCCTCACTGAGCGGCTGGGGTGACCTGGCCGACTCGCTCTACAGCGGACAGACCCGGCACCTCGGCGCCGCCCACAAGCTCGCCGCGCTCCAGGCACTGACCGGCCGCAAGAGCCCGGAGTTCGCCCGGGCCATGGACGACCTGTTCGCCGACCGCGACATACCCGAGGTCGTGCAGTGGGCGAAGACCAGGTCCCCCGCCACCTACCTGGACCGGATCAACGCCAACGGCACGGCGGTCTTCCTGGCCAACGCCTGGAGCGACAGCTTCTTCAACCCCAGCCAGATCACCTCCTTCTACCAGCGGCTGACCGTGCCCAAGCGGCTCGAACTGCGCCCCGGCGACCACGCCACCCAGGAACTGAGCGGCCTGCTGGGGCTGTCCAACCCCACCTGGGCGAGCGCGCGCGGCTGGCTCGACCAGCACCTCAAGGGCGGCGGCGGCCAGGGACAGTCGGTGGAACTGGAGGTCCGGCCGACCGGCACCCACGAGAGCTACGAGAACTGGGAGGCGACCAGCACCCGGACCGACCGACTGCGGCTCGGCGCCCCGAACCGGCTCGGCACCGGAGAACTCGACGGACCGGTCGGCAGCGACTGGCACACGTCCGTCGTCGGCGGCACCGACTCGGGTGCCGACGGCGGCGTCCCCGGGCTGTCCGGCGGCCTCGACCAGGCCATCGGCCTGCCGCCGACCGTCGCCCTCCCCCTGCTGCCCCGCTCGGCCGGCGCCGTCTGGCAGTCCGAGCCCTACTCGGAGGTCCAGCGCATCCGGGGCGCCGCCCGGCTGCACACCACGGTCACCGCGTCCGCACCGGAGGGCACGGTGTTCGCCTACCTCTACGACGTGGACGCGCTCGGGATCGGGAAGCTGATCTCGCACGCCCCGCAGAGCTGGTCCGGCCAGCAACCCGGCCGGGCCTTCGCCCTCGACGTACAGCTCTTCGCCACCGCCTACGACCTGCCCGCCGGACACCGGCTGGCGCTGGTTCTTGACACCAAGGACCCGCTGTACGGCGGTCACACCCCGCTGGGGAGCAGCGTCTCCTTCGACTCCAGCGCCACCGATCCCACGGAGCTGGCGCTGCCGCTGCGCTGACCATCCCACCCCATTTGAGTGACCCAGGCCACATTTCGACTCGGAATGCGACCTGGGTCACCCGAGTTCCTGTGGCTTGAGTCACTTCACTGCCGTGACCCCGGCCACTCCAATGCCGCGGACCACAGACCCTTTATCTGAAGTCATCAGCCCTTCGCAACGCCGCTAAACCTCCCAAATCGGGCAAATAGTTCAGATGACCCTGTGATGGTGCGCACATCGCCGAAAGGGTCCACTACCTCCGATAGTGGTTCGCGCCCGGGGGGCCGCCAGCCACCCGAACGGCATGCCCACCTCCCCCGACCACCCCCATAGAGCCCCCTCCCCTGCGGCTGGCATCCGTGCAGGTCAGAAGCATGTTTAAGGCATTCGAGAAAAGGTTCGTGCGCGAGGTTTCGGCCCGGAGCAAGGGGGAAGGCGAGGGCAGGCCGAGGGCACCCTCGCGCCCCGTAACTACGATCGAGCCTCGTAGGTTTAGCGATTTTGACCCCTTGGAGCCCGCCTCGGGGCCCGCTAACAATGGCCTCAGTCGCAACGACACACCGGTGGTCCCCTCCACCCGTGTCAGACAAGTCGGCGCTTCTCCCGAATAGGGCGCGCACCGACATCACGCCTGACGCACGAGCCATTCATCCGGTCGCGCATCCTGCCTCGGCGTGAAGCCCTGCCCCCTACCTCAGGAGCCTTTCTTGTCTACTTTCACCACTCGTCTGCGCAAGTCCGCTGCTCTGTTCGCCGGTGCCGCCTGTGTCGCCACCGTCGGCGCCGTGGTCGCCCCCACAGCCGCCTCCGCCGCGACCCCGCAGCAGATCGCCGCCAGCATCGTCCCGGCCAACCAGCTGGCCTCCTTCAACAACATCATTTCGCACGAGAGCGGCTGGAGCGTCACCGCGACCAACCCCAGCAGCGGCTCGTACGGTCTGGGCCAGGCCCTGCCGGCCTCCAAGATGGCCTCCGAGGGCGCGGACTGGAAGACCAACCCGACCACCCAGATCAAGTGGGCCTACAAGTACATGTGCGAGCGCTACGGCAGCCCGAACGCCGCCTGGTCCTGGTGGGCCGCCCACCACTGGTACTAAGCCGACCCACAGGCTCCCAGCAGCTTCACCCGAAAGGGCCCGGCGCACCCGCGCCGGGCCCTTCGGGGTTTTCCGGGCGGTCGACGCACCCGCCACCCGCCACCCCCCGGCCACTCGGATCTTCACTGCGGCCACCCGCGTAGCGGTCACCGGGCGTAGCTGACCCGGCCCTCGTCCCAGACCGGCTCGTCGGCCTCCACCACCCGGCCGTCCGCCCGGAACACCAGGTAGCGACTGAACACCCTGGAGAACCACCGGTCATGGGTGACGGCCACCACTGTCCCGGTGAAGGTGCCCAGCGCCTGCTCCAGGGCCTCGGCCGAGATGAGGTCGAGGTTGTCGGTCGGCTCGTCCAGCAGCAGCAGGGTCGATCCGGCGAGCTCCAGCAGCAGGATCTGGAAGCGGGCCTGCTGACCGCCGGAGAGCGTCTCGAAGTTCTGCCGGCCGGCCCCGGCGAGTCCGTATCGGCTCAGGGCGGCCATCGCGTTCTCCAGGCCGAGCCCCTCCCGGTCGCCCTCGCCACGGCCGAGGATGTCGACCGGGGTACGGCCGTGCCACTCCGGGTGCCGATGGGTCTGGGCGAACAGGCCCGGCCGCACCCGCGCGCCGAGGCGGCACTCACCGGAGTGCTCCACGGTCGGCGCGGCCTCACCGCCGGACTCGTCCAGCAGGCGCAGGAAGTGGCTCTTGCCCGAGCCGTTGGAACCGAGCACGCACACCCGGTCGCCGAAGAAGACCTCGAGATCGAACGGGCGCATCAGACCGGTGAGTTCGAGGCTCCGGCAGGTGATCGCCCGCACACCGGTACGGCCGCCGCGCAGGGCGGGTGCGACTCGCTGCACCCGCGGGGGCGCGGCCGGCGGGCCGGCCTCCTCGAACTTCGCCAGCCGGGTCTGCGCGGCGTGGTAGCGGGAAGCCATCTCGTCGCTGATCGCGGACTGCTGGCGCAGCGTGCGCACGAGTTCCTTCAGCTGCTCGTGCTTCTCCGTCCAGCGCTGCCGCAGCTCCGCCGCCCGCTTCCACCGGGCCTCGCGCGCCTCGTGCCAGGTGCCGAACCCACCGCCGTGCGTCCAGGTCGTGCCGCCCTCCAGGGTGATCACCTGGGTCGCCGTCCGGCTCAGCACCTCGCGGTCGTGGGTGATCAGCAGCACCCCCTGCCTGGTGCGGGCCAGCTGCTCCTCCAGCCAGCGCTTCCCGGGGACGTCGAGGTAGTTGTCCGGCTCGTCCAGCAGCAGCAGCCCGGCCGGGCCGCGCAGCAGGGCCTCCAGGACCAGGCGCTTCTGCTCGCCCCCGGAGAGCGTGCCGACCTCGCGGTACTGCGCGAGCCGGAAGGGCAGGCCGAGCGCCGCGACCGTGACGGTGTCCCAGAGCACCTCCGCCGCGTAGCCGCCGGCCTCGGCCCAGTCGGACAGGGCCTGTGCGTAACGGAGTTGGACGGCCTCGTCGTCGGTCTCCATGAGTTCCAGCTCCAGCGCGTCCACGGCGGCCGCGGCCGCCTGCTGCGCCTGGGGTGCGACGGTGAGCAGCAGGTCCCGTACCGTGCGGTCGTCGCGGAGACTGCCGATGAACTGGGGCATCACCGCGACGGCCCCCTGTCTGCGCACCGCGCCCAGCTGGACGGGGAGTTCACCGGAGAGCATCCGCAGCAGCGTGGTCTTGCCCGCGCCGTTGTCGCCGATCAGGGCGACGATCTCCCCGGCCGGGACGCGGAACGACACGTCGCTGAACAACTCACGCCCGTCGGCGAGGGTGTGGCCGAGGCCGCTGGCTTCGAGGTAGCCCATGGCCCGGAAGCCTAGCGGCCGGGCCGCCCGCGCTCGACCCATTTTGACCACGTCCAAACTTTTCACACAAACCATCGATCAGATCGAATGTGGATATGTCAGTTCCGAATATTCACTCCCGGATCGGAAATCCGGATGAAACCCTTGCGCCGGTCGGCTTAATGCGCAAAGGTTGTGTCCGATCGAAGGCGGCCCGTCCAGGAAGCCGAGGTAGATCCGATGCACACTGATTCAGCTTCGCAAACCGTCGCCGTCGTCGGGGCGGAATTCGGCTGGGGAAGCTCGGGAAAACTCAGCGCGATCCTCTCCGCGCTGCACGGCGGCCCCGCACCACCGGGTCGTCCGGGGCCGCCGGATCACCCTGCACCGCCGTTGAGATTCATCGGCCTGGGCTCGGCCCTCGGCCGCCCGCTGCTCTCCGAGCACCCTGTCGACCGCTGGTACGACCTGTCGGCCGACGGCACTCCCGACACCCTCGCGGAGATCGTGCGCTCGGAGGGGGTGCGGGCCGCACTGGTGGTGCTGGACGGCTCCGCTGCGAAGGCGCTGCAGGCCGCCGGTGTGCCCACCGTGTTCGTGGACAGCCTGCCCTTCATGTGGTCGGCCGGCGACCGCACCGCGCTGCCACTGGACGCCACCGTCTACTGCGCCCAGAAGTGCGCCGAGCTGCCACCCGAGTGCTTGGACGTGCTGGCCTCCGTCCGCGCGCTGCACTGGGTCGACGCGGTCATCGGCACGCCGCCGGCGGCCGTGCTCGACCGTCCGCCGAGCGCTCCCCGGCAGTACCGCAGCGCCCTGGTCAGCCTGGGCGGCCTGCGGGCGCCGCGGCTCGCCGACTGGACCAACTACCCCCGCCTGGTCGTCCCCGCCGTGCTCGAGGCACTCGCCGCCCACGGGGTCCATGAGGTCCACGTGGCGGGCAACCTCCCGGCCGAGTTCGCCGGGCGCCTGGTCGACGCCGCGGTCGCACCGCCGCGGACGACCACGGGTAGCCTCACCCACGGCGATTTCCTCGACCGGCTCGCCCACTGTGACGTCCTGCTCACTTCCCCGGGCCTGACCACACTGCTGGAGGCGGGCAGCCTGGGCGTACCCACCGTCTGCCTGCCGCCGCAGAACCTCAGCCAGATCTTCAACGGCCGCTTCCACAGCCAGGCGGTCGGCGCCGAGGTCCGGGTGGTCTGGCCCAAGGACGTCCTCGTCGAGGAGGAGGCGCTGTCGCTGCGGTCGCACGGCGAGGACCGCGCCCTGGAGCTGATCTACGGCGGAATCGGCGCGGCTGCGCAGGCGGCCGACGGCCGGGGCACCACCAGGGCGCTGAGGGACGCCGTGCTCGGCGCGCTGCGCCACTCCACCGCCGAGGGCGTCGACTGGGGCGCGCTCACCACCACGGTCGGTACGGGCGGCGCGGCCCAGGTCGCCGACGCCCTGCTCGCCACCCTGCGAGGCACCTCCCCACCTTCCTGACGCCCGGCTCGTCCCGCCCCTTCCCATGAACGGCCCGGATATGTCCTCCACCGTGCGTGAGCGTCACCGCTATCTGTTCATCAGAATTCTGGAAGCCTGCAACGCCGACTGCTTCATGTGTGATTTCGCGCTCTCCCGCGACACATTCCGCTTCTCCCGCGAGGATTTCGCCGAATTGCTGCCGAAGGCCAGGGAGGCCGGGGTGGCCTATGTCCGGTTCACCGGCGGGGAACCGCTGATGCACCCGGATGTGGTGGAGCTCGTCCGCGCGGGCACGGCGGCGGGGATGAAGATGTCCCTGATCACCAATGGCTCGATGCTGCCGAAGATGGTGGAGCGTCTCGCCGAGGCCGGGCTCGCTCAGGTGATCGTCAGCCTGGACGGCGCCTCGGCCGCGACCCACGACACCTACCGACGCTCCCCCGGCATGTTCGACGCCGGGCTGCGCGGGCTGCGCGCCGCCGCCGCGCTCGGGATCCTGCCCCGGGTCAACACGGTGGTCGGCCCGCACAACTTCGCCGAAATGCCGCTGCTGCAGCGGGTGTTGACCACGGCCGGGGTGCGTCAGTGGGAGTTGTCCGCGCTCAAGCTGGACCGCCCCATCCACTACCCCGACCACGACCAGGTCCGCGCGGTGTGCGACCCGATCTACGACGCCGACCCGAGCGCCCTGCTGGTCCCGATGGGCAAGCGGTTCTACGGGGACACCGCCGAGGAGCAGGAGCGCTACTTCACCGCGTCCATCACCCCACGCGCCTCGCTCCCGCTGTGCCACGTCGCGGACGACGTCATTTACATCGACGGCAAGCACGGCCGGATGTACGCGTGCAGCTGCATCCCGCACCGGGAGAACGACGACGGCCCGGGTGGCGCCCCCATCCGCGAGGGCGGCGTGATCCTGCTGGACACACCGGCCTTCCGAGCGCACGCCGACTTCTACCGCCGGCGGGGGCCTGAGGTGTGCAGCGGCTGTTCAACCACGGCCGCCGGGTACAGCGACGATGTCGCCCGCCTCGGGGCGGTGACACCGTGGCAGTACTGACCGCCGGCCGCGGCGAGCCGGTCACACCGGGCCGCCGGGTCCTGCTGGCCGCCCGTGAGGAACAGCTGGACTCACTGCTCGCCCTGCGCCACGTCGCCGCTCACCTCGGCGGGCTCCGTCCGGTCCACCTGCCTCCCGGGGACGCACCGCTCGCACCGGCAGTGCCCGAGCATCCGCCAACCGATCCCGCGCTGCCCGATCCGCCGCTACCCGAGGTGGCACTGGTCTGCGACGACGAGGCGGCCACCGGCCGACTGCTGGAGCTGGGCATCCCGGTCGTGCACCTGAGTTCCGGCCATGCCGGGCCGGCGCCGGCCCGGCCGGCCGAGCGGGCACTCCACCGGCAGCACCGGCCCGGCTGGCTGCTCGGCCCCACAGGCGGGGCGCGGCCCACGGGAGCACTCGCGCCCACCCGGCTGACCAGGAACCGGCACCGCGCAGGAGCCCTGCTGCTGCTCTCCGCGTGGGACGTACCGAACGAGGAGCTCGAGGCCTTCGCCGCCGGGCCGCTGCGGGCCCTGGTCCACGAGGCGGTGCGCCGCACCGGACACTGCGAAGTGGTCTGCGACACCCGGCTCGCACCGGTTCACGCCGCCCTGGACGGCCTCACCGAAACCCTCCGGTGCCCCGACCCCGATCCTGGCTCCTGCTCCTACTCCACTCCCAGCCCCAGCCCCAGCCCCAGCCCCGACCACGGTCCCGGCGCCGCCCCCAGGTACGCCCGCGAGCCCGGACTCGCCGCCGTGCGGGTGCATCGCGCCGCCGAGGTGGACGTGGACGCGCTGCACGCCGCCGCCGAAGTCTTCCTGGCCGCGCCGACGTTGGGCGCACTCGTACTGGCCCAGGCCCGTCGTGCGCCGCTGGGGTTCGTACCACCGCTCGGAGCCGCCCAGCGGGACTTGGCCGCGCGGGTCACCGAGCTGGTCCCTGTGCCGCTGGCCACCGACCCCGGTGACCCGTCCCTTTGGGTGCCGCCCGAAGACGGCGCGGTGGCCCAGTGGAGCGCCCTCGACCCGTCCCTGGACGACCTGCGCGGTGCGCAGCGGGTCGCCCGCACCCTCCGTCAGCTCTCCCTCGCCCCGCTGTGAGCCGGCTCGCCCGGTGGCCCCACCCGTCCGGTGCTCCACCCACCCGCCGACCGGCGCGCCCTGTCGAGCCCGCCCCGTGAACCCGCCCGGTGAAGCCCGCCCCTCCTCCCGTTGCCCGCCCTCGCCCCGACCTCGTCCCCACCGTGAACCCGTCGGGAGCCATCCACACCATGGCCTGGCCGTGCGAGCCCTGGTGACCCGCCCCGAGCCATCGAAGACCTGTCGACCCTGGAGCCGCCATGTCCGGCACACCCCGCGAAACCGGGACTACCGCAGGCCCCACGTTCATCCGACCCCGTGTCCCGGAAGCGCAGTGGAACGACTGGCGCTGGCACATGCGCCGACGGATCACCAACATCGAGAAGGCCCGACAGTGGATCAACGTCAGCCCGGACGAGGAGAAGGCGATCGCCGGGGTGGCGGGCAGGTACCGCTGGAGCATCACCCCGTACTACGCGTCACTGATGGATCCGGACGATCCGCTCTGCCCGGTCCGCCAACAGGCCGTCCCGGCAACCGGCGAGCTGGTCGAGTTCTCCGGTGCCGAGGTCGATCCGGTCGGCGACACCTTCTACCGCAAGACCAACCGCGTGGTGCACAAGTACCCGGACCGGGTGATCATGCTGGTCACCGAGGCGTGCCCGGTCTACTGCCGGCACTGCACCAGGAAGTTCCACACCACCGATGTCAACGGCACCTACTTCCGTGACGACGAGGGCGGTTCGTTCGACGAGGACCTGCGCTACATCGCCGAGCACCCCGAGATCCGCGACGTACTGCTCACCGGCGGGGACCCGCTCTCCTACCAGGACGGCAAGCTGGAGGAGATCATCAGCGGTCTGCGGGCGATCCCCAGTGTGGAGATCGTCCGGATCGGCACCCGGTTCCCCGTGCTGCTGCCGCAGCGGATCACCGACGAGCTGTGCGCGATGCTCTCCCGGTACCACCCGGTCTGGCTGAACACCCACTTCAACCACCCCAAGGAGATCACCGAGGAGGCCACCGCCGCGGTGGACCGCCTACTGCGGCACGGGATCCCGGTCGGCAACCAGACCGTGCTGCTGCGCGGCATCAACGACGACGTCGCCACCATGCGCACCCTGATGACCGAGCTGCTGCGGATCCGGGTGCGGCCCTACTACCTCTACCACTGCGACAACGTCACCGGTGTCTCGCACTTCATGACCTCCGTGGAGAAGGGCTGGGAGATCATGGAGGGCCTGCAGGGCCACATCACCGGGTTCGGGGTGCCGCAGTACGTACTCACCACGAAGATCGGCAAAATCCCCATCGCCCAGCCGTACTTCACCCCCACCCCCGACGGCCTGCTGCTCCGCAACTACCGGGGCCAGCAGATGGCCGTCGACGGCGCGGTGCACCCGATCACGGAGTCCGACGCCAGATGACCCTTGACAACCGACTCGGCCAGCGCTTCCTCCCCTACGGCGCCAACTACCTCGCGTGGTCCGACATGACGGAACTGAAAGAGGTGATCGACCATCAGGTTCTGTTCCGCTACCAGACGGAGACCGAGAGCATGGCCTCCCGGTTGGAGCGCCAGGTGTGCGAGCGGCTGGGCGCCGTGCACACCCTGGCAGTCCACAACTGCACCGAGGCGCTGCGTCTGGCGCTGATCTCCACCCGGCCGTCCATCGGCGACCTGGTCTACATCCCGGCGGTCACCTTCGTCGCGGTGGCCGGCGCGGTGCTCTCCTGCGGCCTGATCCCGGTCCTGGTGGACGCGGACGACTCGCTGTCGCTGGACGCCAGCCTGCTGCCGTCCGGCGCCCAGCGGGTCATCACGGCCCACATGGAGGGCACGGTCGCCCCGCTACCCATGGGTGTGCCGTATCTCATCGAGGACTGCGCCCAGTCGCTCGGCGCGCGGTTCCCGGACGGCCGGCACGTCGGGACGAAGGGCTACGCCGGGACGTTCAGCTTCCACCACAACAAGGTGCTCACCTCGGGCGAGGGCGGGCTACTCGTCACGGGCGACGATGACGCCTGGGCGACCATGCGGTGCTACCACGACCACGGCTCGGCCCGCGTGCCCGGCCGCTACCCGACCTGGAACCCGGACGCCCACTACGGCGAGAACTTCGTCACCAGCGAGCAGGTGGCGGCCGTCCAGTGCCAGCAGTTCCGCCATCTCGACGAGTTGCTCGCCGGGCTGGAGCGGATGTACGCCATCGCCATGGCGCAGACACCCGGCCGCCTTGACCTGGAGGTGCGGCCGAGAGCCGAGGGCGACGTGAAGCTCAGCCTGCGGTTCCGCTGCGAGAGCCGCGAGTTGCGGGACGCCGCCGTCACCGCGCTCACCGCCGAGGGGATCGCCAACTGGACGCTCGGCAAGTACCTGCTTCCCGAGCACCCGGTGCTCACCGGCCGGAGCTCGCTCTACGCCGACGGCTTCCCGTGGAACCACGCCCCCGAGGGGCCGCTGGCGCTCAGCCGCGACGGTTTCGCCCGCACCCGCGACCAGCTGGAGCGCACCCTGTGCGTGCCGCTCTCGCCCGAACTCTCCGAGCCGGAGCAGGTCCTGGCGGCCAAGGCCGTCCGGCGGGTCCTGGAGGCGGTATGAGCTCCGACGGTCCCGCGCTGCTGATGGTGGACGACCGCCCCTCGTCGTTCACCAGGTATGCGGCCCACACCCTCCCGGACGACCTGGTACTGCTGCGGTTCGCCGAGTTCCGCCAGGACTTGTCGGAGGACCACCTGCACCGGACGGCACATCTCCCGGCCTTCTGGGTGCGCGAAGGGGTGCCGCTGGCCGAGGAGGCCGCGCGGTACCAGGCCTGGGCCGCCGGGCTTCCGGTCCGGCCGACCCGGTTCTGCAACCCGTCCGAGCCGCGCCAGGCCGTCGCCCAGCGGTTCGCCGCACTGGTCGGCCTGCCGCACCTGACCGAACGCCAGGTCGCCTGGGTGCGCGACAAGACCGAGATGAAGTACCGGTTCCGTGAACTCGGCCTGAAAACCGCCGAGTTCACGCGGGTACGCGGTGCCCAGGAGGTCGAGTGGTTCGCCGAGGAGCACGGCTGGCCCGTGGTGCTCAAGCCGGTGGACTCCTTCGCCTGCGTGGACACCTACCGGCTCACCGGGCCGGCGGACCTGGCGGGGATCGACCTCGGCGCGCGGGACTGGATGGTGGAGCAGTTCCTCGGCGGCACCGAGTGGGAGGTGTGCACGGTCATCCACCGGGGCGAGGTGCTGGACGCCTGGCCGAGCGCGATGCCCTGCCGGCCGCTGGACATCGTCGACGGCGCGATGAACGCCAACATCAGCGTCGGCACCGACGAAGCCCCGCCGGTCGACCTGCGCGCCATGCTCCAGCGCATCGTCACGGGCATGGATATCGACCACGGCTACGCACACATGGAGTTCTTCCTGGTCGACGGCGAGGTGTACGCGGGCGAGATCGGCGTCCGGCTGGCGGGCTGCGAGATCCCTGCCAACCACGGCCACGCGTACGGCTTCGACGTCTTCGGTGCCACCCTGGACGTGTACCGCGGCCTGCGCCCCGATCTCCACTATCGTGAACGCCGGTGCGCAGGCGACCTGTTGCTGCCGCTTCCCGGCTCGGGGACGGTTCATCGCATCACCCCTGAGGAGGAACTGCTGCGTGTCCCCGGGGTCGTCGACGCCGTTCTCAAGGTCGGTGTCGGCGATTCGGTGTCGGCCCGGCGGGCCTCGCACAACGCGTCGGGGTACGTCCATGTCGTGGGAGCGTCGATCGGCGAGGTGGAGACACGTATGCGCGAGGTTCTCGACACCTTCACCATCGAGTTGGCACCCGTCACCTCCGTGAGCCCGGCCACCGGACCGGGCCAGGCCACGGGACGGGGTCCGGACCGGTGACGAACGGCCTGCCCCACCGCTTCCGCACCCTGCTGACTCAGCGCCGTGTCGGCGCCGTCGCCTGGTGGAGCATCGTCTCCAGGCTGCCGGTTTACCTGATGTCGCTGGCCATGGTGCTGGTGGTCCGCGAGCAGGGCGGCAGCTACGCTCAAGCGGGCCTGGTCGCCGCGCTCTACACCGCCGGCATGGCGGTCGGCGGCCCGCTGATCGCCCGGCGGCTGGACCGCAGCGGACGCCGGACGGTGCTGGCCACCACCGGTGTCCTCCACCCGTCGATGGTCGCCGTGCTGGTGTGGGCCACCCGGCCGGGCGGTTGGGCGCAGCCCGTGGCGGCGGCACTCGCCGGAGTGGCGCTCCCACCCGCCAACGCCTGCATGCGGTCGCTGTGGGCCCGGCTTCCGCTGAAGGAGCAGGACCGGGACACCGCCTACCTCTGGGAGGCGCTGCTCACCGAGGTCCTGGTGATCGGCGCTCCGCTGGCACTCGCCGGCCTGATGCTCTCCGGCTCCGCCGGGCTGGCCCTGACCACCGTCGCTGTGGTCGGCGGCGCGGGAGCCCTGGGGCTCGCCTTCGTCCACCTTCCGGCGGGCACGGAGCCGGAGCAGGCGGACGCCGGGGCAGACGGGCCGCGCCGACTTCTCGGCCCGCTGCGGGACTCGGCGATGCTGGCACTCACCGGCATCATGGCCACCTGTGCCGTCCCCATCGGCCTGATGACACTCGCCGTCCCGGCCTTCGTCGCCGCTCACGGGTCACCGGGGTCCACCGGTGCGGTGTACGCGTGCTGGGGCGTCGGCAGCGCGCTGGGCGCGCTGTGGCTGGGGCGTTCGCAGTCCCAGGTCGCACCGCACGTCCGCTTCCCGCGCCTGGTGCTCGCCTACGCCCTCGGGACGGGGCTGGCGCCGGCGGCCACCTCCGAACCAGTGCTCGCCCTCGCCCTCGCCGTCGGCGGCGCACCGATCGCGCTGGTGTCCGCGAGCGAGCTGACGCTGGTCAGCACGGTCGCGGACAGCCGCTCGCTGGCAGAGGCGTTCACCTGGGCCTCCCTCGCCACCGTCCTGGGCGACGCGATGGGCCAGCAGGCCGGCGGACTGCTGATGGACCGGATCGGCCCGCGCGGGGTCTTCGCGACCGCCTTCGTCCTCGCCCTGGCCGGAGCCGGCCTGGCCTTCGCCTGCCGAGGGCTGCTGTCCCGCGGCGCCACCGCCCCCGCGGAGTGCCCGGCATGAACGCTCCCGAGCACCTCAGAGGATTACCGGTCAACGCTCCCGACAGCCCCCGGGGATGCCCCGCCAACCATCCGCAGAAGTCAGGGCCTTCCCTCGGGCACCCGCTCAGCGGGCCCGGGCCCCGACGCCACGTGCCCGATCGGGTGTCCCGGGTGTCCCGGGTGGCCCGAGCACCCCGTGCCCCGACGGCGCCCACTGGCCCGCGCCGCCCGCGCACCCCATTGATGCCCTGCCCGGCCCCGTCCCCTCTCCGCCCTTCCCGCCCGCGAGGTAATCCTTGATGAACGCAGCCGCCCCGCTCTTCCACCCGGTCCTCTTCCGCCAACTGCCCTCCGCGGTCAAGGAGTTCCTGGACACCGGCGACCCGGCGGCGGTGTCGGTGCCGGTACCGGTCGAGGGCCGAGCCGACCTGGTACGGAGCGTGGAGCTGGCGTCGCGCGTGTACACCGCCGTGCGGCCACCGCGGCCGGTCGACCTCGGCATCGTCCTCGGTACGGAGCAACTCCCCGAAGGTGTGACCGAGTTGGCCCGCCCACTGGCCCGCGAGTGGGTGGACGAGGAGCAGCTGGCCGACCTCGCCGCCTTCCACCGCCGGCATCCCGGAGAACTCCTGCTGCTCGGCTGCTACGACCGTCTCAACCTCGACCCGGTGCGCGCCCTGCTGCTGGCGACCTACCGCAGCCGACGGCACCGGCTGACCTTGCTGAGCGGCCGCGACGCCGCCTCGCTCGCCTGGAACATCGCCAAGCAGTACGCGCGGCCCGCGACCGGCATCGACGCAGTGGGCCTGTTCACCGACACCGACCGGCCGCCGCACCTGCCCGGTGTGCGGGTCTTCGACGACCGCGACTTCGAGCGCGCGGACATCCAGGCCGAGATCTTGGGCACCCGGTGGCGCCGGGTGGCCTTCCAGGGTCACGGGAAGGACGACAGCGTCAACCTGGGCGAGTTCACCATCTGCGGTCTGAACCCGGCCGTCCCCGCCAGGCCGGGGCTGCTCGGCCCCCGGTGCGCGTACGGGCTGCCCTGCTACAAGCCCGAGGACAAGCTGGTGCCGCTCAATCGGGTGGAGGCGGTGGAGCTGGTGCTCAGCGCGTGCAACAGCGGTCCGCTCGCCGACCTGGCGCTGTACGACCCCAAGTACCAGTTGCTGCTCAACGCCCTTGACGGCCCGGCCCGTACCGTCGTCTCCGCCGTCTCGGTGCATGACTCCGACCGTCCGGAGAACGTCGCCTGGATGCGTGCCGCGCTCACCGGCGCGGACTCGGTGGACGTCCTCAACGCCAGCCTGGCGGGCTCGCACCCCTACCCGGCGTTCATGCGCTTCGGTCTGCCCGACGCCCCTTCGCAAACCCTGGAGCAGCACTCCCCGGAAGAGCGCGCCTCGGAAGGAGACGCCCCGGAGAATCACCCCCTCGAACAGCACACCTCCGAACAGCACATCTCCGCACGGCAGATCCCCCACCCCTCCGACCATCGCCCCGACCCCCTGGTCATCACGGTGGGACGCCGCTTGACCGCCCTGCTCACCTCCGAGCTGCTGCCGCACAACCATCCACTCCGCCCCCGCCTGACCAAGCTGGCCCGCAAGGTGGACCTGTGGGTGGCCCGGCCCACCCACCTCGCCGACCAGTCGCCGGATGAGATCCGCTCCTCGCTCACCGCCGACCTGCAGTCGCTCGACCATGTGATCGCCGAGCAGGTGGCGGCGAACCCCGAGAACGAGATCATGAACTACCCGGCGCACTTCGGGGACCGCAGCTCGCTCGACCGACAGGTGTGCGAGGTGACCTGCCACTGCGGCCGCCCGGCCCAGGAGTTCACCCGGCGCGGGCTGCTCCCGCACATCCTGGACACCACCTGCGCGGTCTGCATGCGCTGCGGCGACGTCACCTTCCGGCTCCCCGAGGCGCCCGCTCTGCTGGCCTACGCCGCGGACGAGGTGGAGCAGGGCGGGGTGCTGGAGGTGCGCGCCGCGCTCACCGCCGCGCGCCCGGGGCCGGTCCGGCTCGGCCTGTTCGTCCCGACCTATCTGCGCGAGGACGCCACGGTGGAACCGGCCACCGTCAGGGTGCGGGCCGCCGGGCAGCCGGAGGACGTCGTCTTCCGCGTGCGGTTCGCCCCCACCACGGCCCCGCAGGCCTACTACTTCACGGTCTTCGCGGTGCAGGACCTCGCCGTCTCCACGGCCCGGCGCCACTTCGGAGTACTGCCTCGCCGCACCTGACCGGTCGGCAGCCCCCGCCGATCCCCCAACTGACGGAACGAAGGACGTCTGCCATGGAAACGCAGCCCAAGCCCGAGATCGAACTGATCGAGCGCGATGGCGAGGTGACACTGAGCATCGGCGGTGAACAGGCCATGCAGGCCTGGGAGCGGGACCTGATGTGGGCCAGCGCCGACATGCTGTGCGAGTACGGCCACGACTTCTACGAGGTCGGCCTCGGCCTCGGGCTCTCCGCACTGCGCATCGCGAACAACCCCGCCACCCGCAGCCACACGGTCCTGGAGCTGTTCGGAGAGGTCGAGGACCTGTTCCGGGCCCGGCACCCGAAGCTGCCCGGCAATCTCACCATCGAACGCGGCGACTTCTTCCAGCACGTCTTCGCCCTGCCCTCGGAGAGCATCGACGGGATGTTCTTCGACCCGGCGCTGGACATGGAGGTCTGGACCAACGCCGACCTGTGGGCCAGGACCATGCCGGAGGTGGTCCGGGTGCTGCGTCCCGGCGGGGTGTTCATCCCGTTCTTCAGCACCAAGCCCGAACTGCGCTGGCAGTACCTGCCGCACTTCACGTCCATCCGGGTCGAGCGCCACCCGTACACGGCGTACGACACCACCGAGTACACGTACGGCACCAGCGGCGACGCGTACATCCAGTGTTTCCGCAAGTGCTGACCGCGGCCCCGCTCCGCCAGTCCTCGACCGCCCCGCCGGTCGGCCCCCACCCGACGCCGCAGGCCGGCCTCGTTCCGGAGGTACCCGTATGACCACCGAGACCACCGCACCGACCGCCGGTCTGCCGGCCGACCCGGACGCACCGGCCGTCCGTTCGCTGTTCCTGGCCGGTCCCTTCATCCAGTTGCTCGACCCGGCCACCGGGGAGATGCCGGACGAGGCCCGGGCCCCGTTCGACCTGCTGATCAAGCACTTCGAGGCGCAGGGGATCTCCGTCCACAACGCCCATCGCCGGGAGGCGTGGGGTGCCGAGTTGATGAGTCCGGAGCAGTGCACCGGGCTGGACCAGGAGGAGATCCGCAAGGCGGAGGTCTTCGTCGCGCTGCCGGGCTCTCCGCCCTCACCCGGCACCCATGTCGAGGTGGGCTGGGCGAGCGCCTTCGACAAGCCGATCGTGCTGCTGCTGGAGCGGGGCCGGGAGTACACCTTCCTGGTCCAGGGCCTGCACACGGTGGCGACCGTGGAGTACGTGCTGTACACCGACATCGCCGCGGCGTTGCCCGCCGTGGACGGGGCGGTACGCCGGGCGGTGGCCCGCCACCGGGAGGCCGGCCGCAGGGAGTGACTTCGCGTCGCCCCGGGGCCGGGCCGTCCGTCGGGCGGCCCGGCCCGGCCGTTCGATCGCGAGCCCGAACCGAGAGGATCACATGCGGAGCACCCTGGCCCTGCTGGCCGCCCTCGCCGTGCTCCTCACGGCAGCCGCGACACCCGCCCGGACGCCCGATCCGCACTCCGACCCGACCCGCACGCCCGCGGCCCCCGCCTACACGGTCGAGCTGAGCAGTGACGGCACCGGGACCCGCTGGCACGGCCATGAGTCCGTGCGCTTCACCAACGCCTCCGCCGAGCCGCTGCGTGAGGTCTACCTCCGGCTGTGGGACAACGCGCACGGCGGCTGCGCGGCACAGCCCGTCACGGTGACCGGCCTCACCGGCGGCACCCCGGACGCGCTGTCGGTGGGCTGCACCGCGCTGAGGGTCGCACTGCCCGCACCGCTCGGCCGGGGTGCGACCGGGGTGATCGCCTTCGGTCTGGGCGTCGAAGTCCCGGACGGCACCGATCGGTTCGGTCACGACGGACCGTACAGCTTCCTCGGCAACGCACTGCCGGTGCTGGCGATCCGGGACGCCGCCGGAGTGCACCTCGATCCGTACACCGACAACGGCGAGTCCTTCTACACGCAGGCCGCGGACTTCACCGTCACCCTCGACCACCCCTCTCGGCTGCTGGTGCCCGCCACCGGCCGCTCGGTCGACATTCCCGGGTCCGCCGGACGGACCGTCACCAGGGCGGTGGCGAAGCGGGTCCGCGACTTCGCCTGGGCGGCGGGCCCGTTCACCAGGGTCTCCGCCACCTCCCCGGCCGGGGTGCGGATCGACGTCTACTCGACGGCGAGCGTCGGCTCCGCGGACGCCCGGTCGATGCTGGCCCTGGCGACCTCGGCGGTCGACGCCCACGCCCGGCGGTTCGGCACCTACCCGTACGGCCGGCTGGCCGCCGTGCTGGACGACGGCTTCTGGTTCAGCGGGATGGAGTACCCGGGGTTCGTGCTCGACCGGGTCAGCACCACGGCGCTGGTCCACGAGCTCGCGCACCAGTGGTGGTACGGCATCGTCGGCGACGACCAGTACCACGCCCCCTGGCTGGACGAGTCGTTCAGCGACTACGCCACCGACCTGGCCCTCGGCAAGCTGGGCGAGGGCTGCTGGCGCGACGTCTCCTGGGAGTCCGCGGCCGAGCGGCTGACCAACTCGATGCGCTACTGGGACGCCCACCCCACCCGGTACGGGACGGTCGTCTACGACTACGGCAAGTGCGCGCTGCACGACCTGCGCCGGCTGATCGGCGGCACCACGATGGCCGAACTCCTGCGCACCTACGCGCGGACCCACTGGTACGGCGTCTCGACCACGGCCGAGTTCAAGGCCGCCGCGCAGGCCGCCACCGCCACCGACCTGACCGAGTTCTGGAAACTGCACCGAATCGACGGCTGAACGTCCGACGCACCGTCATACTCGTTCGGCGAGGGAAGGAGGCGGCTGTGCGCGGAGGACGGGTAGCCGTAGTGGGCGGAAGCATCGCGGGCTGCGCCGCCGCGCTGGCCGCGGCACGCACGGGTGCGGACGAGGTGGTGGTGTTCGAGCGGGCCGTCGGCCGACTGCAGGACCGGGGCGTCGGCCTGGCACTGCACAACGACCGGTACGCCGAGCTGGAGGCGGCCGGTTATCTGGACGCCGGGATGCCCTGGGTCCAACTGGCCCGGCGGCCCTGGGTGGTGCGCGAGGGCACGGTGCGGGCCGGGCGGCAGATCGGCGTGCTGCCGTTCCCGTTCCGCTCGTACAACTGGGGTTCGCTCTGGCAGGAGTTGCGCAACCGGATCCCCGACAGCGTCGACTACCGCACCGGCGCCACGGTGACCAGGGTCGTCTCCGGCACCGACGGCGCGGTGGTGCACCTGGCGGACGGCGGCGAGCAGCACTTCGAGCTGGTCGTCGGGGCGGACGGGTACCGGTCCGTGGTGCGGGCAGCGATGTTCCCGGACGCCCAGGCGCGGTACGGCGGTTTCGTGGCCTGGCGCGGCACGCTGCCCGCGGGCCGGCTGCCCTCCCCGCCCGAGGCGTTCCCGGAGCAGGACGCCTCGACGGTGGTCTTCCCCGGCGGACACATGATCGTCTATCGCATCCCCGGCCCGGGCGGCCACGGCACCGACGTCAACTGGGTCTTCTACACCAGTCCGCCGGCCGCCGACGGCCTGCGGTTCGGCGGCCCGACGAACGTGCACCCCAGGGCCATGACCAGCGAGCTGTCCGAGCACCAGCTCGGCCTGGTGAATGAGCACTTCCCGCCCTACTGGCAGGAGGTCATCCATCTCACCCCCGCCGGTACGCGCTTCGTGCAGCCGATGTACGACATGGCCACGCCGCACTACGCACGCGGCCGGCTTGCCGTGGTGGGTGACGCCGCCTCGATCGCCCGTCCGCCCACCGGCAGCGGCGCGATCAAGGCACTGCAGGACGCCGCCGCGCTGGAGCGCGCCCTGGATACGGCCGGCAGCTGGGCCGAGGCGCTGCACTCCTACGACGCCGAGCGGGCGCCCGTCGGGCGGTCCACGGTCGAACTCGGCCGGAGCCTGGGGCGCGCCCAGGTCCAGGAGACGCCCGACTGGGCGGCGATGGACCAGCAGGCGGTCGAGCGGTGGTGGCAGGCCGCCGGCGGTGGCAACGGGTTCGGCGGGCGGGCGCTGCGCGGCCGCTGAGCCGGTGCCGGGCCGGCACTCGCTGACGGTTCAACAAATCGCGGACAAAGCCTACTGATTGGCGGCAGACTCGGGGCGGACATACGACAGCACCGACAGGGGGGTCCATGGCCGGTACGACTCGACGCAGGTTGCTCTTGGGGAGACTGGGCCTTCTCGCCCTGTGGTGGCTGTGGATGCCGGCCCTCGCACTGCTGATATGGGTGGTCAAGCACTTCGTCTTCGGTGGCTTCGGACAGCAGGACCAGAGCTACCGGCTGTTCCTCCAGGCGCAGTTCCTGCCGCACGGCACTCCGGTGCACGCGACGGCGCTGTTCTGGATCTGGGCGACGATCGGCCTGATCGGCAACCTGGTCATGGCGGTCAACGTGGCGGTGACGGTCGTGCTGCCGCGGTGGGTCGACTACCTGCTGGTCGGCGCCACGTCGCTGGCCCTGCTGGCGTCGACCGGGTGCACGGTGATGGCGTTCTGGGACAACGACAAGGACCTGGGCCGCTACTACGCACGGGCCACGGTGCTGGACATCCCGGCCTCGGCGTCCGACGCCCCGGCCTCCGCCCGTCCGCTCACCAGGGACGCGCGCAAGGGCGACGGCGACCGCTGCGACCACCTCGGCGCCGCCGACGTCCCGGCCTGCATCAAGGTGCGGCCCATGCCGAACTTCGACTTCGAGCCGCGCACCGCCTCCTACGCCGCGGCCGCGACCGCGCTGAAGACCGGCTCCGCCCTCGCCTCGGGTGTCAGCCTGCTGGGCCACAGCATCCACTACCTGCCGGGCAAGGGCCAGGGCCACGGCGTCTGGACGGGCGTGCTGGACGGCTCGGGCTCCCAGCCCACCGAGGGCGTGGCCGTCTGGGACGGCACCTCCAACAGCAACAGCGCCTGCGAGTTCAAGGGCGACCACTCCTTCGACCGGGCCTTCGGCGGCAACCGGGCGAACAGCCTGCGCAACCTGCTGGCCGAGCGGTTCCCCGGACTCCTCTACCAGGACCAGGACGTCTGGGGCTACTGCGACGGGACCGACCTCGCCACGGCCAAGCCGGTCATCGTCATCGCGGTGACCCGGCAGATCGCCTGGCACAAGCGGACGGTGCAGCGTCCGGACGGTGTGCTGGTGCTGACCGGCTCGCCGAGCGGCAAGCCGGTGATCGAGCACCGGAGCACGGTGCACCCCGGTGAGCTGCCGGGCACGGTCTACCCGGGATCGGTCGTCAAGGAGCAGATCAGCGCGGTCCAGTGGCTGGCCGGCCGGGGCGCGAAGAACCGCGACGGCTTCGGTTTCGCCCACACCTCCACCGACACCAACGCCACCAACCCCGGCGAGTACCTGCTGCGTTCGGCCACCGACGGGCACTACTACTACGTGACTCCGCTGGTGCCGAGGAACAGTTCCTCGGAGGCGATCATAGCCTTCGCGGTGGTGCGCGCCGACGAGGTGGACGCCGATCTCAACGAGCTCCAGGTGTACGTGCAGGGCGACACCAGCAGGCCCGTCAACCTGACCGAGCTCTCCAGCCGGATGGTCGCCTGGATCACCCAGCAGACCGGTGTCACGGTGACCACCGGAGCGGGCGGGAACCTTCAGGAGATCATCCCGTTCGGGAAGGGCATGTGGCGCGGGTTCGTCGACATCAACGGGCAGACCCAGGACTACATCGACGTCTCGGGTGACGGCCGGACCACGCCCAACCTGGTCTACCTCAAGCAGAGTCCGCCGGGCTCCCAGCCCTCCCCCGGTGGCACTCCGTCCCCTTCGCCCCAGCCCTCGGCCACCACCGCCCCCTCGGCGCCGCCGTCGGCCACCGACTGCGGCGGGGACCCGGCGAAGCTGAGCACCTCCCAACTCGCCGCGTGTGTCTCCTCGTTCTCCTCGGCCCTGGCGAACCGGCTCCAGTCGCCGCCTGCGCAGTAGCAGCCGGGCGGGCGCCGTTGCCGGCGCCCGCCCGTCGTGCCGCTACTGCGCCTGCTCCTGGATGTCCTGGAGCGCGGCGACCAGGGTGTCCACCTCCTGCGCAGTGTTGTACAGGGCGAGCGAGGCCCGGGCCGCGCTCTGCAGGCCGAAGGAGGCCAGCGCCGGCTGTGCGCAGTGGTGCCCGGCGCGCACCGCGATGCCCTGCCGGTCGAGCGCCCCGGCCAGCGCGATCGGGTCCGTCCCGGCGAGCACGAAGGTCAGCGCCCCGATCCTGCCCGGTGCGCTGCCGATCAGGTACAGCCCGGGGACGGTGGCCAGCGCGCCCATCGCGTATGCGGTGAGCTGCTCCTCGTACGCGGTGGCGGCCTGCCGGTCGAGCCCGGCGAGGTACCTGAGGGCCGCCCGCAGTCCGGCGACCCCGGCGATGTGGCCGGTGCCGGCCTCCAGCCGGTGCGGGATCGGCGCGTACGTGGTCTCCTCGAAGCTCACCGAGTCGATCATGTTGCCGCCGCCCTGCCACGGGGGCATGGCCTCCAGCAGCTCACGCTTGCCGTAGAGCACGCCGATCCCGGTCGGGCCGAAGACCTTGTGTCCGGAGAAGGCGTAGAAGTCGGCGTCCAGCGCGGTGACGTCCACCGGGAAGTGGCTCACCGCCTGCGCGCCGTCCACCAGCACCCTGGCGCCGTACCGGTGGGCCAGCGCGGTCATTTCGGCCACCGGCGGAACGGTCCCCAGCACGTTGGAGGCATGGGTCAGCGCGACCAGCCTGGTCCGCGAGCCGAGCAGGTCCTGGTACGCGTCCTGGTCCAACTGCCCGTCGGGCAGCAGCGGGATCGGCCGGACCCGGGCCCGGCGTTCGGCCGCGATCTGCTGCCAGGGCACCAGGTTGGAGTGGTGCTCGGCCGCCGAGACCAGGATCTCGTCACCCACCCCGAGGTTGGCCCGGCCCCAGGTCTGCGCCACCAGGTTGACCGCCTCGGTGGTGCCCCGGACGAAGACGATCTCGTCGGTGTCCTGGGTGCCGAGCAGCTTGGCCGCCTCCTCGCGGCCCTCCTCGTACACCTGGGTGGCCTGCCTCGCCAGGCTGTGCGCACCGCGGTGGACGTTGGAGGTGCCCGTCGAGTAGTGCTCGGCGACGGCCTCGGCGACCTGGCGGGGCTTGAGCGTGGTGGCGCCGTTGTCCAGCCAGACCAGGGGCCGGCCGTTCACCTCGCGGTGCAGCTGCGGGAAGTCCCGCCGGACGGCCTCGACGTCGAATCCGCTCGGCGGCGCGGTGGGCGGGGCGACGCGCGGTGTCACCGCCGGTGCCTGGAGCGGCTGTTGCGGCAGCCAGTAGCGGGTGCCGCCGGCGGCGTGGGCGAGCGCCCCGGGCAGCGGGTCCGGCACCGCCGGCATCCCCGGTGCCGGGAACCTCCCGAACACCCCGGTCGCCGGTGCGGCGACCGGGGCCGGCCCGCCGGCCGGGGCGGCGGCGAGTGCGGCAGGACCGGTAGCGGGCCGAAATCCGTCAGGAGTAGTCATGGTAGTTCGACACCTCGACGTTCTGGAGCACCGCGATGGCGTCGTCCACCAGCGCGGCGGTGGAGAAGTAGCAGGTCGCCAGGTAGGAGGTGATGGCCTGGCGGTCGACGCCCATCGCACGTACCGACAGGCCCGGCTCCACCTCGTCCGGCACCTTCGCCGGGCGCAGTCCGACCACGCCCTGCTGGGCCTCGCCGACCCGCATCAGCAGGATGTTGGTGGTTCCGGGCGCCGAGTCCGAGCCCTTGAGGTCGAGCTTGTCGGAGGGCAGCAGCGGCACGCCGCGCCAGGTCATGAACGGGCTGCCGAACAGCTCGACGATCTGCGGCGGTACTCCGCGCCGGGTGCACTCCCGCCCGAAGGCGGCGATCGCCCTCGGGTGGGCCAGGAAGAACGCGGGCTGCTTCCAGACCCGGGTGAGCAGTTCGTCCATGTCGTCCGGGGTGGGCGCACCGGTGCGGGTGTGCACCCGCTGGCCGGGCACGATGTTGTGGAGCAGCCCGTACCCGGGGTTGTTGAGCATCTCCCACTCCTGGCGCTCGCGCAACGCCTCGGTGGTCAGCCGCAGTTGCGCCTGGACCTGGTCGATCGAGGAGTTGTAGATGTCGGAGACCCGGGTGTGCACCTTGAGCACCGTCTGCGCGATGCTCAGCTCGTACTCGCGGGGGTTCTCCTCGTAGTCCACGAAGGTCTCGGGCAGCTGCGGCTCGCCGTTGTGGCCGGAGGTCAGGCTGATCGGGTGCTCGCGGTCGGCTGGCCCCTGGCCGTCGGCGGCGAAGGCGTCCAGTCCGGCGCGCAACGCGGGCTCGCGGTCGGCGAGTTCGGTGAGCACCCGGCGGTCGAGCGAGAGCACGGTACACGGCGTGACCGCCTTGACCTGGTACGGCACGGCCTCGCCGCGCACCCAGGCGCCGGCGTCGAAGAAGTCACCGTCGCCGAGCACGGCGAGCAGGGCGTCCTCGCCGTACTGGCCGGTGGCGCGCTTCTCGGCGCGGCCGAACGCGATGATGTGCAGCGCCTCGACGGGGGCGCCAACGGCGGCGATGAGCTCGCCGGGCGCGACCTCGCGCTGGACGAAGCCGCCGGCCAGCGCGGTCAGCAGCGGGCTCTCCTGGTCACGCAGGAAGGACAGTTCGCGCAGGTCCTCGGCGATCACCCGGGAGGCACCGCCGCCGTCCACGTAGGTGCTGATCAGCCCGTCGCCGAGGATGAAGCCCCGACGGCGGTTGACCCGGTAGACGCCGGCCTCCAGGTCCACCCAGGGCAGCGCGCGCAGCAGGTAGCGGGGGGGTGATCCCGAGCATCTGCGGCACGGTCTTGGTGGTGGTGGCCAGGTTCCTGGCGGCGGAGGTACTGAGGCTCTGCTGGTTCTGCTGGACGGTCTCGGTGGTCATGGCAGGTCCTGGTCCTTGTCCCTTGGTCCGAAGAACTGACTGAGCGTCAGAATGCCTATGACAGAAGGAAGATCAGCTCTTCTTCCGGCCATCAGAGATTGTCGCCATAGCGATTGCCCCGGCGTGAGATTGTTCGATTGCGCCGGTTTTATTCCGGTGCGCAGCATCAGGCCTCGCCTCACGGAAACTCACTCGAAAGCGTGAATTGGGCCATAAGTGGTGCTGGGATGTTCGAAAGCTCCAGTTGGGGATCGCCTGCGGTGCACGGCATCGCGCGGCGCCGGGCGACGCAGGACGAGTACCGGCCGAGGGGGTCCGTGGCCGCAAGTTTTTCGGCGGGATATCGGGCTTGCGACACAATTCCTGGCGATTTGGTCAAGAGTGTCCGCTACGCCAGCATTGATGTCCGCTCCACCGAGCGCGAGCAGGACCAGGAAAGGCACACCACCCTCATGCAGACCAGTCCGGCCGTACCACGGCAGGCAGCCCCACCGAGCACGCCCGATCCCGCACAGGAGCCCGCCCCGGCCACCGGAAGAACCGGACGCTTCGGTCTGCCGACCGCCACCGCCCTGGTCATGGGCAACATCATCGGCGGCGGGATCTTCATGATCCCCGCGGCCGTCGCGCCCTACGGCACGGTCAGCCTGGTGTCGTTCGTCGTGCTGACGGTGGGGGCCATCGCGCTCGCCCTGGTCTTCGGACAGCTGGCCCGACGGAACCCGCGCACCGGCGGGCCGTACGTCTACGCCCGCGAGGCATTCGGCGACTTCGCCGGCTTCCTGTCGGCCTGGTCGTACTGGATCACCACCTGGGTCAGCAACGCCGCGCTCGCGGTGGCCGCGGTCGGCTACCTCGACGTGTTGGTGCCGATCCAGCACTCCAAGTGGCTCACCATCGGCGCCGCACTGACCGTCCAGTGGCTGCCCGCGCTGGCCAACCTGGCCGGCACCCGGTACGTCGGCGCGGTGCAGTTGGTCTCCACCGTGCTGAAGTTCATCCCGCTCGCGCTGGTCGCGATCGGCGGCCTGGGCTTCTTCGACCCGTCCAAGCTCGGCCCCTTCAACGCCTCCGGGCAAAGCTGGGCCGGCGGCATGACCGCCGCCGCCGCGATCCTGCTCTTCAGCTACCTGGGCGTGGAGTCCGCCGCGATGAGCGCCGGCGAGGTCCGCGACCCGGAGCGCAACGTCGGCCGGGCCAGCGTGCTCGGCACCTCGGGCGCGGCGCTGGTCTACCTGCTCGGCACCCTCGCCGTGTTCGGGACGGTCGCCCACGACAAGCTGGTCCACTCCACCGCGCCGTTCTCCGACGCCGTGGACAACATGTTCGGCGGTTCCTGGGGCGGCACGGTGATCGCGGTCGCCGCGCTGGTGTCGATGACCGGCGCGCTCAACGGCTGGACCCTACTGGCCGCGCAGGCGCCGTACGCCGCCGCGCAGGACGGACTGTTCCCGGCGGTCTTCGCCGCCAAGCGGCGCGGGATACCGGTCTTCGGCGTCCTGGTCAGCGTCTCACTGGCCTCACTGCTGACCATCCTCAACTTCACCACCGGCTCCCAGGGCGCGTTCAACATCCTGGTACTGGTCACCACCTTCACCGCCACCGTCCCCTACCTCCTCTCCACCGCCGCCCAGCTCTACTGGCTGGTCCGCGGCGAGAGCGGCAAGGTGACCCCCGGCCGCCTCACCAGGGACGCCGTCCTCGGCCTCGGCGCCTTCGCCTTCTCCCTGTGGCTGCTCGCCGGCGCCGGCTACGCGGCCGTCTACCAGGGCGTGCTGTTCCTCTTCGCCGGCATCCTGGTCTACGTCTGGCTGGCCGGCCGCCGGGCCCGCGAGGCCACGTCCTCGTAGGCCCACCGGCCGGAGCGCCCCCGGGGGCGGCAGGGTGCACACCCTGCCGCCCCCTCCGCATTGCCGGGCACACCCGGGACATCGAGATGATCGCAGAACCATCACACGATCAGCCGGCGCCCCGCGCGTTCGACCGGCACCACCCGCCCCGAGGGGCGAGACCGTCCGTAGCGTGTCCCCTGACAGGCGATCTTGACCGATTGACAAGTGATCTTGACCGATCAGAGGACCGGGACGACCCGCCGTGCCTGATGGGCGGACAGTTCGTTGGCAAGGCGTGAACGCCGACACCGCGCAGGCGCCCTCCCTGAACTTGGCTGAAGGGCTGCTCCGGGCGGAGTTCCGGAAGTCGGTGCTCGCCGATCCCGACCGCGCACTGGGGTTGGTGGGCAGGTTCGCGCTCGCGATGCATGCCGAGGCGCTGGCAGCGAGCGACTCAGCCCGCATGGCGGGCGTCGACTTCGAGAGTCGCTGGTGCGGGCGACCAGGACATCGGTGACCCGTCCTTCGTGTGACCTCCAGAGTGCGCTCACAGCTGCTTTTCGGACCTCGGGCGCGGCGTCGGATGTGCCGGTGATCAGGATGTCCGGGGATCGTTCGGGGTCACCCGTGCCGAAGTGGGTGCCGAAGGTGCTCATCACGTCGGCGCGTACCCCGGCCGACAGGTCGGCACAGCCGTACGCCAACGCGGCAACCGCCACCGACTCCCCGCCGCCGTTCAAGATCAAGTGGCAGAAACCTAGCGCCGGTCAAGATCACTTGGCACAAGATCGCGTGTCGGAGGACACGGCCCTGCTCTCGTATAGCTACGGCCAACGGACAAGTAGCTCAGAGTGACCGGGGGTGGGGGATCTCTTCCGCTTGGAGAGCGGCGAAGTCGGCGTGGGCCTGGGCGACGGCTTCGGGGTAGGCCTGGCGCTTCTCGTGCTCGGCCAGCGCCCGGTAGATGCTGGCCAGGCCTGGGTTCTGGCCCTTGCGCTTGCCGGTGGGGATGATCAGGTCGGGGCGGATCTGCTCGACGGACTCGCCTGCTGCCCGGCGCCGCAGCACGGTGTGCAGCATGTCGTCGGTGATGACGGGTGGCCGGCCGCCGTGCTTGCCCTTGCGGGCGGCGGCGTCGAGTCCTTCGAGGGTGGCTTCGCGGATGCTCTCGCGCTCCGTCTCGGCCATGGCGGCGAAGAACCCGAACAGCGTCCGCCCGGGGCCGCTGGGGTCGTAGATGCCGGGCAGCGGGCCGGCGAGCATCTCCAGGACCAGGCCGTGGGCGGTGAGGTGGTCGGCCAGTGCGGTGAGTTCGGCGGCGTCGCGACCGAGCCGCTTCATCTCGTACACGGTGAACAACACCCGGCAGTGCGGCGCGTGGGATTTGATCTCGCGGGCGAGGGCGAGGGCGGCCTCGAACTGGGGGCGAACCCGGACGCGGCTGCTGATCTTCTCGGAGAAGACCTTGTCCCGGGGGATGCCGTGCGTGCTGAGCGCGTCCAGCTGCGACTGGAGCTCCTGGGTGAGGTGGCTGCAGCGGGCGTACCCGATGCGGATGTCCGCGCCCGGGGTGCCGGTCTCGGGGGCGGCCGGCGGCGGGGTGCCGGGCCGCCAGGGCTGGCCGGGGCCGCGGTCGGCCGGGGTCGGCACCCGCAGCAGCTTGGCGAGCCGGGCGACCTTCTTGAAGCGGCCGGTGTGGTAGATCCCGGCGACCGCGCCGGAGCGCGAGCGGCAGGGCGAGCCGGGTTGGACCTGGCAGCGGGGGCAGGGGTGGCGCTCGACGTCGTCGGCGTCGCTCGCGGTGGTGTCCTGAGGGTCCGTCACGGCCGAAATCCTCTCACAAACCATTCCCAGAACAGGGCCCCATCACCACTTGAGTGAGAACGAGTTCTGAGAACCGATTGAGCGTCCGGGCCGCCCCCGACGGCCGTTTCCGATCTTGCTCCCGGAAAGGGTCGTTTATGAGATGAGGCAGGGCGTCAGAACGCGTAGTCTCAGGGCCGTGGCTGATCAGATACAGAAGATCGTGACAGAGCTGCCGGACCTGAAGGACGTCACCGGCGTGTGGGCGGTGGCCGACGGCCGTGTCGCTCAGGGGGACGCTGCCTTCCCCGCAGACCTTGGCATCGCTCTCGCCAGGGCGTACGGCTCCGGGCAGATGTGGCAGTACAGAAGTGTCTTCGACCATCTGCTTCGGCTGCTGTCCACCACCGCCGGTCCCGAGAATGTCGCCCAGGCGCTGCGGCTGGTCTCCTCGGCGGAGGTCACCAGCAGGAAGCTGGACCGTTACACGGCCTCATTGCTTGCCTCCAGTCAGGAGCCGACGGACCTGGCTGCGGCGTTCACCGGAAGCGCTTCGGAGGAGCTTCGGGCCTGTCTGGTCCACGAACTGGTTCTCAGGGGCGTCGCTGTCGAGGAGACTCCCGGGATCGCGGGTTGGGCATCGTCGTCGCATTGGAGTCATCACCCTCTGGGCTGGCTGCCGCTGGCGCTGTCCGACGTGGAAGGATGTGCGGATCTTCCGAGCTACAGCCTTCGTGGCGGCAGTCACTCGATGCCGTACGGGCCTGGGGAGAGCCGCGAACTGGCGGTGATCGCCAGCGCGAATGTGCCGTCGGTGGAGGAAGCGACAACAGAAGCCGCGGCCGCGGCCATGGCCAAGGCCGTGGCGAACTGGGCCGAAGAGTCCAACGGGCGCATCGAGGCGCGGGTTTTCGAACTCGCAGAACCCCTGGACGTCGCATCGGTCCCGAACTCGCTCCTGACGGTGGGGCTGGAGTGTCTGAATGGAGTGGGGAAGAAGGCCACTCTGTCGGTCGCTGTCCGTCCGCCGGCCCAGGTATGGCGAGTGCTCTTCGCGGCGGCGTCCACGGGAGGGGCATACAACTCCGGCTCCTACGGTGCCTACGGCCGTCTGGCGGCCTGGCAGTCCCTGGCCGCGCTCGCCGGAAGCCCGGAAGGCGCCACCGCCGACGAGGTCGAAGCACGTGTGCGGGACTGCATCTGGCACGGCTTCGGTGCCGACACGAAGTGGTTCGAGCAAGTGGCCTGGGACATCGGTCTGGCCGCCCTTGCACCGGACCGGCGGCGCCTGGCCGTGTTGGCCGCGACTGACACCGACTGACGTACCCGTGGTTCGTGCGTCGAGCCGGTAGCCGACCTCACCCGGCGGCTGCCGGCTGCGGTTCACCCGTCCGCTGACCCGGGATAGACGCGACGGGACCGAGATCGAGACGGCTGTTCATGTCCAGCTCGAACCTGCCGTACGGGTTCACGTGTGTCCAGAACAGCGGCGACAGGGCCCGCCGGTCCGCCTCGGTGAGGCGCTCGGCCCACTTCGGTTCGGCCAGCACCTGCTGCACCAGCAGGGTGTTGACGTGCACCAGGGCGGACTGCAGCAGGTGCAGCGCGAGCATGCTGACCTCCTGGCTCTCCTTGTCCGCGCCGGTCAGGTCGCCGTCCTTGCCGTAGAACAGGTCCTTGTTGGCGGAGTTCCAGTTCTCCACCACCTGCAGGCCCTCGCCGATCTCCTGCCGCAGCTCCACGTCAGCCAGGTAGTCGCAGACGAACGCCGTCCGCACCGCCCGCCCGAGCTCCTCGATCGCCCGGTAGGTCGGGTGCTTGGGCCCGCCCTTGGTGAACCGGCGCAGTACCTGCTCGGCCTCCGCCGTACCGAGGCGGAGCGCGGTGGTGTACTTCACGATCTGGTCGTACTGCTGGGCGATCAGCTCCCAGTCGATCGTCCTGGTAGACAGCACCGGGGCCAGGGTGGGCCAGTTGGCGTCCTCACCGGCCGCCGGCCGGTAGAGCTTCGCGGAGCCGATGTTCTTCAGACGGGGCATCAGCTTGAAGTCGAGCATGTGCGCGAACGCGAAGCCGACGATCGAGGCGCCGTGGGTGTCGGTGTACTGCCGGTCGACCTCCATGTCGGTGCAGTGCCGCAGCACGCCCTCGATCATGGCAGCGACCTCGGACGCGGAGCAGGACTTCAGCTGGGAGTAGATGCACACCGACTTCCGCTCGACGTGCCAGTAGATCATCACCCCGGGGCCCCGGTAGCGCTGGTGCCACTCGGTCATCAGGTTGCTGGGCCAGGAGCCGAACTTGCGGCTGTCGGAGGCGCACGCCGTACCCGTGCCCCACCACATCTCGTCGCGGGCGGCGAAGGTGGCGTTCACCAGCTTCACCAGCGCGGCGCGCAGGTTGGCTCGGTTCACGAACAGGTGCCGCACCCGCCGCAACGTCGCTTCGCTCTCGCCGTGCTTGCCGGTCACCGCGACCCGCTTGATGCCCATGTTGGTGCCCAGCCCGAACAGCACCAGCAGCAGCCGGCGCCGCAGGGTGTCCTTGGACAGGTTCTCGCGGGTGGCCACCGAGGTGAACTCGGCGATGAAGTCCGTGTCGAACTCGGCGTACTTGAGGATGTCCAGGAGGTCGATCGTTCCCCACCGGCGTTCGATCTCGGCCTTGACGGCGACGAGGTTCTCCGGCTCCTCCTGCTTGGGGCGGGGCGAGACCCTGATCCACGGCTCGCCGCGCTTCTTGGTGATCGCCACCCCGCCGGTGGTGTCCTCCACCAAGGCGGCCTCGAACCGGTCCAGGGAGCCGCGGAGCTTCTTCTGCAGGGTGTCGATGAACTTCGCCGGGTCCTGCGGCTGGCGGATCGCGTCGTAGTGGACGTCGCGGTTGTCCTCGAAGTCCTGCGGCAGGTCGTCCTCCGGGTTGCGCCACCGGTTCGCCCCCACTACCCAGATTTCCCGGCGCCGCAGCGCGTCGCGCAGAGCCACCAGCACGCACAGCTCGTACGGGATGCGCTCCACCCGGTCCTTGTCGTCCACCACCGCGGCCCGCCATTGCTCGGGTACCACCCCCTCCAGCGGCACCGTCTCGGCCGGGTCGAAGAACGCGCCCTCCTTCAGCGGCTGTTCGAGGTACCGCTCCAGCAGGCCAATCGCGTCCATCACCGGCCGGTACGCGGTGTTGTTGCACTTCAACGTCAGCGCCCGCAGCAGCGGCGACAGCATCCTGCGCCAGTGCGCCGAGTACGAGGACCGCAGCACCGTGCGGATACGCGCCTTGTACCGGGCCTCGTTCGCCGCGGCCTCCGCCGCCAGCGCCTTCAACGTCCTCTCCCCGCCGACCGCCGGGTAGATCACCCGGCGCACCGTCCCGGCTGGCTCCGCCAGCGCGGCCTCCGCGACCCGCAGCAGCATCGCGTCCTTGCCCCGGACCTTCTTCAGGTCGTTGGTGAACTCCTTGTCGACCCGCTTCTCCGCCCGGGTGTTGATCCGCAGCACCAGCTGGATGAACAGGTCCACCAGCGAGTCGGTGATCTCGCTCTGCCGCACGTGGCACAGCGTCGCCAGCAGCGTCAGGCGCGTCGGCGGCTTCATCCGCTGCACGTTCGCCGGGTACTCCTTGGACGCCCGGGCCCGCCAGGCGTCCACCAGCTTCTCCGACACGTCCGCGAACAGGTCCTCCGGCAACTCCAGCCTCCGCACCCGCTGGAGCTTGTTGACCTCCGCCAGCAGGCTCTCCAGGCCCGGCGCCCCGGGGTCCGTCTTCAGCTCGGTGAAGAACGACCGGCCGCCCCCGGCCACCCCTTCAGGCGCCGGATCTGCCCCGGGGCCGGAGGCTCGATGAGGTCGTTGCGGCACCGGGCCACCACCGCCTCGGCCAGGCGATCCCGGGACAGTTCCACCGGACACAGCTCGGCGGTCAGCCACTCGGCCAGCCGCTCCTGGTCCTCCTCGGTGCCCGCCCGGAACCCGAAGGCGTCGCGGATCTCACCCCGGTGACGCTGGATCGCCTTGCCCTGCCAGTCGTAGGACACCCACTCCTCTACCGGCACCTTCACCTGCTGGGCAACGTACGCCACCGCGACGGTCGGGACCTCCGCGGCGACCTCCGGGAACCTCGCCTCCACCTCGAAGAACTTCAGCAGCATCGCGAAGCCCAGCCGGTTCGCCCCGGACTTGTTCCGCAGCCGCTTCATGTCGTCTTCGAGCAGCGTCCAGACCTCGATCAGGTCCTCCGGCTCCCAGTCCTGCCGCACGCTCAGCTCCTCCTCCATCGCACGAACGCGACCAAGGTGACGCAGGCACATCACCAAAGAGGCGGAAACAGCCGAACCCGGGACACACGTCCTCTGGGTCAGCTACAGAGAGCTACTTGTCCGTTGGCCGTAGCTATACGAGAACAGGGCCGACACGTAGGGGCCACCCGCAGGAGCGCGGAGGTCCCCCACGCCGTGTGCACGGTGTGGGGGACCTCCGCGTTCCTGCGGGAGCCGTGATCCGTCAGACGGTCGCGGTCTCGCGCTCCTCGACTGCGGCCTCGGCGGCGGCCGGCTCGACCGGGGCCGGGGTGTTCTCCCGCGGAGTCGGGAGGACGGCCATGAGCAGCGCCGAGATGGCGATGGTGGCGGCCCAGCTGAGGCCGTACTCACCGACCGGAGTGGAGGCCAGCGGGCCGGTGAACCAGTCGCACTTGGTGAAGCACAGCCCCGCGATCAGCGCGACGGCCCAGGCGACCATCGCCTGCCAGCAGAAGCCACCCGAGTACCAGTAGCGGCTGCTGGGAGTGGTGTCCATCAGGCCCTCGGCGTCGTAGCGCACCTTGCGCGAGCGGCGGCGCAGCATGTCGACCGAGTAGACGCCGATCCAGGCGGAGAAGGAGACCGCGAGCAGGACCAGGAAGGTGATGAAGGAGCCGAGGAAGCTGCTCGCCACCAGCATCAGCATCAGACCGCCGACCAGGGAGATCACCGCATTGATGCTCACCGCCATGGCACGCGGCAGCTTCACGCCCATGGTCTGCGCGGTGAAGCCGGCCGAGTACATCGACAGGCTGTTGATCAGCAGCATGCCCACGATCGCGGTGATCAGGTACGGCACGGCGAGCCAGGTCGGCAGGATGTCGCCGAGGAAGGAGACCGGGTCCTGCGCCTTGGCCAGGTCCGGGGTGGAGACCGCCATGACGCCGCCCATCAGCACCATCGGGACCACCACGATGCCTGCGCCGGAGACCGTCACACCGACGATCTTCTTACCGGAGGCCTTGTGCGGCAGGTAGCGCGCGAAGTCGGGGCCGGTGGGCACCCAGCTGATGCCGCCGGCCGCGATGGTGCCGATACCGGCGATCATCATCGCGGTGGTGCCGGCCGGCTTGGCGAAGACCTCGTTCCAGTGCACGTTGGCGACCAGGTAGCCGAGCACCATGATGCTGAAGACGCCGAACAGGTAGGTCGACCACTTGTTGCACACGTTCAGCGCCTTGCGGCCCATGCCGCTCACCAGGAAGGTGCTGGCGACGAAGAGGAACAGCGTCACCACGATGAGCACGGTGTTGCTCTTGATGCCGAAGAGCAGGTCGAGGACGGTCAGCACGGCGTAGGCACCGGTGACCGCATTGATCGTCTCCCAGCCGAAACGGGCCACCCACAGGATCGAGCCCGGGAAGAGGTTGCCGCGCGCACCGAAGGTCGCACGGGAGAGCATCGCGCCGGGCGCGCCACCCCACTTACCGGAGACCGACAGCAATCCGACCATGCCGAACGATGCGACCGCGGCGCAGGCGGCGACGATCAGGACCTGCCAGAAGTTCAGCTGGTTGAAGACCACCAGGGCGGCGCCCATGGTGAGCAGCAGCACACTGATGTTGGCCGCGACCCAGGTCGGGAAGAGCTCGCGGACGCGGCCGTGCCGCTCACCGTCCGGTACAGGCTCGATACCTCGGGTCTCGATGGCGCCGTCGGAGTCGGCGGTGGACAGGGTGTCCATATGAGGGGGGCTCCGTAGGTGTAATCGGGTCCGGCCACAACGCCGGACAGGTACGGTGGGAGTCTACGCGCGTCAACGGCTCAGAACTACCGTACTTTTACCAAAATCTGACTAGTTGACGGGTTTTGGATCCATTCATGACAGTGCAAGACGCTCGCACCGGCCGAACCAAACTGGACATTAGCGCCAATAGTAGGACAAGCAGCAGAAAACCCTCTCGTGATTCGGCATGCTCACGACACTCTGCGCAGCATTAAGAGGCTGCGCAGATAGGCGGTTGGTGGGACCAGTCGGCGGACGAGACAGGCACAGGTTCCTTGATCATGGAGTTGCGACGTTCTGTGATCATTGGGGAGACCTGTGCCTGTGCTGCCGTTCTGGTTGACCGAACCGCTCTGGGACCAATTCGCCGCCCTGCTGCCGCAGCGGCCACAGTTCGATCCAGCCCACCCGCTGGGCTGCCACCGACGCCGGATCAGCGAGCGGATCGTCTTCGACAAGCTGCTCCAAGTCCTGCGGTTCGGCTGCTCCTACGAGGCGACAGCGGACTCGACCTGCTCGGCCGCCACGATCCGAGGCCGCCGCGACGAGTGGATCGGCCTGGGCCTGTTCGCCCGCCTGAAGCAGATCGCCCTCCAGGCCTATGACCGCGTCGTCGGCCTCGTCCTCGACCAGATCACCGTGGACGGCGCCGTCACCAAGGCCCCCGGCGGCGGCGAAGCGGCCGCACGCTCACCCGTCGACCGGGGCAAGCAGGGCGTGAAACGGTCCGGGATGACCGATGGCTACGGCATCCCGCTCGGCCGCGTCCTGGCCGGCGCCAACCGCCACGACTCGCCGCTCCTGGCGCCAACTCTCGATCTCCTGGAGGGACTTGGGCCGCTGCCCGACGAGATCACCGTCCACCTCGACGCCGGCTACGACTCGGACAAGTCCCGTGCCGTGCTCGACGAGCGGAAGCTGTGCGGTCAGATCGCGCGCAAGGGGACCAAGGCGCCGGTCCAGGCCACCCGGCGATGGCATGTCGAGCGCACCCACGCCTGGCAGAACGCCTTCCACCGCCTCGCCCGCTGCTACGAGCGCCGAACCAGCGTCATCGAGGCCTTCTTCGACCTCGCCGACACCGTCATCACCGTCCGGAGTCTGATCCGCCGAGCCTGGACCACCCACCGCTGGGACACCCGCCCCCGACGCCGCCCAGCCGCCTATCTGCGCAGTGAATTGAGCCTCTCCGGGGCACGACGCTCCGTCGGCACCCCGTGCCGGTCCGGCTTCAGGACCGAGGCGTCCAGTCCGGGGACCACGTCACCGGGCGTCGGTGAGCTCCCTCCGGGCGACCTCCCGGAAGCTGTGCGGTGGGCGGCCGGTGAGGCGCTCGACCGTGTCGGTGATGCGGTCCTCGGCCCCCTCGGCGATGGCGCGGTCCATGCCGGCCAGCAGCGCCACGAACTTCGGCGACATCATCGCCGCCAGGCGCTCGCGCATGTCCTCGTGCGAGAGGTGGCGGTGGAGCACGGGGCGGCCGGTGACCTCGGTGAGGATCACGGCGACATCGTCGTGGCTGAGCGTCTCCGGTCCGGTCAGGACGAGGTCGGTGTCGGGCGCGCGGTCCCCGGTCAGTGCGTGGACGGCGACGGCGGCGATGTCGTCGGCGTCGACGAATCCGACCCGGCCCGACCCGGCCGCGGTCAGGATGACGCCATCCCCCCGGATGCTGTCGGCATGCAGGTGCGCTCCAGTGAAGTTCTGCATGAACCAGGAGGGCCGCAGCACCGCCCACTGGTCGAACAGACCGGGCAGGGCCCGGTGCACCACTCCCACCGCCGGGCCCCCTTCGGGGACGGCGGAGGAGCTGAGCAGTACGGCGCGCCGCACGCCGGCTTCCCGGGCCTGCCGGAGGAACGGCACCATGACCGCGGCCGGGTCCGGGTCGCCCACGGGCGGCACGAGATAGACACGGTCGGCACCGGAGACGGCGTCGGCGAAGGTGGCGGGGTCGTACCAGTCGAAGCGGACCGGCTGCGCGCCCGGGAGCGGGGTGGCGCGACGGCTGGCGGCCTTGACGCGGTGGCCGGCGGCGACCAGCTGCGCGGCGGTACGGCTGCCGGTGGTGCCGGTGGCGCCGATGACGAGGGTGGCGGCGGCGTTCATCGGGCGTTGCTCCTCGTGAAGTCCAGGCCGGGATCGTTGACGGCGAGCGGGTTCCAGTAGTCGCGGTAGGACGTGAACCGTCCGTCCTGCACGGTCACGACGGCGATGTAGGTCATCTCGAAGGGCCCGCCCGTCTCGACCAGGCGGCCCACACCCCGCATCTCGACCACGATGGTCCCGGGGTCCGTGGTCTGGTGGATCCGCAGGTCGGGGAAGTCGTGCAGGTCGATGTGGTCGGGATAGTCGCGCATGTAGGCGGCGATGGCCGCCCTGCCCTCCAGGCGCTGCGGCCAGCCCGGCGGAGCGAAGGGGAACTCCATGACGCCGTGCTCGGCCCAGAGGCCGACCCAGGCCGGAATGTCCTTCTCCAGGAGCAGGCGCAGGCTGTGGCGGTAAAGATCCGCCGCCGAGGTGGTTGCGGGCATGGGGTTCTCCGTCCCGTACGATACGGACCAGCGGTCCGCTTCTTCCGGGAAAGATACGGACCGCCGGTCCGGATCGCAACTGGAGGAGACCCATGCCCGAGCGAGCGCCACGCAAGGACGCGGTCCGCAACCGCACGGCCGCCCTCGCCGCCGCCGACACACTCCTCGCCCAACGGAGCCCCGAGGACATCACCATGGCCGACATCGCGGCCGCGGCCGGCGTCGGCAAGGGCACGCTCTTCCGCGCCTTCGGCGACCGCTCCGGCCTGATCCGCGCACTGTACGAGGCCCGGCTCGAACCGGTCAGGGCAGCCGTCGAGGACGGCCCTCCCCCGCTCGGGCCCGCCACCCCACCCCTTCAACGCGTCCCTGCCCTGCTCGACGCCCTCCTGTGCTTCAAACTCGACAACCGCCACCTCGCACTGGCCCTGGAGGGAACCGCAGCCGACAGCCCCTACCGCACCGACCAGTACGAGCGGTGGCACGCCCTGCTCCGGGACCTGCTGGAACGGATCGCGGGCCCGGGCGACAGCGACTTCGCCGCCCACGCGCTGCTCGCCGCCACCCGGGCCGATCTCGTCGAGCATCTGGCCGGCGAGAAGCGCGTCCCCCGCGAGGAACTGCGACACCGGCTGGCCGACTACACGGCCTCCGTACTCGGCAGCCCTGCCGGAAGCGGACCGGCAGCCGACCGCTGAATCACCGACCCGGCGCGGCCTTGCCGCAGCCCTCCCGCACGAGCGCGAATCCCGCCCGGGAGCAGCCAGGCCCGTCCGCTCGACACGCCCCGACTCTCCGGCCGGGCGCCCGCTCAACCCCGCACGGCCGCACCGGAGAGCAGCATCACAACGCCTCCGGACAGCGCAGCCCACACGCCGCTCGACATGGTTCACCCCATTCGGAGCGCCCGACCGGCCGGACCGTTCGCCGGACGCGGCGGAGCCATCCTGCCGCGCGCGGGCCGGGGCGGGAATCACCCCGGCGGCGTCACTCCCGAGGGAGATGCCCGGGCCGCGCCGGGGCCCGCCCGCCGCCCGGCGATCGGGCCGGTAGCGGAGTCCGGGCCGCTCAGACGGTGCCGAGCGCGGTGCGCAGGGTGGCGACGGCCTGGTTGATGGCGGCCTCGGCGGCCTGGGTCCCGCGCAGCGCGTCGAGCATCACGAAGTCGTGGATGATGCCCTGGTAGCGGACGGCGGTGACGGGCACTCCGGCCTGGCGGAGCTTGTCGGCGTACGCCTCGCCCTCGTCCCGGAGCACGTCGGCCTCGGCCGTGATGACCAGCGCCGGGGGCAGGCCGGTGAGCTGGTCGGTGGTGGCGCGCAGCGGGGAGGCGGTGATCTCGGTGCGCTGGTTCTCGTCGGTGGTGTACTGGTCCCAGAACCACTGCATGCCGTCGCGGCGCAGGAAGTAGCCCTCGGCGAACTGGCGGTAGGAGCCTGTGTCGAAGGCGGCGTCGGTCACCGGGTAGAAGAGGACCTGCTGGAGCAGCGGCAGTCCGCCGCGTTCCTTGGCCATCAGGGTCAGGGCGGCGCTCATGTTGCCGCCGACCGAGTCACCGGCCACGGCAATCCGGGTCGAGTCCAGGTGGTGAGCGGCGCCGTCGGTGACGATCCATCGGGCGACCGTCCAGTTCTGCTCGATGGCCACCGGGTAGCGGTGCTCGGGTGAGAGGTCGTACTCGGGGAAGACCACGGCGGCGCCGGTGCCGACGGCGAGCTCGCGGACCAGCCGGTCGTGGGTGTGTGCGCTACCGAACACCCAGCCCGCGCCGTGGATGTAGACGATGACCGGCAGCTCGCCGGTGGCGCCCGCGGGCCGGACGATCCGAGCCCGGACCTGGCCGGTGGGGCCGCCGGGGACGGTGACCCACTCCTCGTCCACTTCGGGCTTGGCGATTTCGCCGGACTGGACATCGTCGACGGCCTTGCGGCCCTCGGCCGGGGGCAGCTGGAACAGGAACGGCGGCTCGGCGGTGGCCTGCGCGAACGCGGCTGCGGCGGGCTCCAGGACGGGACCAGTGATCTTCTCGGTCATGCCAGGCTCCTCATCAGGGCGTGCAGCGTCAGGGCCGGGCCGGCCCTGACGGTCGTCGCGCCCGCCGTCCGGCGGGCACACTCATAAGGTAGCGCGCGATTAAGTTGTGCGCTACTCAATTGTGCACACTATGGTCGCGCGTACTTCGAACGATAGGGTGGGAGGAATGGGCCAAGCGACAGGCTGAGAGGGCACGACCGATGGAGACAGCGGCGACCGGGAGCGCACAGGGTTCGCTCCTGCTGGATGACCAGCTCTGCTTCGCCCTGTACGCGGCCTCGCGCGCGGTCACGGCCCGCTACCGGCTCCTGCTGGACAGCCTCGGCCTGACCTACCCCCAGTACCTGGTGATGCTCACCCTCTGGGAGCGGGACTCCGTCTCCGTACGCGAGCTGGGTGCCGCACTCCAACTGGAGTCCAGCACGCTCTCCCCCCTCCTCAAGCGCCTCGAGGCCGGCGGCCTGGTCATCCGCGAGCGTCGCACGGACGACGAGCGCTCCGTCGCCGTCCGCCTCACGCAGGCGGGTGCGGACCTCCGCGCGAAGGCCAGCACCGTCCCGCTCGCCATCGGCGACGCCATGGGCCTCACCCCGGAACAGGACGCCACCGCCAAGCAGTTGCTCCGCCTGATCACGGCGAACGTCACCCACTCCTGAGCCCGCTCCGGCGCGCAGCCAGCGGACATCGCCATGGCGACCGGCGTCACCCGACGACCGAGTCCACGTCGGCCGGCGGCAGATGCTCGGGCCTCAGCGTGGTGCACCTCGCGAGCGCCGGGACCGGGCTTCAAGGCGAGTCCCACCCCGGCCGCGGCCCGTGTCCCGCGCCACACGCCCCTCACGGCCTCGCTCTCGGGGATCACGACGTGCCGCATGTCTGGCGGAGGTGTCCCGCGCTGTCTGCGGGCACGAGCTTCTCGTCCCGCCGCACGATGCTGATCCTGTCTCCCCAGCCTCGGCACGCGGTCTTCATGCCGGAGTCGGTGTACTCGATCACGATCACGTTGTCGCCGACGCGGCGGTGTAGTCGCCGCACTCGTACAACCATCGCCGCCGAACGGCTGATCCTGCGACTATTCACATCGGGTGACGTTGATGACCGGTACGCGTACCAGTCCCTACCGGAGGTCGCTCGCTACCTCTATCGCCCGTCGCTCACCCGTGAGGGCTGTGCCGAGTCCATCGCCGCGCGAGCCTGCGGGACCGTCTGGAAGACCGATGGCGATGTGCTCCTGCTGGCCGTGTGCCGGGCGGACGAGTCAGCAGTCGTTGGCGAGGTGGTCCGCACCCTCGCGAGTGCGCGCGCCCGGCAGGCCGACATCGGCTGGGTCTTCAACCCGCAGTACGCCGACCAGGGCTACGCAACCGAAGCGGTGCGCGCCCTGGCCTCGCTGGCCTTCGGCCAGTTGAGGGACTCCAGGACTCGGGGATCCGAAGCGTGGCACGGAGAGGACTGCCGGCTGCTCCTGCTGCCTCCGATGCCGGCTACGCAAAGCAATCAGAGCGACAGCCAACCGCTCAGGAGGCGGTTGCCGACGTGGCGCTGCCAAGCCCTACTCCTGCGTCTCGGCGGCAACTACCGCGTACATGAGGTCGTTGTCGCGCATGTCGAGGCTGCGCATGTCATCAGGTGGTAGGGACCAGCACCGTCCAGGGTGTAGTAGGAGAGGGTCAGCCTGACCGTCTCCTTGCCGTTCGGGCCGGACACGGTGAGGTGGCTCAAGCGTTCCTTGTCGTCGGCGCGGCACGCGTGATGAGCCCGATTAAGCAGGACCCAAGTGCACCGGACGACCAGCACGCCGTCCACGTCCGCGACTTGCGGCGCCGTTCCATCCAGCACTCACTCGCCGCAGCCGGGTCGTCCGGCGCCTCGCGTGATTGATCGGGCTTGCTGGTGGTCTCGGTCCACCCGGTCTGCCGCAGCAGTTGCTCCAGCGGAATGCTCCCGGCTGCCCAGGCGCCGGCCACGTCCCACTCCTTGGCGATCTGGGAGAGCGACGCACCGATTCCGGCCCTGGCCAGCGACGCTCGAAGCGCCCGCGCTTCCTGCTGCTCGTCCGCACTGCGTTCGCTCCACTTCGCCACGATGGACCTCCAGAGGGGTTGGCTGAACCACCGACTCGGTACGACGCCGGCGTGGGCATCACCGGCCGCTACTTCGAGGACTGCGCACAGGCACAGACGGTCCCGAGCGAGCCGGTGCCATCGCGGGCGTGGCGCCCTACGCCGTGGACCGGGAGAACGCCACCCGACTGTGGGCCGTGCCCGAAGCCCTCGTCCACTAGCCAGGCCCCAGCTACGCGCGTATCGGCGGCCGGCTGTACCCGACGTGTCGGGTACAGCCGGCTCCTGGTCACGGCGCCCTGACGCCGCACGGACGGTCAGAGGTGGTGCGCCACGAAATCGGCTACCTGCGTGCCGAGTTGCTGGCCGGACTGGTTGTCGATGGCGGTGTGCTGGCCGGACCAGATCCGGCTGAGCCAGGCTTCGGTGGCGGCGTCCTGGAAGCCGGCGAAGGTTCGGGAGACGCCCTTCGACGTCACCGTGATCCGGTGCTGAGTGCCGTAGAGCCCGGTGAGCGTCGTCGCCGCGGCCTGGCTGAGAGCGCCGTGAGCGCCGGGGTAGGACGGATCCGGGGCGGTCGGCAGCAGCGGGGTCCAGTTGGGATCGCCGACGATGCCCGGGTTGTAGTGCGTGTCGCCGAGCCGGATCGCGGTCACCGGCCGCCACACGTGGTAGGCGTACTTGGCGTCGTACATCGCGATCGCGGTGTCGGCGAGCGACAGGTCGAGGTGGGCGAAGACCTTCACCGCCTGCGCCAGGCTCGCGTTCTGGGAGGTGACCAGGCCCTGCGCGACCTGGTTCCAGACGTTCCAGACGGGCGCCGCCGCCCAGAACTTCGCGGCCGCGGTCTGATCGGGGGTACGGGTGGTACTGGTCTTGCTGCCCAGGCCCTTGACCTCGTTCAGGGCGGACGCGTACGTGGCGGTGCTCACGGCCGGCGGCGCCGCCGGGCGGAACTGGCTCCCGCTGGTCAGCACGAACGGCTTGACCGAGCCCCAGTTGCTGAACACCGGTGCGGGGAAGGCGGGCGGTGTGGGCCGGTAGTCGCCGGGCAGGCTGCCAGCGGTGAACTGCGGCGGCTTGGTTGAGGACCCGTCAGTGGACCGCAGGCTGATCAGTTGGCGCGCGACCGCTGCTCCCACGCCGATGCCCGCCTGCTTGCCGGCGCCGTTGGCGATCGCGGACATCTGGCTGCTCAGCCGCTGGTCCACGCTTGCGCGCTTGGTGGGGTACAGGGCGGCCAGCACGTCGTGGGCTGCCTGGTCCGCCGCGGCGTCCGCACGCGCATCCTGAGGTGCCGGCACCGAGAACACGTACGGGGGGTCCGACTGGGTGATCGATACCACCGCGTCGTACTCGGCGGCCTGGAGCAGCGCGAAGCTCCGCGTGGGGTGGACGGTGGCCGGTTGGGCCTTGGGATCGCTCAGGATGCCGATGAGTTCGCGGTTCCACGCCACGACCGACCTGCCGGACCCCGCAGCGGCGGTGCTCGTGGCCGGTGACTGGGCGGCGGTGGCGGTGGCCCCGAAAGCCGGGCTGGTGAGTCCGGCTGCCAGCACGGTTCCGATCAGGACGGCGAGTGTCTTCTGCTTTCCACTCATTTCGGTGGCTCCTTCTCGCTGGTGGCGGGCCGTGGCAACAGGTGGCAACGCTTGGACCACTCGGGTGCATCACTCGGGCCGCTGCGGACCGGGGAGTTCAGGTACATGGGTGTGTGCTCTCTACTGATCAGCCCGCGAGGCGGGCCGGGTGGGGTCGGTCATTCGGTTGATGTTTTCCGTGCCGGGCCCCGGCGTTGAAGACGTGCATGGCTTCTGGGTCAGCGCGTCGTGCTGCCGTGCGCGGATGGGCCGATGTGGGGGTGTCGGCTGAGCAGCGGGTCGGTGGCGTAGCGGAGCCCAGTGAACGGGGCGTGCGCCGGTGGCTGGACGCGGGCGGCGCCGGTTGCGACGGCGCAGTCGCTGTCCTGAGGGGCGGTGGAACCATCTCGGTCATCTCGGCTCACTCCTTGCCGGATGGGGGAAGGAGGGGTTCCCGGGGATCGGTGCTCGTCAGGTTCCACGGTTCCGGGGGCTGTGCGGTTCGGTGCGTAAGCACCTTTTGCGAGATTTCGTAGATTTTTGGCATATGCGATGAGCGACCTGGAACGCAGAGACCCGGGTGCTCCGACAGCAACTCGCCGTGCTGCAGCGACAGCTCGGCCACCCGGAGTGGCCTCTGGAGGGCCTGGTCGTCGGTCGCGCCGACGGCTCGCCGCTGCGGTCCCAGTGGGTCCTCGACCAGGTCCGCAAGCGCAGCGCCGAGCTCGACCTACCCAACACCGGCCTCCACGCCCCGAGGCACACCGTCGCCACCATCATGATCGCCCAGCACCATCGCCCGAGCCGCCCGGACGCCTCGTAGGCACCCGTCGACCCTTGAGGTCGCCGCAGGTCACGGCTCCGCTGAGCGCCGTGTGCCCCCCAACCGGCGAACTCCGGAGGCATGAACGGGCCGAACCGCACGGCGCCTTCGCACGTGAAAGTAGACAAGCGCTGGTATTCACGAGATCTCCTCCCCTTCCCCTCCCAGCCGCAAGGAGTGAGTTGAGATGACCCAGCTACTCCCCGCAGACTCCCGCCGCGGCCGCAACGCTCGGCTCCACGCCACACGCCGAAGCCCGCAGCGTCCCCGGTTCGCACCCATTACGGGCGCGCTGCCTGCGCGAGGCTGCTGCCGTCACCAGGCGCTGCTCACGTTGCCGGCGCAGGAAGCACTCGTCTCCGCCGCCCGTCACTTCACGGCGGAGCTGCTGGACAGCTGGAGCATTCCCCGGGACAAGCGGGACTCCGCCGTTCTCATCGTCGACGAACTCGCCGCCAATGCCGCCCGGTACGGCCACGAGTGCATGACGCTGCAGCTGGTCCTCGACCACCACGTGCTGCACATCGTGGTCGTCGACTCCGGAGCTGGCGTAGACCGCCCCAGTCATGACATCGCCCCGGACGAACACGGCCGTGGCAACGGCATCGTCGGGTTCCTCGCACAATCGACCGAGGTCCGCCAGGCTCCGGAGGGTCGCGAAGTCCACGCCTGCCTTCAGTGGTCGGCGTGACCGAACCCAGTTGAGGCTTCGGTCGCCATGTGAGCGCGTCGCTCACATGGCGACCGCGATGAGCACGTCATGACCTTCGAACCCGGCGCGGTCGGCGATGGGGGCGGGGATGACCGCCGTCGCCCGAATCTGCCTCCCCGTCCCGCGGTGAACGTCGCGCCGCGCGGCATGACCTGCCCCGCTCGTCCGGCCAGCCCGTGCCGGCCTTGGCGGGCTGCCGGCTCTGAGGAGCCGACCGGGCGGCTGGGGCCTCACGCCGGGATGGTGAGCAGCTTCTGGCCGTTGCCGGCGTAGATGTCGAAGTGACTGATCGTTCCTGGGGACATGGGTACGGTCCCGGAAATCTTGGCGTCACCCGGGTACTCGCCGGCCTGCCAGGTGGCGGCGGTCGCTGTGGTGCCCGTGATCCCGACCGCTTGCAGGCTGCAGGTGATCCCGGGGGGCGCTCCCTTCGCCGAGACCTGCAGGGCGCTGCCCCAGGCAGCGGGCGAGACCTCGACCGTGGCGGACACGCCGGTGGTGGGGTCGGTTCCGGAGAAGGTGCGGACCGGGGCCGGTGACGTCGCGGCGGGCTGCGCGACCTGGCTGCTCGTGGACGCGACGGTAGCCAGCCACGTACCGCCCGAGGCTGCCGCGGCGATGAGCGTCGTGGCGGCTGCGAGCCCGACCAGTTGCCTCCGCACGGCGGTACGACGTCGGGACGCGGCCTGCTGGAGCAGCCGGTCGAGTCGGGCTCGCTCGGTTCGCCGCGGTGCCCCCGGCACGGCAGCGGCCGCAGGCTGCTCCGGCTGCGCTCGCGTGCTTGCGGCGGCCCGTCGTACCAACCGGTCGGCCAGCTCCTCGCTGGGCGCGGGCGCTGCCTCGCCTGCGGCCTCGGTCTCGCTGACCGTCGCGAGTAGCGCGGGCAGCCCAGCCAGTTCGGCATGCTCGGCCTGGCACTCGGCGCATTCCGCGAGGTGGGCACGCACCTGCTCCGTCTCCCTCGGGGACAGCGTTCCCAGCACGTATCCGCCCAGGGAGAGCCGGATGGCGTCACGGTCGCCGTTCATGGTCCGCACCTCCTCCACGCCGCTGTCACGGCTCGATGCCCCGTTCCTGCAGCGCCAGCCGCAGCGCCTTCAAGGCGTAGTACGTGCGCGACTTCACGGTGCCCACCGGAACGCCGAGCACCTGCGCGGCCTCGACCATCGTCCGGCCCCTGTAGTACGTCTCCAGCAGCACGGCCCGGTGCTCCAGGGAGAGGGTCCGGATGGCCTCGGCCACCGCCCAGCTCTGCAGCGCTTGCTCGATCTCGTCTTCTCCGGGCGCCTGCTCCGCGACCCGTTCCAGCACCTCCCCATCGACCTCGGTCGGCCTGGCCCCGCGGGCCCGGCGGGCGTCGATGACCAGGTTCCGGGCGACCGCGCACAGCCAGGCCCGGGCCGGTCCGCGCTCGGGGTCGAACGCCGCCGGGTGCTGCCAGGCCCGCAGCAGTGTCTCCTGCACGACATCCTCGGCCCATTGCCAGTCTCCTGAGGTCAGTCGCAGGACGAAGTGAAGCAGCGGCCCGGCATGCTCCGCGTACAGCGTGCGGAGCAGTTCCTCGTCCGCGCGGGAAATGGTCCCCGTACCAGAGACACGGTTCCCAGAGCGATCCGGCTCACTCGATGGACCGCGTTTCCGAAGACTCCACGGCATAAGTCGATCATCGCATATGCCACAAAACCCTGAAATCTCGCAAAAGGTACTTACGCGCCGAACCGCACGGCCCCGGCACCCGTGGAACCAGACGAGCACCCATCCCCGAGCCTCCCCCGTCCCGCAAGGAGTGAGCCGAGATGACCGAGATGGCTCCGCCGCCCCTCGGGACCTCCCCCACCGCGCGGCCGGTCACGCGACCCGACCACGTGCCACGGCTCCACGAGGCGCTCCACGAGCACAGCGGATGCACCGCCCGCCTCCTGCCCGGCGCGCCCGCCATCACACACAGCGACTACGCCGTCGCAACCGGCGCCCCCGCATCCGCCATCCACGCACAACAGCACGGCGGCCGCGTTGACCTGAATGCCGTGCACGTCCTCGACGCCGGGTCCCCGCGCGGAACACCGACCGGATGACCGACCCCCACCCGCCCCTATCGCGGGCTGACCAGCAGAGAGGCACACACCGTGCACCCGAACTCCGTTCCCTCACCCCGACGGGCCCTGGTGGCAGCCGGCCTGGCCGTTGCCACCGCGAGCACGCTGGTGCTGCTCAGCGCCTGCGGCGGATCACCGCATCCCTCCTCGACCGGTTCCGGCGGTACCTCAAGCTCCGCCCCGAGCGCCCCGGCGATGCCCAACACGAGCACACCGGCAAGCCCTCCGGCCACAACGGCACCGGCGACCAGGAACACGGTGACGATCCAGAACTTCGCGTTCGCACCAGCCAGCCTGACGGTCAAGGCGGGCACGACGGTGACCTTGAAGTTCCACCCTGCAGTTGGACACTGTCCGTTTACGCCGCCAAGGCGTGACCCTGCTGGTGTCGTTGTCGGGTCTCGAGTGGGGTGAGGTAGCCC
>NZ_BAAATR010000042.1:0-79213 GCF_039533515.1 Kitasatospora cystarginea | reverse complement strand
GCCGGTCCAGTGCCGGCCAGCGCTCGCCTGGCTTGTAGCCGTGGCCGCGCGGGCGCTCGCGCATCTTCCCGATGGTGCCCTTGGCGGTCTGCTTGATGGCGGTGAGCACTGCCAGCTCGGCCGGGTCGCCGGTGGTCTTGAGGGCGGTCATGGCGTCGAGGAAGGCGAGCGGGTCGCGGTCGGCCAGGTCGAGCGGGACGCCGAGGGCGGCCATCGTGTCCAGGTACGCCGCCCGGAGCCGCTTGTGCCACGGGTCCAGGTAGGGGCCGTGCTCGGGTCGCAGGTACGCCTCGGTCGGCTGCACCGTGGCGCCGAGCTCCAGGGCGTAGGCCAGCTTCACCGTGCTGTACCAGGCCGGTCCGGTCGGCCGGGATCCGTCGGCGGTGAACGGCGACGGGAGCAGCGGGTCGGTGGCGACGTGGGAGAGGTCGGCCAGCCAGGAGCCGGGGATGCGCTTGTCAAAGGTGGGGTTGAGCTCGTGGACCGGCGGGCCCAGCGGCAGCGTCAGTCGGCCGGCGGCGGCGAGGAACGCCATGTTCACATCGAGGCCGACCCCGTACAGCGCCGTCCTCTTCTCGTCCTCGGTAAGCTCACGGAACCAGTCCCATACCTCCGTCACCAGCTCGTCCGCGGGGGCGCGGTCCTGGGCGAGCGGGTGCACGTCGGGCACCTCCGGCGGAGCCGGGTCGAAGCCCTTGGGCGGGCGGGAGCCCTCCACCGGCCCTGATGTCCAGCCGGCCTCGGTGCGTACCGCCCGGGTGGGCGGGCGCAGCGCGGTGACGAGTTCCAGGCCGGAGACTGCGGTGGAGCCGCGCGGGGTGAGGACGCGGGTGGCGTAGGTGCCGAGCAGGCGGGCCAGGGCCGGGGCGCCGAGGCCGTCGGGGATCTGCCAGCCGCCGGAGGTGAGGGCGCCCCAGGCGGGGATGCACAGCTGGACGCACACCCGCTTGCCGTCCTCCGGCGTGCGGAAGATCCGCGCCCACGGACCGAGGCCGCGCTGGGTGAGCTGCCAGCCGGCCTTCTCGACCTGCTTCACGGCCTTGTGGGTCTTGGGCAGCTGACCGAGCCGCTGGACGAAGTCGCGCTTCTCGTCCCGGCCCATCGGCGGCAGGCCCAGGTCGGTCAGGGCGGCGTCGGTGAGGACGACCAGGGCGTCGCCGTCCTTGCCGTGCCGGTGCAACCTGGGCGAGCCCAATTTGGTCTCCAGCGCCCACTCGACCACGTCGGCGAGCGTGCGGCCGGCCGGGGCGGTCGGCGCCACCGTGCCGTCGGCGAGGTAGGCCACCAGCGACTTGCCGTCCTTGGCGACGTCCAGCACCGCCAGCGGACCGGCCGGGAAGCGCGCCGCCGCGGCGGCCTCCCAATCGGACGGCCCCTCAGCCTTTGCCGCTGCCTTCGCCGGAGCCTTGCGCGCCCGCGACGACGACGCCGGACGCGAGGAGGAAGCGCGGCGCGGCGCGGCCACCGGACCGGCGACGGGAGCCGACCGACGCGGCACAGCCGTCGGCACCGGCGCAGTGGTGAGGGCGGGCTCTGCGATCTGCTGAACGACCGGGGCGGCGGCCATAGGCACGGGCGCGGCCGGGACAGCGGGGGCCGAGGCGGCGGGGCGGCAGAACCCGCCCAGGTGCATCGGGTGGCCCTGTGCGCGGTAGACCGACGGGTTCCCGCACCGCACGCACGGCGCGGGTGGCGCCATCAGCAGCGAGCCGTCCGGGTTCTGGTCCAGCATCACCGGCTGCGGCGCCGGGGCCGCGTACGCCTCCGGCACCACCGGTGCCGGCACTGCGCTGGCGGGCTGGGCGGGGGCGAGCTGGGCGGCGATCCCTTCCAGCAGCTTCGCGTAGGCCGCACGGGCCTCGCCCTGCGGCTCGCGCTGACCCGACTCCCACGCGGTCAGACTGCTCGCGCTGACCCCGAGTGCCTTGGCGGTCTCCGCCTTGGTCAGCCCGTACTCGGTACGCAGTCGTACCCGCTCGTTCGGGGGCGGCAGCGGCATCGGGCGGCGCGGGCCAGCGCCCAGCAATGCGTTGATCGGGTCCGGGGTGTCGGTCATGTCAGGCGTCCTTCGTCAGAGAGGGCGGCAGGACGCGCTCCAGGTACTCCCTGCGGGCGGTGGCGTCGAGCTTTCCGTCCAGCGACAGCGCGGTGCGCAGCGATGCGGCGCTGACCTGGCGGGGAATGTCGAAGCGCCGTTCGGCCTCGCCGACGATCTCGCCGATGGCGTGCTGGGCGTCGATGGGGTGGTGGCGCACCAACCAGTCGAGCATCTCGGCCACTGGGGTGGTGATGCCGTAGAAGGTTGTCGGGATGCCGGTGCCGCCGATCTCCCGGTCGAGTTCCTGGCCGTAGGCGAGTTCGTCGAGGATCGCGTGCCGGATGGTGACGGCCATGGCGTGGGCGGGCACGATGTCGTCCAGGTTCGCGGCGACACTCCAGCCGAGTTCGTCGGCGACTTGCCGGACCGCGTCTTCGGTGCGGTGGCGCAGGGCCCAGCGCTTGCGCCGCTCGGGGCGCTCCCACAGGTAGGAGAAGAAGATCCGGGCGAACCGCTCGCGTAGGCCTTCGGCGCCGGTCGACAGGGAGGAGTTCTCCCTGCCGGCCAGCAGGGCGGAGACGCTGTCGGCCGAGCGGCGTCGGCGCTCGGCCCAGTCCTGGGCCACCGGCCTCGCCCAGGCGCTGCGCCCGCCGACGACGGCCTGAGGCGGGGGGACGTCACCCTCGCCGCGGGAGATGTAGGCGCGCAGGGTGGAGGCGGCGATACCGCCGAGCTCGGCGAGCTCGGTCACGCCGATGAGCTGGTCGCCGGCGAGTTCGGGGGCGGACGGCTTTACCACGCACTTGGACAGTGGCACCTCGGCTCCGCGTTTCTTGCGCAGCGCTGCCCAGTGCGCCAGGTCATCGAGCCAGGCCGGGGCGGCGGGGGGCGGTTCTTCGAGGTTGAAGTTGGCGATCTTGAGGACCCGGCCCTTGGCCTGGTGGGTGCTGTCGTCCAGGAGATCGGCGGCGCTCACCGTCACCGCTGCGCGTACCGGGCGGCGGTCGAACTCCTCGCTGGCCGCGTCCCACACCTGGCTGGGCCGGTACCAGGTCGTGCCGTCCCACCAGTAGCCCCCGCAGCGGAACAGCAGCGGGGCGCCCCACCAGTCCATGTACGCGGAGGAAGCGGACTTGTCGTCGTACAGCAGGACGCTGCGGCCGTGCTCGGGGTGGTATCGCACGCACCAGGCCAGGTCGTGGCGGATCGGGTCGGTCGTGAATGCCAGCCAGGCGCCTTCGGTGGACCGGTCCCGGTCCCAGCGGCCCCACATGCCGTCGGCGACGTTCCGCCCGACCTTCTCGATGTCTTGAGGGTCCTCGACGGGGATGTGCGAGTCGTCGACGAAGGGCAGGTCCGGGACGGGGTGGTCAGTGCGGATTCCGTTCGCGGCGGGGCGGAGACCATGCATCAGAGTGCTGTACCTTCCACACTAGAGCGCTGTAGATATACACAGCATAGACGCGTGAAAGTGAGCAGCGCAACTGGGGAACTGTCAAGTTCCAGGAAACAGGCGCACGTTCACTCGATCGAGCACCGCTCTCACCACACCTCGCGGTAGCCACTGATCACGCCCGAAGGCCCCAAGGGTCTGGTCACCACGCGGCACCGGACCCTCCAGCCCGCAGCCGCACGGACGAGAAGCTCAAGCAACCCGCTGAGCACCAGGCCCCGGGGGCCGGCGGCCCTCAGACGACCGCGGGTCGGGTCAGCGCGCGTTCTGTTCGGCCTCGGCGTACCTGAGGGCCAATGCGCGCCGAGGCCGATGTCCTTGTCCTGTTCGACGACCCATGTCTTTCAGTCCTCGGCTGCCCACGTGTCGTCAATCGTACGTCCAGAGCAGGCCCTGCGGGTTGGATACCTGGGTGAGCCCGCGAACTCCCGTACGTGCGAAGCGAACTCACGCACCTTGTCCTCGTTCACCGTGGGCCAGTTGATCCCGATGAACTGAAGGAACGACACCACCTCACAAGGCAGTTCAACCGCCACAGTCCCCTCAGTGACTACCACGTGACCGACCCAATCTACCCGCCTATCAATCGCGCTGGACCGCTCTTGCCGGACCATCACCGGTCGGGACGAGTGGAGGTGCGCGGCCGGCGAGCAGCCCTTCAAATCGGCGTTGCCGCACAGCCACGCCTGCTTGGAGCGCGACGGCCTTGGACGTCACCGCCGACCAGGTCGACGGAAGGGCATCCAGAGTCCAGCAGGGAGGACCCACCATGAGGCTGACCATCCACACGCCGACCCGACCGTAGCGCGTGGCCGATATGCGGACCGTTCAGCAAGTAGCCAGTGTCCAGTACGAGCCGATCGACCCGCAGGGCGGTGTACGGGTGACGCTCCGTTGGCCGGACCTCGTCCGTACGACCTCCGCTACACCGCGCCCGGCCCGCTAGGCGCCGAGCTGTACCGCGCGTTCGACGAACTGTTCCGCCCTACCGGTGCCCAGGCCATCCGCTGGCCTCACCAGGCGCGTGCAGGCAGGACGGACCGATTCCACCCGTACAAAATCGTGACATTGTTCGAGGCCAGCGGATGAAACCCGCACGCCCATCGACGCGTGTACCTCTCCGGAAGATCCAGTAGAGGGGGGCCGTCGTGCGACGGATTTCGATGGTGGGAGCGGCGCTGAGCGGGGTTCTGCTGCTGTCCGCGTGCAGTGGCGGCGAAGGCGGCGGCACCGGGGGCGACTCCGGCGGATCGGACGGCGGTGGCAAGGGCGGCGCGGCGAAGGCGTCCGCGGCCGTGCTGTCGATCGAGCCCAAGGACGGCGCGCAGGACGTGGCCCCGGGTGCGGTCAAGGTCTCGGTGGCGACCGGCAAGCTGACCGAGGTCGCGGTCACCGACAAGGACGGCAGGCCCATCGAGGGCGCCATCGCCTCGGACGGCCTCACCTGGACCCCGGCCGCGGGCGGCCTCGCGGTCGGTGAGACCTACAAGGTGAGCGCCAAGGCCGCGGACGCCTCCGGCGTGGCGACCACCGCCACCAGCAGCTTCACCACCCTCACCCCCAAGAAGACCTCCAAGGTCGAGGACAACGTGGTCAGCGGCCAGAAGTTCGGCGTCGGAATGATCATCTCGGTCAATTTCGGCGTGAAGGTCAAGAACAAGAAGGACGCCGAGAAGGCCGTCACCGTCCAGGCCTCGGACGGAACCGAGGTCAAGGGCCACTGGTTCGACAACGACACCCGGCTCGACCTGCGCCCCGCCGACTACTGGAAGCCCGGCACCACGGTGAAGGTCCACCTGCGAACCAAGAGCGTGGAGCTGGCGCCCGGCGTGTACGGCGCGACCGAGCGGGATGAGAACTTCACCGTCGCCCGCTCCCGGATCAGCGAGGTCGACGCCCGCACCCACCAGATGCTGGTCAAGGAGGACGGCGAGCCCGACCAGACCATCCCGATCGTCGCGGGCACCAACCTCAACCCGTCCTGGAACGGCACCATGGTCATATCCGCCAAGAGCCGCATGGAGAAGATGACCTCCGAGGGCCAGACCAACCTCAAGGGCCCGGGCTACGAGGCCGTCGAACCGCACGCGATGCGCCTGACCAACACCGGCACCTACCTGCACGGCAACCCGCAGGCCCGCGGAGAAGCCGGCCACGCGAACATCAGCCACGGCTGCATCGGCATGGTCGACACCCCGGAAGGTGACGAGAACTCCACCGCCGGCAAGGTCTACGCCGCCTCACTGATCGGCGACGTCGTCATCGTCCGGAACTCCGTCAAGAAGGAGCCGCTCGACCCCGCCAACGGCCTGAGCGGCTGGAACACGCCCTGGTCGCAATGGTGATTCCGGCCCACAGCAGTGCCGACACGGACGGTCCGTCGGCCATCGTCAAGGTATCCATCAAGGTTCCGGCCCATCTCGACAGTCTCCGACGGACGCTCCCCCGTTCCCGCCCAGCGGCCCGATCAGAGGTTGTGTCAGAGGTTGCGGAGGTAGGCGAGTTGGACGGTGCGGGCAGCTGCTCGGGGGTGTCGTGCAGCGTCGCCTCGCGGGTGGCCTGGTCGCCGATGAGGTAGTTCTCGTACACCGCCACCCGCCGGTCACCGATGCCGGGCAGGCCGCGCTCGACCCAGCCGACCTGGTGGCCCTCGCCCAGCACCAGATACACGTGAGGGTTGACGGTCCAGCCGGCCAGGAACCAGTAGTCGCCGAACACCCGGTAGTCCAGACCGATGCACACGTCGGTGTCCGGTAGGCGGCGCAGCCGAGGGTCGGCGGGAACGGTGACCTCAGCGACCGGCGGCCTCGGGGTCTTCGGCGCGGCCACCGGGGCGGGCCGGGCGCCGTCTGCTGGGCCAGGCGGCGGTCGACCAGCTCACGCAGTCTGACGCCGTCGCCCCTCGGGGCGGGGCTTTCTCCCCGAGGGGCAATGGGCGCGGGGGCGGCGGCCGTGGCGGCGGGCGCTGTTTCTCCCGAGGGACGGGTTCCGGGTGGGCCTGTTCGGCGGCCGGAACGGCGGCCGCAGGCGGGGTCGCCGTGTGCGCGCTCGCGGCCGCCATGCCCGGCTGCGTGCTCGGCGACCTGCCGCGCGAGCTCACCCTGCTCGCCGACGAACTGCACGCCGCCGCCACCGCAGGCCGCACCACCCGGGCGGCCACGGACGAAGCGACGGCCGGGTGAGCACGACCAGGCGCTGGGCGCTCGGGCCCGGCCGACCGACCGTGATGATCACCACCGCCCGGAGCACGGGAAAGTGGGCCGGGTGACCAGCAGTCAGCCACTCGAACGTGGCATCAGCGCCGTAATTCCCAACGCCCGCGCCGCCGCGACGCCCGGCGAGCGGGCCGCCTCCCAGCTTCTGCACCTGTGCGAGGCGACCGTCCCCGTCCCTGTGCTCGCCGCGGCCGCCGAGCTGATCACCCCGAGCTGGAGGACCCGGCCCCGGCTACCCGCGAGGCCGCCGACGACGTCCACGCCCGCCTGCTCGCCGCCATCGAGGAGGCCGCACCCGGCCGGTAGCCGGTGTTCGGCCTCACCGGACTTTGAGCGGACTGAGCGCGCCGCGCTCGCCAAGGACTGCGCGCGGCCGTCACCCTGCGGGAACGCCATGCCCCGGCCCCACGCACGCCGAAGCGATGATCAAGGTGGCGGTAATCCGCCTCAGGGCCGCCCGTCTCGCCGGCGAAGAGATCGAACCGAACGGCCCCGTCGAGACCGAAGCAGCGCGCCACCTCGCCGACGGCCTCAAGAGCGACTGATCACCCGCTTACCCTCAGGCGGCGGCCAGGCCCAGGGCCGTGCGGACCTCGTGGACGAGGCGGGAGTCCAGGCCGGGGGCGGTCATCCGGTTCTTGATCAGGGCGAACGAGAACCGGGCCGCCGGGTCCGCGAACGCCGTGCTGCCGCCGGAGCCGCTGTGGCCGAAGGCGCTCGGCGAGCGGACAGGGGGCGACGAGGCGTCACCGACGACGAAGCCGCGACCCATGGTCCAGGGGATGCCAATCGTCCGGTCCACCCCGCTGGCCCGACCGATGGCGGCTTCCTTCAGGGTCGCCTCGGAGAGCAGCCGGACACCCGACAGTTCGCCGCCGCAGGCCAGCGCCGCGTAGAGCCGGGCGACGGCGCGCGCGGTCACGATCCCGTTGGCTGGCAGCGGGGTGCGGCGGAAGTCGGCGCGATTGGCCAGCGCGGCGACCGGCAGCACGGCGCGCGGCACGGCCGCGAAGAACGGCGCCTCGGCCGGCATACGCTCAAGCCGGGCCGCCCAGCCGCCGTCGTAGCAGGTCGCGAGCCGCGGCAAAAGGTGGTCGGGAACATGGAACAGCAGCTCGTCGGAGACCCCGAGCGGCGCGGCCAGCTCGTCCCGCAGCAGTTGGTCGCAGGTGCGGCCCGTGGCGCGGCGCAGGATCTCGGCCAGCAGCACCCCGTACGTCCAGGCGTGGTAGCCGACCGCACTGCCGGGCTCCCACCGCGGCCGCTGGCCCTCGAGCCAGGCGGCCACGGCCGGCAGGTCAAGCAGCCGCTCGGGCGTCACGTCAGTGGGCAGCTGCGGCACGCCCGCGGTGTGATCGAGCACCTGTCCCAGCGTGACGAACTCCTTACCCGCGGCCCCGAACTCCGGCCAGTAGCGCGCCACTGGCGCCTCGTACGCCAGCACGCCCCTGTCCACCAGCACCGCGACCAGGGCCGCCGCCACGCCCTTCCCGGTCGACCAGGACGGCACCAGGGTTTCCGGCCCCATCGGCCGCCCCCCGGCCAGGTCGGCCCTGCCCGCCCAGGCGTCCACCACCACCTCACCGTCCAGCCAGGCGGCCACCTGCACCCCGGTCTCCTCACCCGTACCGGTCAGCTCCGCCAGGATCGCCTCGACCCGTCGCTGCGCCGGGTTGTCCGGCGTCGTGTCGGCCGTCATGTCCCTACCCCCTTCGGTCCTTCGGGCCACCCACGACCGCGGGGGCCCAATGGATCCAACTCGGGCCACGATCGGAACGATCCCCACGGCCGACCGCAGGCCGCCCCGGCTACGCCAACTTCGCCATCACCGAGCCTCCCGCTCATGCTCGTCCTCATCGAGGGCGAGGCTGGTTGCCCGGGCCGTCGCAGGTCTCGTCCGCTACGCGCTGATGCCGAGGTTGGCGAGCCGGCCTTCGTAGCGCTGCCGCAGCCGCTCGCCGAACCGCTCGGGGGCGAGGGAGTCGATCCCGGGCACCGCGGCCAGGCCGGCCCGCATCTTCCCACCGGTCAGCAGCGGATGGATCTGGTAGACGCCCGGCTCCAGGAGCCAGACCAGATTCTTGTCCGCCAATTGCTTCACGGCCCGGTTCACGCTCGGCGCGATCAGGGATTGCTCCTGGATGGGCTCGCGAATCTGGTCCGGTCAGACCGCGACGAGCGTCGGCTTACCAGCTCGGGGTGGTTGCTTTCGGTACAGCGGCGCCGCGATGTCGGGAAGCCGGCCTTCCCGGACGTCGACGGCCGCAGCGCGGACCGCGGCTTCCATCTCACTCTGCGAGGCGTACTTCGCGATGAAGGGGTGGAGCCGGTAGCTGTGGCCGCGACCGTCACCGCTACGGATGACGAGGCTGCGGGCGACCAGGCACTTCATGCCACGGCTGACGGCGGACTCGAGCATGCCGAGCTTGTCGGCCATCTGGGCCTGGGTGTAGTTGACCTCGCCACCTGACGCCTGCAGGTCGGACATTATGCCCAAGACCGCAATGGCGGAGGGCGTGAGCTTCAGGCGGGGAATCATGCCGAGCACGCCGGAGGGTGTGATCTCCATGAGGTCCTCCTCAGCTCTCGCGGGCGAAGTCTTCAGGGCCGATCGTATCGGGGAACTCGCTGGCGAGCTTCTCCGCCCGCACCTGCGCGAGCACGCCGTTCTGCTCGTCCCCGTTCCCACGGAAGCACAACCGCGGATTGACGTCGTACCGCCCGCGCTGCGTACGGCGGCGGATGTAGTTGAGTTCGCACAGTCGGCCGATCGCGGAGTTCACACTGCTGCGAGCCACGCCGAGTTCCCTCGCCATGTCGACCTGGGTCTGAATGAGCTCACCACGGTTCTGTGACCCCATCATGTGCAGCAGGACGGCGACCTCGACCGGGGCGAGCTTGTGAGCCACGATGCACCGTGCAAGGACCTTCGCCATGAACCAGTTGCTGGTCAGCGAGTAGCCCATCGAGCCGGCCATGTCGTGGCTGGCCCGCCGCGGGCGGAACTTGACCGTGACCTCTTCGACGGCGGGTACCGCTACCTGGCCGGCCAGGTCCATCGCCAGCTGTTCGCCGAATCGGTCGAGCATGCTGACGAGTTCGGGTTCCTCCGCGGGCCGGAGCCGCCCCCGTCTGGCCTTCGGTGCAGGGGTGCCGCTCCGTCGTTCCGGTCGCACGTGAGCCTCCTGTCGGACCGTCTGGGCGCCACGACACTACAGGATCTTGCGGATAGCTCGAAGTTTTCCTGCGGCGGGTCGCAACTTTGGTTCGCTAATCGCTACACATCCGAGTTTGTGGTCGTTTATGAGACCACATCGGGTGGTGACTCCTCCGGACTGCTGGCTTGGGCGGCTCCAGTCCGATCGCCGGGACGTTCGGCGTGGTCGGCATGCACGCTGTCAGCTCCGTCTCACGGGGTACTACAGGCCAGCAGCGGCTGGGACTGGAGAAAAGTTGCGGATTCCTCGAAGTTTCTCTGCCTGGCGATCTTGGGGCGGGTCGGTCGGCTGTGAGTTGCACTCGGTTGCTGGCCACCGCAAGAAATCTTCGAGATAGCAGCAAGCAAGTGTCCTGGATTCGGGACATTGGAGGGGCTAGTGTCCTGGATCCAGGACACTTCCGGTTGCCGGCCTTGCTCGCCACTCTTACGTCCAGCGGCCCGATTCTTCGAGCGATCCGCAAGTTTTTCGGCAGTCTGTCCCAGCCCGTATGACACTTCGGCATCCTGAGTGTCCGCTAGGACCAGACACAAGGCTTCACATAACAGCAGGTCAAAGGCAGTTTTTGCCCGGGGGCCTCTTAATAAAGACCACCCGCTGTGCCGCGCGGTCCCGGAGGCCTCAGCTCCCATCCGGCAGCGGGACGGGGCCACCAGTTGCAACGGACCTGGTACCACCGTGTTCTGGACCTGCTGCTTTCCTTCCTCAGCGTGTGCACCGGGCCCGCCATCTCCGCCTCAGCCACAGCCGGGTCACCCCCAGCAGGCAGCAGGACAGGCAGCACCAGGCGGCATGTGTCACCAGCCCCACTCCTTCAGGACCATGTCATTTATCGGTGGCCTCAACCCTTCTCTGGCGTTCCCGGTCCCGGCACACGCTGCGGGCGCAGTCACAAGGGGGTGTGAGCCGCCGTTCGGCTGCGTCAGCTCCAGCGGAAGGGGCCGCCCCGGGCACTGTCGGAGGCCTGACGCTGAGGGTTGCCGGCCGACGGGTGGGACGCAGGGATCACCTTGTCCGCGCGGGCACGACGTACTGCGCGGTCCGCTCGGTCACGCCCAGCCGCCGGCCGGGTACTCCACACCCGGCCGGCACGGCGACGGCTCCGTAAGCAGCTGCACGGTCCAGGTCGCGGTGCGGCCCAATCCGCCATCGCCCAAGTCCACGTTCTCGACCTCGTCGAGCCCGGCGACCAGGGCACCCCCCCCGACTCCGTCGTGCTGCAGACGCAGATCCTCACCATGGACCTGCGCCGAGGACACACGTGAACTGACCCACCGTCCCCGCCGGTGGCCCGCCCCGCATCGGGCGGGCCACCGGCTCGCCACGCCCCGCCGGCCGGCTCTCCGGCGTAGCCGCCAAGGTCGTCACAGGGCGCCAGCGGGGCGGCGAGGTCGATGAGTGGGTCGTCATCTAGGAAGTCACCCGCGTGATCGCCCTGGCCGAACAACGGTGCGGCCGACCTCGAGATCGCCGGGCACCGGACCGTGATCGAGAACGTGCTCGTCCTGGCGTGAGACGAAGGTGTTGGCGAAAAATGTGGTCCGTGTCCGTCTGCCGTGTCGATCCGCGACTGCGCCGTTCGACCTGGGATGGAGAGGGTCGAGAGGCGACCCCCGATCAAGGAGGCCGAAGATGGCAAAGTACATGCTGATCATGCGAGGTACGGACGAATCCGTCGCGAAGATGATGGAGACGCCGTTCGAGGAGATGCTCGAGACAGTGGGCCGCTTCAACGAGGAGTTGATCCGGTCGGGTGTGCTCGTCGCCGCTGAGGGGCTGGACGACCCGTCCCAGGGCGTGGTGGTCGACTACAGCGGGGAGACGCCGGTGGTCACCGACGGTCCGTACGGCGAGACGAAGGAGCTGTTCGGCGGCTTCTACGTGATCGACGTCGCTTCGAAGGAGGAAGCGGTCGAGTGGGCCAAGCGACTCCCGGCCATCGCTGGCTCGAAGTGCGAGATCCGCCGCGTGCCGGGCATCGACGAGTTCCCGCAGGACAACGAGTGGATCATCAAGGAGCGGGCGTGGCGCGAGCAGACCGGCCAGCTCTGACGCCCGCGGCCGCCGGCGGCCCGCCGAGCGCCGAGACGGCGCGGCGGGCCGTCGAGGCCGTCTGGCGGATCGAGTCCGCACGGATCGTCGGTGCACTGGCCCGCTACACCGGGGATTTCGCGCTCGCCGAGGATGTCGCACAGGAGGCGCTGGCGGAAGCACTCGTCACCTGGTCGCGCGACGGTGCGCCGACCAGCCCGGTGGGCTGGCTGCTGGCGACCGCACGGCGGCGGGCCATCGACGCCTTCCGCCGCAAGTCGGCACTTGACGAGCGGTACGCCCTGCTCGCGGGCCAGCTGGCCGAGGGCGAGTTCAGCTCAGGCGCGGTGGCCGCGCCCGGTCGGCCGGACGATCTGCCGTGGGATACCGACCGGGTCGACGACGACGTCCTCGCGCTCATGTTCACCGCCTGCCACCCGGTGCTCTCGCCCGAGGCCCGGGTGGCTCTGACGCTGCGCGTGGTCGGCGGCTTGTCCAGCGAGGAGATCGCCCGGGCGTTCCTCGTGCCCACTGCGACCGTCCAGGCCCGGATCACCCGGGCGAAGAAGACGATCGCCGCGGCGCACGTGCCGTTCGAGCTCCCCCCGTCCGAGGAGCGGCGCGAGCGGCTCGGCGGGGTCCTGAGCGTCCTGTACGTGATCTTCACGGAGGGCTCGACGGCGACGACCGGCGACCGCCTGCTGCGCCCCGATCTCGCGTACGAGGCTGTTCGGTTGGCCCGGATGCTGGCCGCCCTGCTGCCCGCTGAGCCGGAGGTGTACGGGCTGCTCGCACTGTTCGAACTCACCGCCGCGCGCTTTCCGGCACGTACCGGGCCCGACGGGGAGGCGGTGCTCCTGGAGGACCAGGACCGGCGCCTGTGGGACCGGTCGGCGATCCGTCGCGGTCTGGCCGTGCTCGGCCGGGCCACCGCTACCGGGCGGGGCCTTGGACCGTACGGTCTGCAGGCCGCGATCGCCGCCTGCCACGCGACGGCACCCTCGGTGCAGGAGACCGACTGGGAGCATGTCGTGCTCCTCTACGAGGCGCTCGGCCGCGTGGCCCCCTCACCCGTTGTCGAGCTCAACCGGGCCGTGGCCGTCGCGATGGCAAGCGGACCGCAGCAGGCACTGGGCATGGTCGACGAACTGGCCGCCTCCGGCCGCCTGTCGGGGTCGTACCTGCTCCCGAGCGTGCGCGGTGAACTGCTGCTCCGGCTCGGCCGGACTGCCGAGGCCCGGGCCGAGCTGGAGCTCGCCGCCCGGCTGTGCCGCAACGCCCGCGAGCGGTCCGTGCTGCTGCGTAAGGCGGCCGCGTTGGAGTGATGTCCGGGCGGCTTGACTTTCCAAACGATGGGAGGGCCTCGCTCCGGTCGCATGACCGAAGCGAGGCCCTCTCATCGTTTCTGGGCTATGCGGTTGCTGCCGGACCAGCCGGGCTTGTTGATCAGAGTCTCGGCGAGCTCCCCTATCTGCTCCTGGGTGAGGACCTGGCGGATCGTTTCTGCGAACGCTGGGATGTCGCGCCAGTCCACGTCGCCTCCTGCCACGAGCGATTCGGCGCCGTCATTGCGCGCTGCTGGGGGGCGGCTGCACCCAACTGGAACGCCGTCAGGGCGGGTGGAGCAACCACGAGGGCGACCTGCCGATCGTGGAAGGCACCCTCGTCCACCTGGCCGTCGAGCGTCTGCCGGGCAACCGCGACCCGAAGCCGCCGTGGCTGTGGCACAGCGACCCCGACGCCGTCGCGCATGACGTCGACCGCCTGTGGCGGATCTTCCTCCGAAGGTTCGATCTTGAACACATCTTCCGGTTCTTCAAGCAGCCACTCGGTCTGACCCAGCTCCGCCTCGCCCGCCTCCTCGCCGAGAACCTGCGCAGGCCCTGGGAGAAACCGCTGGTACCAGATCAGCTCACACCCGGCTGGGTCCGGCGCGGCTACCGCCGCGTCCACAAGACTGTGGGCCTCCGGCCAGTACGCCGAAAGTCACCCGCCCCGGACCCGGCCGGCCCGAGGGCCGCACCTCCACCCGCTACCCAGTCGGCAAGAAACGCAACAAAAGGACACTCACGCGCCCGACAGGGCACAGCAGCAGCCTTAAAGATCAAGCTATGCCTTCGGGCAGCTGTGAAGGAGCTCGGCGAAGGCCTCGCCGGCGGAGCCGGAGGGGAAGATCCGTAGTGCCGTGTCGTGGCTCGATGTGCTGATCACGTAGTGCTCGGCGAGGTAGGAGAAGTCGTCCCAGGGCTCCCAGGCGTGGGCGCGCGGCAAGACCTGGCCGCAGCGGGTGCAGCCGATCCACGGCACCAGCACCAGGTCGGCGAGCTCCGGCTCGCTCCAGCCCGTCACGACCTCGACCTCGTCGCCGTCGCCATCGAGCAGCCGCACCCCGGCGGGCGCGCCGTCGCCCAGGCAGCGCACGATGCCGGGCGTGAGCCGCTCGCGCTCGCCCCACTTCTCGGCGAGCACGGAGATCTGCACCCGGCCCGCCCCGCCGATCGGGACCTGGCGGGCGAGCAGGCCCTCGACGAGCAGGCCGAGCCCGCACTCTTGTTCCCCGATCTCCCAGCAGTCCTTGACTTCCTTCGAGGCCGGCGGCGGAAGGAGATCGGCGATCCGGTACCAGAGGGCGGTGTTGTCGTCCATGGGCGGACTCTGACGCCCCCGCTGATGCCCCCAGCCGGCAAGGGCCTGCGCCCGGACCGAGCCCTGCTTGGTAGGGGTGGTGGTGGTGGTTGGTTTCGACGGTGAGCGTGCTCGGGGAGGTGGGCTCGGTGCTGGAGCTGCGGCAGGCCGGCGACCGGCGAGCACCCCAACATCACCGCCGCCCTCCAGTTCCTCCTGCACCGCCCGCCGCCCTCCAGTTCCTCCTGCACCGCCCGCCGCCCTCCAGTTCCTCCTGCACCGCCCGCCGCCCACCACGCCTGACCACCCGCCAGCCCACCGGCCCGGCCCGCACCCCAGCGGGCCGGGCCGACCCGTCGAAGGAGACCCGGAGATGACGACCACCCCCGCCCTGACCCTGGCCAACCGCCGCAGCCTGTTCACCGCGAACCGACCGGCTGCGCCCCGGCAGCCCGGACCGGCCCTGGGGGCTGTGGCTCAGCGGCCCCGACACCCTGCTGGAGATGCCCGACCTCGCCACCGCGCTGATGGCCGCCGCCGAGCACAACGCCCTGGCCGCCGAACTGGACGACGGCTCCGCGCTTGAGCCCGTCAGCCACGCCCTGGTCCTCCACCACGGCTACGCCTGGCGCCGTACGGGCGCGGCCCGCTCGGGCGTCGGCGTGGCTGCCCCGTTGCTGTGCTGGACCGCCAAGTGAAGCATCTGCGGCGACGTCGTCGAGGACGAGTTCATCCCCCACCACGAAACCCCTGAGAACGCCGCCGAAGACGCCGTCGGCAGCCGCGAATGGGACGAGCTCCCCGACGGCCGGCTCGTTTGCGACCGGGACGACGAAGCCCACGACGAGGCCCGCGCCCAGGCGCTCCCCCAGAACGACGGCGCCGAGCCGGACGAGCACCGGCTCCCCCTCCTGTAGACCAGCCCAGCACCCGACGGAGGACCACATGAACCGAACCGTCATCGTCCCCCCGCCCTGACAGGCCCCCAGCCAGGCCGTCGGCTTCGACCAGGACGGCACGCTCACGATCGATCAGGGGTGGCAGGGCGGCCGCATCGGCCTGCCCCAGCCCGGCGCCATCGCGGCTGAACCGGGAGGCGTCGCGCCTCAGGAACCGAGTACCGCGCGGATGCGCTCCGCGGTTCCGCGCGGGCGGAAGACGTATCCGTTGTGGCCGCCGGGAAACGTCTCCAGGCGCGTCCCCAGTTCGCCGGCGAGCATCGCGGCGCACGTGTGCGGCCAGACGTGGCCCGAGTTCTCACCGGCGGCGGGCACGACACGGGCGGGTGAGCCCTTGAGCGCGGCCACGTCGAGGACGTGCGCCCTGATGGCCGGCATGTCGTGTGTGAGGAGGACCTCCGCGTTCCGCAGGTGGTCGGGCCCCGGAGCGCGTGCCGGGACGTCCGGCTCGCAGTCGTTCGGGTCGATGTCGATGTCGGCCGCGAACCTGCGCATCGCGGGGGCCGCGCCCTCCGCCCTGAAGGTCTCCTCGACGGTGAGCAGCTGCCCGAGGGCGAGGGCGCGCCCGGGTTCCGGCAGCAGGTTCGTGACGGGCGGTTCGTGCGCGACGACCGCCGCGACCTGCCCGGGATGCCTGACGGTCAGCTCGAGCGAGATCAGGGCGCCGATGCTGGTGCCGTAGACGAGTGCGGGTTCCGGGGTGAGGGCGGAGAGCAGGCGGGAGACGTCGTCGGCGTGCGTGGCGAGGGTCGTCGCGGGGGCGTCGGTGGTGCTCCCCGACAGGCCGCGCCGGTCGTAGGTGAGGACGGTGTACCGGTCGGCGAGGTGGTGCGCGAGCGGTTCGTTCGCGTCGACACCGTAGTGGCCGCCGGCGACGAGCAGGAGCAAGGGGCCCTCGCCGTGGACGGCGTAGCGCAGTCGCGCGCCCGGCACTTCCAGTACGGATTCCCTCATGGTGCGACCACCGATCTTCTCGTCGGACAGGCCTTGGACGGCCATGTGCCGATCGTGCCGCCGCCGCCGGCACCGCGGGAGCGGAGCGCTTCGCCTAGGATCGGCGGTCCCAGGATGCGCTTTCACGACACCGATATCCCGAGAAGGACATGACACTGAACCGTCCCGAGCTCGCCGATTTCCTGCGCCGGTCCCGGGAGCGGCTGACGCCGCGCGACGTCGGGCTCGTCGAAGGGCCGAGGCGGCGGATCCCGGGCCTGCGTCGTGAGGAGGTCGCGATGCTCGCCGGGATGTCGGCCGACTACTACATGCGGCTCGAACAGGCCCGTGGCCCCCAACCCTCGGTCCAGGTGCTCGCCGCGCTGACGGGCGCGCTGCGGCTGACCGAGGACGAGCGGGACCACCTGTACCTGCTCGCCGGGCACCGCCCGCCGGAGGGCGCGCGGGCCGGGGAGTACCTGCGGCCGGGCCTGCGATACCTCCTCGACCGCCTGGACGGCGTGCCCGTGCAGGTGGTGAGCGATCTGGGCGACCTGCTGGCGCAGAACGACCTGGCGCTCGCGCTGTTCGGGTGCGTGTGCACGGTCGCCGAGGAGGACCGCAACATCGTGCTGAGCTGGTTCACCGACCCCGGCGTCCGCGGTCACTTCGCGGTCGAGGAACACGAGGAGCAGGCCCGGCAGTTGGTCGCCGACCTGCGGGCCGCGACGGCCCGTCGCGGCGACGACGCGGCGTCCCGCTCGCTTGTGGCGCGGCTCCGGGCCGCGAGCCCGGAATTCACGGCGCTGTGGGACCGGCACGAGGTCGCCGTGCGCAGGTCGCACCCGTACCGTCTCGTGCATCCCGACCTGGGCAGGATCGACCTGGACTGCGAGGTGCTGGCGACGCCCGCGGCGGACCAGCGCCTGCGGATCTTCACCCCTCCGCCCGGTAGCACCACGGTGCTGGACGAGTTGCGCGTGCTGGGCCCGCAGCACCGGCACGACACCCACGCGGCGGGAGTGACCGCACCTTAGGTCCCACGGAATCCCATGACCAGCACCACCGCTCGCGCTGCCCGCTCGCTGCTGCCTACGCCCTCCGAGAGAAGCCCTGGAGCCGCTCCGAAATCCGGTGGATCCTCCGCCGCAGGCGATGCACAATCCCCGGGGAACCGCGGCGAGGGGGAGCTTGTTTGGACGTGTTCGCGTGTGCCGGGTGCTGCACCGAGTTGACGGCTCCGGTGTCCCGGGTCGCCCTCCCGCGTCCACACCCACCACGGGGGCTGGGAGGAACTTCCTCGGCCAGAGCCGCACGCATCTCTCGCAACGACTTGAAAACCCCCTCCCACACCTCCTCGTCCAAGGCTGCGTGGAACACGTTCTTACTGCGCATCAGCTGAGGCGCGGGACGGTCGACGATCTCCTGGACTCCCTCTCGTCCTCACCCCTCCAGCGTCGGCCCCGTGAGGACGGGACTGGGCTGAGGCGGAGCGCGGGAAGACTCTCGGAAAAGGGTGACGTGAGGTGTCACTTTTGGCGTGCATCGTGATGCCATGGACAAGGACATCAACACCCAGGGCATCGGCCGGGAAGTCCCGCTCGCCGGCCAGATCGCGCTCGTCGCCGGGGCCACCCGTGGCGCCGGACGTGCCCTCGCCGTCGAACTCGGCCGCGCCGGCGCCACTGTCTACGTCACCGGCCGCACCACCCGCGAGCGCGCCAGCGAGGTAGGCCGGACCACGGAGACCATCGAGGAGACCGCGGAGCTGGTCACGGCGGCCGGCGGCACCGGCATCGCCGTCCCTACCGATCATCTGGACGTGGACCAGGTCCGCGCCCTCGTCGAGCGGATCGACCGCGAACAGAGGCGGCTCGACATCCTGGTCAACGACCTCTGGGGTGGTGAACACCTGCTCATCGACTCCGTCTTCGGCAAGAAGAGCTGGGAGACGCCCCTCGCCGACGGCCTGCGGATCCTGGAACTCGGGGTGCGCTCGCACGTGATCACCGCGGCACTCGCCCTCCCGCTCCTGGTCCGCTCGGACGCGCCGCTGCACGTGGAGGTCACCGACGGCACGGCGGTCTCCAACCGCCGTTACCGCGAGAACCTCTACTACGACCTTGCGAAGAACGCCCCGATCCGGATCGCCTTCGGGCTGGGCGAGGAGCTGGCGGAGTACGGGGGCACGGCCGTCGCCGTCACGCCGGGCTTCCTGCGCTCGGAGCAGATGCTCACCCACTTCGGCGTGGCCGAGGAGAACTGGCGCGACGCCGTCGCCCGGGAACCGGACTTCGCCATCGCCGAGTCGCCGCACTACCTCGCCCGCGCGGTCGCCGCGCTCGCCGCCGACCCGGACCGGGCCGCCCGCTGGAACGGCAAGTCCGCCTCCAGCGCGGAGCTCGCCAGGACCTACGGCGTACGGGACGTGGACGGCAGCCGGCCGGACGCCTGGGCGTACTTCGAGGACGTCAGGTACGGCGGGAAGGACGGCTTGCCGGACGACTACCGCTGATCTTCCTGCTCCGCGCCGTACAGGGCGGCGAGGGCCCGCGCATGCTCGCGGAAGCGGGCGCGCAGGCCCTGCGGGGCCAGCACCTCCACGTCCGCCCCCAGCCCGGTCAGCTGACCGAAGGCGACGTCCTCCGACTCCACCGGCAGGTCGAGCGTGACCCGCCGGCCGGCGTCCGGCGCGGTCGCGGACGCCAACGCCTCACCGGCGCCGGCCGGATCCACCACGGCGGGCAGGCGGCGCAGGCCCCGCTCCGTCAGGCGCACGGTGACGGTCGTGCGCAGCAGCGCCCGGGCGAACCCGGCGGCGTGGGCCTGCCAGTGCGCGGCCAGCTCGAAGGACGGGTCGCGGACGAAGGGTTCGTCGGCTCCGGGAGCGGGGGAGAGTGCCGTGACGCGGTCGACGCGGTAGGTGCGCCAGGTGCCGTCACGGCCCTCCCGCTCACCCGGGACACGGCCTACGACGTACCACACCCCCGCTTTCAGGACGAGCCCGTACGGCTCCAGCAGGCGGGTCACCATGCGGGGCGGCGCGCCGTCCCGGCCCGGCCGCGCGTAGGTCAGCTCGACAGTGCGGTCGGACCACACGGCGCGGGCCAGATCCGGCAGCGACTCCGGGGCCGACGGCTCGCGGAACCAGGCCGGGGCATCCAGGTGGAAGCGGCGCACCGACGATTCGGCCGCTGCACGCAGCGACGGCAGGAGGGTCGCCGACAGCTTCAGCCGGGCCGTGTCCGCCGCGTCAGACAGTCCCAGATCGCGCAGGGCCGTGGGCAGACCCGAGAGGTAGAGCGTCTCCGCCTCGGTGGGATGGAGCGTGGTAAGCCGGGTCCGGTGGCCCGGCGCCAGGTGGTAGCCGCCCGCGCGGCCGCGCTCGGACCGGATGGGAACGCCCGCCTCCTGCAGAGCCTGGGCATCACGGATCACAGTGCGTTTGGAGACGTCCAGCTCGCGGGCAAGGGCGGCGGCGGTCAGACCGGGGCTCGACTGGACGAGAAGCGCCATGCGGATCAGGCGGGCGGCACGCATGGCTCAAGGATGGCGGACCGGCGCCTCGGCACCGACTCCCGGTCGCCTTCCGGGACAAGTTCCGGGACCGCACCCCGGGCACCCTCTACAACCACATCCCGACCTGCGGGACCTGTGCGTCGGCGCCGTACCTCGCCAGCTCGAAGCCGCCGCAAAGTAGGCGGACCCCCAGCAAGATCAATCGCACCGGGACTTCCTGTATCTCAACTACTACTCATGCCCGGGGATCCCTGCGAGTTCGCGAAAACGGAAGGTTCTCCACCGCGAACCCGAGGGGCCGATGTCCTTAGGGAGTGGCCCCGTGGGTTCGCGGTGAGGTCGCGGGTGGACACGCCCAGGGGCTGAGTAGGCGGGGACGGCCTCCCGCCCAGCGAGGGTCCAGGCAGGCCAGGCCGATCTCGGTGAACCGGTGGATCACATCCCGCACGGTGTCCTCGTCGGCCTGGACCAACTGGGCGATCACCGGCACCCGGTTCCCGCCGGCGGAGGCCAGCAGCATCATCGCCCGCCGGTAGCGCACCGTGTTCGTGCTGCCCCGGCGCACGATCCGCTGTAACTGCTGGCCCTCCTGGTCGGTCAGTCTCCGGACCTTGACCGGCTTCGCCACCATGCCTCCCCGCACCAGATCGGATGTCCGGCCACATCCAACCGGTTCCGGCCTCACCATCGCCAACCCGGTGAACCTATGCACAAACTGGTGACCCAGGTCAACGACGATCCTTACCGGGCCTATTGGACCGAGCGAGAGATGGCCGCCCATCCGACTAGCTCGGCGTGCTCGACGTCCGACTTGGCGATCGCGTCGGCGATGACCTACATGCGGACGCCTGGGTGGGCTGCGCACGCAGCTCGGGCCGGAGCAGTGGGAGGGCCCGGATCCGCTGAGCGTCCTTCAGCAGTTTGAAACCGTACTCCTCCGCGATGTCGAGGACCCCGACCACCCACTGGGCGAGGTTGTCGGGCCAGCCTCCTTGTGGAGCTCACGCTCCCGAGCGCCCTCCGCAGCGCACCCTTGGTGAGGATGACGTGGTCCTCCGCCGCCGATCCGAGCCGGTTGATCTCGCGCAGGGGGCGTTTGCGAGAGCCGGCTGCTCCTGCCGCGTGCCGTGCCGGTTCATGTTGTCCGCGGACAACATGGCGCGCGCCAGTCTGTACGGGGCACAAGGTTCTGGCCATGGGCCATTGCACGGCTTGATGTGTTGTCCGCGGACAACACATTCCGCTACTGGGTATCAATACATAGGTAACAAAGCGGACGTGTCGCTGTCTAAGCTGCCCGTGCGGTTAGTAAACTCCCCCCATGACCGCCCCAAACATGGCTGAAGATCGAGACAAGGTAGTTACCAAACTCCCCGCCCAGCTGCGGCGCGAGCTGAAGATCCGTGCCGCCACGGTCGGCGTCGACATCCAGGACGCCGTGACCGAAGGCATCCAGGCATGGCGCGCCGCCGACCGTCCTCTGGGCCTGATCGACACCGCCCGCAGCGATTCCTTCTCCACCTACGTCCCCTCAGCTCTCTACAAGGGCTTCCGGGAAGACTGCTCCCAGCAGGGACTGCCCTACAACCAGGGGCTCGCACAGGCGATCCGGCTGTGGCTGGACGCCCACCCCTTGCCGCAGCGAGCCCGGATGGCCACCGGACCCCGACGGATCGCCTTCGGCAACCAGAAGGGCGGTGTCGGCAAGACCGCGATGTCGGCCGGCGTCGCACAGGCGCTCGCGGAGATGGGGTACCGGGTCTGCATCGTCGACTTCGACGCCCAAGGCCACCTCACCAAGCAGCTCGGGCACGACCATCTACCGATCAAGAGCGACAGCCTGGTCAAGAACATGGTCGGTGACCGCGCCTCCGACCTGCGGGACCTTCTGATCGAGGTCGACGGGGACAGCTTCGGCAGCCGCCTCCACCTGCTGCCCGCATGCACCGACGGATTCCTCCTCGACGCCAAGCTCGCCACCAGCCGCGAGGTCCGCGTCAAGGAGACCGCCCTGGAAAAGGCCCTTGCCGAACTCGAGCAGGACTTCGACTTCGTCATCATCGACTGCCCGCCCAGCCTCGGCTACGCCATGGACAACGCCCTCTACTACGCGCGCAAGCGCGACGGCGAACCGGACGGCAGCTCCGGCATCATCATCCCGGTGCAGGCCGAGGACTCCTCCGCCGACGCCTACACCCTCCTGCGGGAGCAGATCGACTCCCTCTGCGGAGACCTCGGCATCGTCATCGATGACCTCGGATTCATCGTCAACCTCTTCGACATCCGGAAGGGATACGTCGTCACCTCCTCCCTCGAGGGATGGAAGTCCCTGGGGCACCCCGCAGTGATCGCGGTCGTCAACGAGCTGAAGGACCAGCGGGAGGCGGTCCGCAGCAAGACCCCCCTCCTCATCTACGCACCGGACGGCGAGCAGTCCGAGATCATGCGGAACATCGCACAGAGGATCGCAGCATGAGCAGGGTCGCAGACCGCGTCGGCGCCGGAGCATTCGCCAGCCTCGCCCGGCAGCCCCTCAGCGAACGCGGCCGGGCCAAAGCCCAGGCCGCCGGGCTCATCCCCGACTACGAGGTCCAACGGCTCGACCTCGCCAAGGTCGCCACCTGCCCGATGAACCCCCGCCGCAACTACGGCACGGACGAGGACCGCGCCAGGCTCGGGGAGAGCCTCGCCCGCAAACAGACCACCGCGTGTGTGGCGGTCACCCGGGCCGCCTACCTCAAGCTGTGGCCGAACCACGAAAAACTGATCGAGCCCACAGCCGAGCACGTCCTCCTCAACGGCGAACGCCGCTACCGCTCAGCCCAGCATGTCGGACTCGAAGCCCTCGACTTCGTCGTCCGGGACGACCTGGCCACCAGCCAGGCCGACTTCATGGACTACCTCCTGCTCGAGAACGAAGACCGGGAGAACTTCGACATCATCGAGCGTGCCCGCGGCCTCAAGCAGCTGCTGGACGCCTGCGACGGCAACGCGGCCGAGGTCGCCCGCCGCCGAGGAAAAGACAGGTCCTGGGTCGGCAACCAGATCGCCCTGCTCACCTTGCCCACACTGATCCAAGAGCAACTGGTCAGTGGACAGCTCGCCGAACGGTACGGTCGCCGCCTCGCCCGCGCGTACAAGGACGACCGCTCCCTCACCTCCGCCGATCTGCTCGCCCTCGCCGAGAACATCAAGGAAGAGGAGCGCGCCAAGCGGGAACGCGACAAGCAGCTGAGGGCAGCCGCGAAGACGGACGTGTTGTCCGCGGACAACACGACTGTGCCGACGCCGATGGTGCCGAGCCAGCAGGAGCCCGCCCAGGATCACCCCGAGGCGGTGTTGTCCGCGGACAACACCGTCGCCAACCCAGAAGTCCCGGCCGCTCTGGTGCAGCAGCAGGGCACGGTGCCGGCCGTGACCGTGTTGTCCGCGGACAACATGCACTCCTCCATGCAGGCTCTCGATGACTCCGTGCCGGCTGCAGCTCTCGCAGATCAGAGCCCTGCGACCGTTGGGGTGGTGTTGTCCGCGGACAACACCATGCGCAGTGAGGCTGCGGCCGCTGCGGCTTCGTCCGTGTTTCGGCCGTCCGGTCCGTCGGCGGTCGAGCTGGTCCGGGCTCTCGGAGCGAGCGCGGCGGAGCGAGCCGCGACCCTTCGAGAAGGCCTCGACAAGGCCGAGCTCAGGGCGCTCCTCGAGGAGCTGTACGCCGATCTCTGAAACCGAGAGGACCAGGAGGGGGGGTGTTGTCCGCGGACAACACCCCCCTCTCGTTCGTCCCGCAGGTTGCTACAGCTCCATCAAGATGTTGTCCGCGGACAACGTGACTCTGTAGCTCCTTTGGTGCCCAGCCAGCAGGAGTCCGCCCAGAGGTGGTGTTGTCCGCGGACAACACCATGCGCAGTGAGGCTGCGGCCGCTGCGGCTTCGTCCGTGTTTCGGCCGTCCGGTCCGTCGGCGGTCGAGCTGGTCCGGGCTCTCGGAGCGAGCGTGGCGGAGCGAGCCGTGACCCTTGGAGAAGGCCTCGACAAGGCCGGGCTCAGGGCGCTCCTCGAGGAGCTGTACGCCGATCTCTGAAACCGAGAGGACCAGGAGGAGTGGATGTTGTCCGCGGACAACACCGTCGCCAACCCAGAAGTCCCGGCCGCCCTGGTGCAGCAGCAGGGCACGGTGCCGGCCGTGACCGTGTTGTCCGCGGACAACATGCACTCCTCCATGCAGGCTCTCGATGACTCCGTGCCGGCTGCAGCTCTCGCAGATCAGAGCCCTGCGACCGTTGGGGTGGTGTTGTCCGCGGACAACACCATGCGCAATGAAGCTGCGGCCCCTGCAGCTTTGTCTGCGTTTCAGCTGTCCAGTCCGTTGGCGGCCGACCTGGACCGCACTCTCGGAACGAACGCGGCAGAGCAAGGGATGCGGTCCCACTTCCCCGCCGCGCCAGCGGCGGCCCTTTCCGACTCCTTGGCCTGGTCGGCGTCGTAGATGGTGCCCAGGTAGAACTGCTGGCGTTCGTTCAGCGCCGTCCAGACCGCCGTGAGGTCGTTTCCCACTGGCTCCCTCCTTCCTGGTCCGAGCCCGGTTACTGCCCGTTGGCGAGCCGGTACACGGCGCGGTCCGAGTCGGCCTTGACGATGAGTCCGGTCTCGGCGAGGTGGCGCAGGATGACGTCCGCACCCTTCCAGTCGGTTTCGAGGTCCTGGTTGGTAAGGATCTTGACGGCCAAGGACGCATCCCACCGCGTGTCCGTGCCGTGCCTGGTGATCGCCTTGCTGAGCGCGGCGCGGCGTGCGGTGGGAAGGGCGAGGACGGTGTCGCGGAACAGGTCGTAGATGGCGTGCGGAATCCTGTAGCCGACGACCTTGCCGAATCCGGGACCCTGGGCCTGGACGGGCGCTTCGATGGCGGCGGGCAACCAGCCTTCGCGGACGCCGCGGTCGAGGGCGCGCTTGAGGCCGGCGCTATGGCCCTTGAGGCTGCTGGAGCCGTCCTCGCCGCGCAAGGCATCGGCGGAGACGTAGCCGCCACGGCCAACGGCCTCTTCGAGGATCCGCTGAGCGCGGGGTGGCAGGGAGAGGTAGTAGCGGTCGATCCGGTCGCGGGTCCAGGTGCCGTCCGTTTCGACTGTGACGGCGTCGACGTAGGGGGCGAGGAAGGCGAGGAGCTTCTCGCCGAACTCGGGGGTGGCGTTCTTCACGGACAGGATGAGGTCCAAGGCGAGGCTCCGGTGCAACAGACGTGGATAGAGGTCCGATGAACGAGGTAGAGAGTAGCGCCCTGTTGTCACGTCAGCCCAGCGTCAATCCCCGTCCATATGGACGAGATGGAGTTGAGTGGTGCAGCGAGTAGCCGCCGCTCGATCGGGCGGCGGCTGTGTAGGACATCGCTTTGGCCAGGGGAACGTCGGCCCGGCGGTTGTGGCATGCCGACGCCGCCAGGGCATGCCACGGTTGATGTGTGACTAGCATCGCCGAAGCCATCGCCAAGCTGCCCGGCCCGCTGTTCGTGCCCGCGCGCTACCCGTACGAGTACGCCCTCGACCTCGCCCTTGATCACGACATCGTGCCAGCCGAATACGTCGAAGAAGCCCACCAACAGGCGCGCAGCGAGCTGCGATCGGGCATCAAGCGGGGCCCGGACCGGCGCGCTGTGCTGCGCCGGGCCGTTGTCCGTTGGTGTCGCGCGAACGGCGAACAGCTCGAGGATGTCTATGTGCTGATGGCCAACCGATACCTGGAGCTGCACTCCATCGACCGGCCGATCCCCACACTGCCAGCTGTGTGATGCTCGGCCTGTTCAGCGGGATTGGGAACCTGCTCGCCACAAGCCGGCGCTGGGCGGGGTCAGGACATCAGGTGGGCGCAGCACTGGGGAAGCATCAGGCCGAAGGCCTCCGTCGTGTCCATCACTGCTCCTTTTGGTCGGGTCGGTTCGTCGGGTCGGCCAGGCACTCCGCGCCGCGCTGATGGCCGCCGTCCGGCGGCCATCAGCGCGGCGCGGAGCGCGTCCAGGAGCGCGGTCCGCTCGCTGTGCAGGAAGAAGTGGTCCCCGGGCAGAACGTGGTGGGCGAAGCCGCCGGTCGTCTGCTCGTGCCAGAAGGCCACTTGGCCGGGCGGCACCTCCCGGTCCTCCGTTCCGGCGAAGGTCACGACGGGGCAGTCGAGCGGCGGTTCGGGCTGGTACGCGTACGTCTCGACGACCGAGAAGTCCGCGCGGATCGTCGGCATGAGCAGTTCGAGCAGCTCCGGCTCCGCGAACACGTCGTCCGGGACGGCCCCCAGGTCACGCAGCCGGGCCACCACGGTGTCGTCCGGCTGGTCGTGCACCTGTGGCTTCCGGCGCGGGAGCTGCGGGGCGGGGCCGGCGGAGAGGAAGAGGACGCGCGGCAGGTCGGCGCCGCGCCTGCGCAGCTCCCGGGCCAGTTCGAACGCCAGAAGGGCACCCATGCTGTGTCCGAAGAGCGCGTAGGGGACGTCGAGTTCGTCCGCCAGCGCGGTGGCGAGCGTCTCGACGAGCGGCCGCGCCCGTTCGAAGGCGTTCTCACCCCAGCGGGTCTGCCGGCCGGGCAGTTCGACGGGGCAGACTTCGACGTCGTCCGGGAAGAGCGCGGGCCACGCGGCGTAGGTCGAGGCCCCGCCTCCCGCGTACGGAAGGCAGAAGAGACGGACGGCCGGTGCGGCCGGGCGCCGCGCGCCCACGATCCAGCCGTGGGCGCGCGTCGCGCGGGGTGTTGCGGTTCGGTTCACCTTGAGGTCTCCGTGACAGATCGGCTCAGTCGGCGAGCAACGCCTGGGCTTCTTCCTCGGACAGTTCCTCGATCTCGGCGAGGAGGTGGTCCTCGATGACGAGCGCGGTGTCCGCCAGCGTCTGGCTGTCGAACAGGACACGGATCGGCAGCTCGGTGTCGAGCGCCTTGCGCAGGTGCACCACCGCGCGCATGGCCATGAGCGAATCTCCACCGAGGGCGAAGAAGTTGTCGTGGACACCGACGCGCTCGATCTTGAGCATGTGCGCCCAGACCTCGGCGACGGCCTCCTCTATCGGGGTACGCGGAGCCTCGTAGAGCGGCGTGGCCTCCTCGACCACCTGCTCGGGCACCACGAGCGCCCGTCGGTCGACCTTGCCGTTCGCGGTGAGCGGCAGTTCGTCGATCTCCACGTAGACGTCCGGCACCATGTACCGGGGCAGCTTCGTACCGAGGAAGTCGCGGAGGTCCTGCGGAACGTCGTGCGCGGTCTGCGGGACGACGAAGGCGACCAGACGCTTCGCGCCGCGCGGCTCCCCCTGGACCACGGCCACCGCCGCCCGGACGTCCGGGTGCTGCATGATCGCGGCCTCGATCTCGCCGAGCTCGATGCGGTAGCCCTGCACCTTGACCTGGAAGTCCTCGCGGCCGAGGAACTCGATGTCGCCGCTCGGCAGGAAGCGTCCGAGGTCTCCGGTGCGGTAGAGGCGCCGGCCGGTCTCGGGGTGGACGATGAAGCTGCCCTTGGTCTTGGCCTCGTCGTGCAGGTAGCCCTGGGCCAGACCCACGCCGCCGATGTAGAGCTGGCCGGGCACCCCGGTCGGGCGCGGCCGGAGCGCGTCGTCAAGGACATGGAACGTCTGGTTCCGCATGGGCCTGCCGTACGGGATGCTCGGCCAGTCGGCCGGCACCTCGCCGATCGGGTAGAGGATGGACCAGATCGACGCCTCCGTCGCACCGCCGAGGCTGACGACCTCCGGGGCGCCGAGCACCCGCCGGATGCGGTCCGGCAGCGTGACCGGCAGCCAGTCGCCGCTCAGCATCACCAGCCGCAGCGCCGTGCTGGTCGCCTCCTTCACGCTCATGTGCTCGACGAGCAGCTCCATCAGCGCCGGCACGGAGTTCCAGAGGGTGACCCGGGCCGTCTCCAGCAGGTCGAGCCAGGCCGCCGGGTCGCGGTGCGCGCCGGCGTCGGGCATGACGACCGCACCGCCGACCGCCAGCGGGCCGAAGACGTCGTAGACCGACAGGTCGAAGCTCAGCGACGACAGGGCCAGGACGCGGTCGTCGGCCCCCACGCCGAAGCGGTCGTTGATGTCCACGATCGTATTGAGGGCGCCGCGGTGGTCGATCATCACGCCCTTCGGGAGACCGGTTGAACCCGACGTGAAGATGACGTACGCGAGGTCGTCCGGCGTGGCGGGACCCTCCAGTCGCAGACCGTCGGCCGCGCGCTCCTCCAGGGGGAGTTCGTCGACCCGGAACACGGCCGGGACACCGGCGAAGCGGTCCTCGCCGCCCTGTGCGACGCGGCCCTGGGTGAGGACCGCGCGGGCCTGGCCGTGTGAGAGCAGGAGCCGGATGCGCTCGTCGGGCAGTTCGGGGTCGATGGGCAGGTAGGCGGCGCCCGCGGCGAGGATGCCCAGGACGGCGGCGCACTGCTCCCAGCCCTTTTCCATCACCACCGCGACCAGGTCGCCTGGCCGCACGTCGAGGCCGGTCAGGCGCCGGGCGATGCCGCCGGCCCGCGCCGCCAGTTCCCCGTAGCTGAGGGTGCGGCCCGGGGTGACGACGGCGGTGCGCTCGGGCGTCCGGGCCGCCGTGGCGAAGAACGGTGTGTGCAGCAGCCCCGACGGGAGCGGGCCTTCGGTGCGGTTGTACGCCTCCCGCTCGGCCAGTTCGGCGCCCGGGACGAGCAGGGGCGTGCGCCGGCTCCAGTTGTCCTCGTCCCGCGCGAGCCACTCCAGCAGTTCCAGCGTGGCCGCGTGGATCGCTGCGACGAGACCCTCCGGGAAGAGCTGCTCGACCGCGTCGATGTCGAACGCGAGCGCGCCGTCGACCTCGTAGACCTGTGCGTCGATCCAGACCTGCGGGGTCTGCGAGATGCTGTACGCCACCTCGCCGATCGGGGTGTCCTGGCCGTGGTCGAGGAAGAGGCTGGTGAACACGACCGGCATGGCCGCCGCCGCGTCACCGCGTGCCTTCTTCATCTCCCGTATGACGCGCACACCGCTGAACACACGGTGGTCGATGTCGGTGATGAGCCGGTCCCGTACGGCGCGGGCACGCGCCTCGAACGTGGCCTCGCTCGCCGCGTCGACCTCGAGCAGGGTCACCGAGGTGAAGTCGCCGACGATGGCGTCCACCTCCGGGTGCAGCGGAAGCCGGTTCGCCATAGGGAGGTTGAGCGTGAAGCGGCGGTTCTTCGACCAGGTGGCCAGCGCCTCGCTGTAGGCCGTCAGAAGCAGCGCCGTGGGTGTGATGCCGCGCTGAGACGCCCGGCCCTTGACGCGTTCCCAGGTGTCCCGGGGCAGCAGGCCCTCCACGCGCTTGAAGCGCGGGGAGTCGACGGTGCGGGGGTCGCGGGCCAGCGGGAGTTCCGGGGCGAGAGCCAGGGCCGGGATCCGCTCCCGCCAGTAGGCCTCCGCACGGCGGTACAGCTCGGAGGACTCCAGGCTGTGCTCCGCCAGCACGTAGTCACGGAAGGACAGTTCGAGCGCGGGCAGCTCGACGTCCGGCCGCTCGTAGAGGTGGGCGAGTTCGCGCAGCAGGACGTTCGAGGCCCGGGCGTCGGTGACGAGACCGTCGATGCTGTAGTGCAGTCGGGTGTGGCCGCCGTCGAGGACCGAGGCGCGCAGTTCGAACAGCGGCCATCGGTCGGCCTCGAAGTTCTGGTGGGACATGGCCGCGCGGATGCTCTCGAGAGCCGCGTCCGCCTCGTTCCCGGGCCGTCCGCGCAGGTCCTCCGTCTCGATGACGTAGTCGGGGACGTCCGTCAGGATCTGTTGCTCGCCGTGCGGGAGCACGACGGCGCGGAGCATGCCGTGCCGCTGGATGAGCCGGCGGAAGGCCCGTTCCATCCGGGGCAGGTCCAGGTCCTGGACGTCGAACTCCTCGTACCCGTGCATGCCGACGTTGCCGATCTCGAAGACGCCGGTGCGGCCGATCCAGTACGCCTGCTGGACGTCCGTCAGCGGGAAGGGCACCCCCTCGTTGGCGGGGTCCGGCACCACGGTCGGCAGCGCCTCCAGCAGGGTGTCCCCGGCCTCGGCGCGGGCGGCGCGCACGGCGGCGGCCAGACCGCGGATCGTCGGCTCGCCGACGAAGGTGCGCAGCGGGACCTCGACACCGCAGACCGTACGGACCTGCGCGACGAACTGGGCCGCGAGCAGGGAGTGTCCGCCGAGCTCGAAGAAGTTGGTGTCCGGGGCGATGTCGGGGACGCCGAGGAGGTCCGAGAAGATCGCGGCGACCTGGCGCTCGGTGTCGTCGGTGTGGTCCGCGCGGGCCCCGCAGGTCGCGCCCTGCGGGGCCGGGGCGGTGCCCGGTGCGAGCTCGGCTGACGGTTCCACGACCGCCTGGCAGCTGCCGGGGGCCGCGCCGACCACGCGGGCCGCCCACCGCTCGACGGCGGCGTGGTCCGCGCGCGACCAGACGAAGCCGGTCCACGGGATCTCGGACTCGCGGCCCACCAGGGCGACACGGGTCTCGACGACGGCGGCGACCGGCGAGCGGGACGGCTCGAAGCCGGCGTCACCCACGAGGTGGACCTCGCAGGCGAGCACGGTGCCCGCGGGCGCCTGGGCGACCGCCGTGGTGGCGTGCTCGAGTGCGTCCAGCACGTCGGCCCGCAGGGCGTTCGCGTCGAGCAGCACCAGGAGGGTGGACGGTACGACCGGGGCGGCGGGCAGCGGGGTCACCGTGCCGCCCGCACGGATCAGGGCCCGGGTGAACACGGTCGCGACCGGGTCGTCGCCCGTCGACGTGTAGTGCGCACCGGCGTGTCGGCCGGCGTCGGTGCCGGTCGCCGCGCCCAGAGGGGCCAGCTCGGGCACGAAGCGGTGGCCACCGCGGAGGGCGACGACGGGTTCCACGAGCGTGCCGTCGAGTTCCGCGAGCAGCGCGGTGGTCAGGCGGCGGGCGGCCGCGGCCGTTCCGGGTACGGGCACGTCGAGGAGCGTCCGGGAGCCCGGCCGTCCGGCGTGGGCCCAGGCGGTCAGCGCGCTCTTCCCGGGCACGAGCGGTTCCTCGCCGGTGACGTCGAGCGCGCCGGACACCATGGTGACGAGCCGTGCGCCGTCGTCCCCGCGTGCCGTGACGGCGCGCTCCAGCGCCTCCAGCTCCTCCAGCGCGTGGAAGGCGTCGGGCTCGGCACCGGTGCCGAGCAGCGCCGCGTGGACCACGCCCGCGATCCGCTCGTCCGCGGTGAGCGTGGTCTCCAGGAGCCGGGCGCAGTCGTCCTGGGTGCCGACGGCGCCGGCCGGGACCTCGATCACCCGGGAGCGGGTGTCGTGCAGGCGCTCGGCGAGGCCCTGGAGGGCGCCCACCTGGTCCGTGACGACCAGCCACGCGGCCGGTGCCGTGGCGTCGTGCGCGGCCGCGGGGCTCGCCGGGCCCACCCGGCGGAAGCCGCGCACCGCGAGTCCGTCCGGGTTCGCGCGCGCCGTGCGGGTGCCGCGCGGCGGGTCGACCCAGTACCGCTCGCGTTCGAAGGGGTACGTCGGGAGCACAGTGCGGCGCGGCGTCTCCCCGTCGTGCAGCGCCTCCCAGGCGAGGGGTGCGCCGAGGCGCCACAGTTCGCCGGCGGCGGTAAGCATCTCCTGCTCGGCGTCGGCGTCCGGGCCGGCCGACGGCAGCGAGGCGACCGCCCCGTGCGCGTCCTTCCCGGCGCGGGCGAGGCCCGTCAGGACGTGGCCCGGGCCGACCTCGAGCAGCGTCGCGCCGGGGCGGCTCACCGTGCGCAGGCCGTCACCGAACCGCACGGTGGAGCGCAGATGGCGGGCCCAGTACGCCGGGCTGGTGGCCTCCTCGTCGGTGACCCACGTGCCGGTCACGTTGGACACGAAGGGGATCCGGGGCGCGGCCAGGGCGACGCGTGCGACCTCCGCCTCGAACGCGTCGGCGGCGCCGTCCATCATGCGCGAGTGGAAGGCGTGCGAGGTGCGCAGCCGCTTCGTGGTGACCCCGCGTTCGGCGAGGCGCGACTCGACGGCCTCGACCGCCTCGAAGGGGCCGGAGACCACGCACTCGCGCGGCCCGTTCACGGCGGCCAGGACGGCCTCCGCGCCGAGGAGTGGCGTGACCTCGCTCTCCGGCAGCGGCACCGCCGCCATCGCACCGGCGGGCGCGCCCTGCATCAGCCGCCCGCGTACGGCGACCAGGCGCAGCGCGTCCTCGTACGCCATGACGCCGGCCAGGCATGCGGCGACGAACTCGCCGAGGCTGTGTCCGAGCATGGCCGCCGGGCGGATGCCCCAGGAGGCCCACAGCCGGGCGAGGGCGTACTCGACGACGAAGAGGGCGGGCTGTGCGTACTCGGTCCGCCGGATCTTCTCCTGGGCGGTCTCCCGCTCCGCGTCGGCGGGGTACAGCAGGTGGCGGATGTCCTCCCCGAGCACCGGCAGGAGGATCTCGGCGGCGCGGTCGACCTCCGCGCGGAAGACCGGCTCACGCTCGTACAGGGCGAGACCGGTGCCGATGCGCTGGGCGCCCTGTCCGGGGAAGGTGAGGACGACCTCGCGGTCCCGGTCCGTCTCGGGCCCGGCGGAGTGCGTCGGGGCGGGCCCGCTCAGGGCCTCGGCCGCCTCCTGGATGCTGCCGGCCACGACGAAACGGCGGTACGGCAGGGTCCAGCGGCCGTGCTGCAGGGTGTGCGCCACGTCGTCCAGGCGCTCCTGCGGGTGGGCGCGCAGATGGGCGGCGAGCTCCGCGGCGGCGGTGTCGAGCGCGGTGGGCGTGGCGGCCGAGAGGGGCAGCACGTGCCGGCCGCGGCCCGGCCCGGCGGCGGCGGGGGGCCGCGGCGCCTCCTCCAGGATCAGGTGGGCGTTGGTGCCGCCGATCCCGAAGGAGCTGACACCGGCGCGCAGCACGTCGCCCTGCCACGGGGCGAGTGCGGCGTTGACGTAGAACGGGCCTTCCTCCAGGCCGAGTCGCGGGTTCGGCTGCGTGTAGTGGAGGGACGGCGGGAGTTCCCGCGCCTTCAGCGCCAGCACGGTCTTGATCAGGCCGACCACACCGGCGGCGGTGTCGAGGTGGCCGATGTTGGTCTTCACGGAGCCGAGGGCACAGCGGTGCGCCGCGCCCGCGCCGGCGAAGGCGTTCTTGAGGGCCGCCACCTCGATGGGGTCGCCGAGCTGGGTTCCGGTGCCGTGGGCCTCCACGTACGAGACGGTGGCCGGATCGACCCCGGCGACGTCGAGCGCCTCCGTGATGACGTCGGCCTGTCCCTCGACACTCGGGGCGGTGAAGCCGACCTTGCGGTCGCCGTCGTTGTTGATGGCGGAGCCGCGGATCACGGCGTGGATCACGTCGCCGTCGGCGAGGGCGTCCGCGAGCCGCTTGAGGACCACGACACCGGCACCGCTGCCCGGGACGGTGCCGGAGGCACTCGCGTCGAAGGCCCGGCATCGGCCGTCGGCGGACAGGACGCCGCCCTCCTCGTACCGGTAGCCGCGCCGGTGCGGGACGACGGTCGCGCCGCCCGCGAGCGCGATGTCGCACTCGCCGCCGATCAGGGCCTGCGCGGCGGTGTGCACGGCGACCAGCGAGGTGGAACAGCCGGTCTGCACGCTGACGCTCGGGCCGCGCAGGTTCAGCTTGTACGAGACCCGGGTCGGCACGAAGTCCTTGTCGTTGCCGATGGAGGTCTGGAAGGCGCCGATGCGCTCGACGAGGCCTTCGTGGGCCAGCAGGTTGTGCCGCAGGTAGGCGCTCTCCCCGACGCCGGCGTAGACGCCGGTGACGGCGTCGGTGGCGTCCGAGGGCAGGCCCGCGTGCTCCAGGGCCTCCCAGGCGCACTCCAGGAAGATCCGGGCCTGCGGGTCGAGCATCTGGGCCTCGCGCGGGGAGAACCCGAAGAACCGCGCGTCGAACCGCTCCATGTCGTCGAGGACGCCGAGCGCGGGGCGGTGGTCCGGGTGCGCGAGCTCTTCGGGGGCCGCGCCGTCGGCGAGCAGTTCCTCGTGCGTGAGAGTCGTGACGCTGTCCACGCCCTCGCGCAGGTTGTGCCAGAAGGCGTCCGGCGTTCGGGCACCGGGAACCCGCAGTGCCATGCCGACGACGGCAACAGCGCCGGCGGGCAGGTCGTTTTCGTCGCTCATCGCTTCTGTCTCCAAATGGTCCGTCATCGGTGGCTTCACATCCGTCCGCGGCGTCTGCGCTGTCATCTCGTGTGCCTCCTGGTCCGCGCCGTTCGCGCGCCCTGCAGCTGCCGGCGGGCGGCGGCGCGGCGGCGCCCCTCGGCTCCCGTGGCCGCCGTGGGCCCGTCGCCCGCGGCGAGGTGCCGGGCGAGGGCGCGCACGGTCGGGTACTGGAACAGGTCGACCACCGGCACCGCTCTGCCGAGCGTCTCGGTCAGCCGCGACTGCACCCGCACGACGAGGAGGGAGTGGCCGCCCAGTTCGAAGAAGTTGTCGTCCACGCCGACGCGTTCGGTGGCGAGGACCTCGCGCCAGACGTCCGCGACGACGCGCTCGATGTCGCCCGTGGGTGCGTCCGGTGACGTGGGCGTCCGCTCCGAGCGCAGGGGGAGCGGCAGCGCACGGCGGTCGGTCTTGCCACGCTCATTGCGCGGGAGCCGGTCGAGCGTGACGACCACGGCGGGCACCATGTAGCCCGGCAGACGCTGCTCCAGGTGCGTGCGCAGCTCCGCCTCCGACGTGGCGCCGGCCAGGGCCACGTACCCCACGAGCAGCGGCCGGCCGGGCGTGTCCTCGCGCAGCACCGCCGCCGCGTCCCGTACCCGCGGGTGCGCGGCGAGGGCGGCCTCGATCTCGCCGAGTTCGATGCGGAAGCCGCGCAGCTTGATCTGGTCGTCCGTGCGGCCGAGGAACTCCAGTTCGCCGCCGGGGCCGCGGCGCGCGCGATCCCGGGTCGCGTACATGCGCTCGCCGGGCCGCCCCCAGGGGTCGGGCAGGAAGGACCCGGCGGTCCGCCCGGGGTCGCCGAGGTAGCCGTGCGAGACGCCGGGACCCGCGAGGTACAGGTCGCCCGGGACGCCCTGCGGTACGGGCCGCAGCGCATCGTCGAGCACGTAGGCGCGGACGCCGGGCAGCGGCCTGCCGATGGGGACGGTGCCGCCCGCCGCCCGGCCCGGCGGTGGGGCGACGGGCGGCTCGTGGACGGTCGCCGTGATGGTCGTCTCGGTCGGACCGTAGGCGTTGAGGAGGCGGATGTGCGCAGGCACGGCGGCCTGCCACTCGGCGAGCTTGCCGCCGTCGACGCGTTCGCTGCCGACGACGACGAGGCGCAGCGTCCGGCATGCCGTCGGCGGGTGCCGGTCCAGGGCGGACACCCACTCGTGCCAGTACGACCCGGGCAGGTTCAGCACCGACAGGCGTTCGTGCCGGGCCAGGGACATCAGTTCGTCGATGCCCGGCACGGGCCCCGCCGGCAGCAGGACGACGGTCGCGCCGCGGACGAGGCTCGCGAAGAGCTCCTCCGCCGCCACATCGAAGGTGAGCGACGCGAACTGCAGGACCCGGTCCTCCGCGCCCAGCCCGTACCGCTCGGCGACCGCCTCCAGCGTGTGCACGAGGTTCGCGTGGCTGACGCACACGCCCTTCGGGCGGCCGGTCGTACCGGACGTGTACAGGACGTACGCGGTCGCCGCGGGGCACGCGGCGTGCTCACCGGCGGGCAGGCCGGCCCCGTGCTCAAAGGCGTCCTCGACGGCGACGAAGGGCACCTCCGGGTAGGACGGCGCGCCGTCCGCACGTGATCCGAGGACCAGGGCGGCCCGCGCGTCGCGCAGCACGTGGCCGAGGCGCTCCGGCGGGGTGCCCAGGTCGACCGGGACGTACGCGGCGCCCGCCTTGAGCACACCGAGAAGCGCGACGGGCCACTCCAGGCAGCGGTCCATCCGTACGACGACGGTGTCGCCCGCGCCCACCCCCCGCGCGCGCAGGCGCGCGCACACGGCGTCCGAGCGTTCCCGCAGCTCCGCGTAGTCCATCGACCGGTTGCCGTGGACCAGCGCCGGGTGCTCCGGCGCGCGGGTGGCCGCGGCGTCGACGAGCCCGTGCAGCGTGACGGCCCGACGCGCCGGAGCCTCGGCCACCGGCCCGACCAGGGCGGTGAGTTCCTCGGCGTCGATCATCTCCAGGTCGGTCAGGCGGGCGTCGGGCGTGGCGAGCGCGGAGTCGAGGAGGGTGAGGTAGTGCCGCATCATCCGCTCGACCGTCGCCCGGTCGAAGAGATCGACGTCGTACTCCACCGAGCCGCACAGCTCGCCGGAGTCCAGCGACGCCTCCTCCCACACCACGGTCAGGTCGAACTTGGCGACCCGGCCCGCGCCTTCGCGCAGGGACACCGTCAGGCCGGGCAGCGCGCTGGTGCCCGCCGGCGCGTTCTGCATCGCCAGCATCACCTGGAACAGCGGCGTCCGGCTCGGGTCGCGCGGCGGCCGTGCCGCCTCGACGACCTGCTCGAACGGCAGGTCCTGGTGCTCGTAGGCGCCCAGCGTGGTCTCCCGCACCCGGGCGAGGAACTCCGCGAACGTGAGGCCGTCCTCCCAGCAGGTGCGCAACACCAGCGTGTTCACGAAGAAGCCGACGAGCTCCTCGAACTCCGGCCGGGTACGCCCCGACACCGGTGTGCCGACGCTGACGTCCCGTGCCCCCGCGTACCGGCCCAGGACCAGCTGGAACACGGCGAGGAGCGTCATGAAGCGGGTCACCCCGTGCGCCCGGCTCACCTCGCCCAGGCGCTCGGTGAGCCCGGGAGCGAGCCGCAGCGCGAACGCCTCCCCCGAGTACCGGGGGGCGGGGGGACGCGGGCGGTCGGTCGGCAGTTCCAGGCAGGCGGACGCCCCCGCCAGGCGGTCCTTCCAGTAGGCGGCCTGCTCGTCGCGCGCACCGGCGTCGAGGAACCGGCGCTGCCACGCCGCGTAGTCCGCGTACTGGGCCGGAAGGGGCGGCAGCGACGCGGCCGTGCCGCCCCGCGCCGCCGCGTACAGCGCGCCGAGGTCGCGGACGAGGACGCCCACCGACCATCCGTCGGAGACGGCGTGGTGCAGGGTGAGCAGCAGCAGGTGCCGCTCCTCGGCCAGCCGCAGCAGACGGACCCGGACCAACGGCCCCCGGGCCAGGTCGAAGGGGCGTTCCGCCTCGCTCCGCGCGAGGTCGTCCGCCGCGCGCTCGCGCTCCGCCGCCGGCAGGTGCCCCAGGTCCTCGACGCGCACGGGCACGTCCGCGTCCGCGTCGACAACCTGGAGCGGCTCGTCCCCGTCCGCCACAAGGCGGGTGCGCAGCGAGGCGTGGCGCCGCACGAGCCCCTGGACGCCCTCGCCGAGCGCGGCCACGTCGAGCGGTCCGTCGACGGAGAGCACCAGCGGCACGTTGTAGAGCGGGCTGCCCGGAGCGAGCCGGTCCAGGAACCACAGGCGCTGCTGGGCGAAGGACAGGGCGTGCGGACCGCCGCCGGTGGAGACGACGGCCAGGTGGGCGTCCCCACGGCGGGCCGCGGCGGCTCGCGCGGCGAACCCTTCGACGGTCGGTGCCTCGAAGACGGCGCGGACGCCGAGTTCCACGCCGAGCCGTGCCGCCACGCGTGCCACGGCCTGCGTCGCGAGGAGCGAGTGTCCGCCGAGCGCGAAGAAGTCGTCGTAGGCGGAGAGCTTCGGGACTCCCAGGAGGTCGCCCCAGACCCGCGCGACAAGTTCCTCAGTTGCTCCACGCGGCGCGACGTACGTCTCGGCCAGGACGCCGTCATCGTCCGACGGCGCGGGCAGGGCGCGTCGGTCCAGCTTGCCGTTAGGGGTGATCGGCAGTTCGGGCAGCGTGACGAACCGCGCGGGCACCATCGCCTCGGGCAGCCGAGCCGCGAGGTACGCGCGCAGCTCGCGCGGCGCGGCCCGGCGCTCGCCCGGGGGGACGACGTATGCGACGAGGCGCTCGGAGCCGTCCGCACCCTGCACGTCGACGACGGCCGCCCGCACGTCCGGGTGCGTGGAGAGCACGTTCGCGATCTCGTCGGGCTCGATGCGCACGCCCCGGATCTTCACCTGTGTGTCGGCGCGGCCCAGGTACTCGAGCACGCCGTCCTCGCGCCAGCGCACCACGTCGCCGGTGCGGTACAGGCGCTCACCCACGCCGAACGGGCTCGGCACGAACCGCTCCGCGGTCAGGTCGGGCCGCCCGACGTAGCCGCGCGCGAGGCCCGCGCCGCCCATGTGCAGTTCGCCGGGCACGCCGATGCCGGCCTCCCGGCCGCTCCGGTCGAGCACGTGCAGGCGGGTGTCGGCGATGGGCCGCCCGATGGGGACGCGGGCCGCGTCCGGCGCCGTGTCCACGATGTCGTACGTGCTGGCGATGGTGGTGCCCTCGGTGGGGCCGTACGCGTTCACCAGCCGCAGCCCGGGCACGACCGCGCGCAGGGCCGCCACGCGCCGCGGGTCCGCCGCCTCGCCGCCGAAGAAGAGGGTGCGCAGCGGGGCGAACATGGCTGGGGCGGTGTCCACGCACCGGTGGAAGAGCGCGGTGGTGAGCAGCATGGCGGTGACCCCGTGCTCATCGACACGGGCGCGCAGCAGGTCGGGCGTGAGCGCCTCGTCCTTGCTGATCCCGACCAGCCGGGCACCGTTCACCAGCGCGCCCCAGACCTCCCAGGTGGCCGCGTCGAAAGAGGTGTTGGCCACCTGCGCCACGACGTCGGAGGGCCCGAAGCCGAGGTAGCCCGCGTCGCAGACCAGGCGCACGATCCCGCGATGGGTGATCGCGACGCCTTTGGGACGACCGGTGGACCCGGAGGTGTAGAGCACGCACGCCTGCTGCTCCGGGCGCACCGCGGGCAGCTCCCCCGTGGTCAAGGAGAGTTCCGCAGGCGGCGCGCCCAGCTCGTCGGTCCGCAGGACCGGCACGTCGCCGGCGAGGGTGACGTCCCGGTCGGCCAGCACGAGGTACGCCCCGCTGTCCTCGACCATGTAGGCCAGCCGCGCCTCCGGGTGTCCTGGGTCCAGCGGCAGATAGGCGGCGCCCGCGGTGAGGACGCCCAGCATGGCGACGACGAGCGACGCCGACCGCTCCATGGCGAGGCCGACCACGCTCTCCGGCCCGACGCCTCGCTCGACGAGCCGGTGCGCCACGTGCGTCGCGTGCTCCCGGAGCCGCGCGTAGGTGACGGTTTCGTCGCCGTAGACCAGCGCGACGGCGTCCGGAGCGGCCTCGGCGCGGGCCTGGAAGGCGGCCACGACGCTGTCGGCGCGGGCCGCGCCCCCTTCGATTCCCCACGCGGCCAGCAGGGCGCGCTCCTCCGGGGTGGTGTGCGCCAGGTCCGCGACACGCTCCTCGGGCGAGGCCAGCGCGGATTCCAGCAGGGTCACGTAGTGCGTCGTCATCCGCGCGACCGTGGCGCGGTCGAGCAGGTCGCCGTCGTACCGCGCCGTACCGCGCAGCGCGCCCGGCCCCGAGCCTTCGGCCGGCGCCGCCTCCCAGGCCACGGACAGGTCCTCGGTCCGGAACAGCGGCACCTGGTCCGGGGTGTTTGACGCCTCGAGGGCCTGCGCGCCGTGCTTATGCACGTGTCGCAGGAACTCCGCGAAGCTCTGACCGTCCTCCCAGCGTGCCCTGACCGCCCGAGTGCCCGGGTCCGCGTGGGCGTCCCGTGGCATCCGCGGATCAGCGGCGACGCCGACGTCGATGGCGACGTCCCGCACCCCGGCGTACCGGCCCAGGACGAGCTGGAAGGCGGCCAGGAGCGTCAGGAAGCGGCTCACCCCGTGCTCCCGGCTCAGCTCGTCGAGGCGCCGGGCCGTGGCCGGCCCCAGGGTGAACGTGAGGGACTCGGTGCCGCGACTTTGCGCGGCGGGGGCCACCCGGTCCGCCGGCAGACGGAGTGCGGGCGGCCCGGCGACGTCCTGCTGACGTTCAGTCACGGGTCACCCGCTTCTGGGCCGTGGGCTCCTCGATGGCCCGCCCGACCAGGTCGGCGAGATCGCCGACCGCGGGCGCGCGCATGATGCCGTGGTGGTCCGCGTCGACGGAGGCGAACGCGAGGCCGGGCCCGACCAGGGCACGCCAGCCCCAGGTGCGGTCCTCGTCCCTCGGGGTGCCCGCAGGCTCGGCCCGGACGAGCAGAACGGGGTAGTCGGGAGTCCGGGTGTTCGGGTCCGTGTCCTCGGAAAGGCGTTCCAGAGCGGTCATGTTCGAGGCGTAGACGTCGAACAGCGCGCGCAGCTCGTCCTCTCCCGCGGTCGGCGGCAGATGGCCGTTGCTCCGCATGGCATCCAGCAGCAGCGCGTACGCCGCGGGTCCCGAGGGCAGCTGGGCGGGCAGGTCCAGCTCGTAGTGCCAGGCGAAGCGGCCGACGAGGACCTCCTCGGTCAGCGGCTGTACCTCCTCGCCTGCCTCGTCCTCCTCGTCGTATCCGGGGGCGGGGCAGTCGACGATCACCAGACGGGCCACCTCACGCCCCTTGAGGCGAAGCGCCCGGGCCGTCTGAAGCGCCATCAGTCCGCCGTAGCACCAGCCGATGATCACCGGCGGCTCGGCACAGGCCGCGGCGATCGCGTCGGCGTAGTCCGCGGCCATCTCGTGGAAGTCCTGCTGCGGCGGCCTGCCGTGCAGGCCCCAGGACTCGACGCCGTGCACGGGCCGGTCGGCCGGCAGCAGGCGAGCGAGTTCCCAGTAGCTGAGGGTGCTTCCGCCGCCCGGGTGGATGCAGAAGACCGGGGCGGCGCCCTGGGCGTGCCGCAGGGGCACCAGGTTGGAGTCCTGTCCCGCGCTGCCTCGCACGAGTCCGGCCATGGCGGCGACGGTCCGCGCGCTGAAGATCGAGGACATCGGAAGCCTGCAGCCGAAGGCGGCGTTGGTACGGGAGATCAGCTTGATGGCGCGCAGCGAGTGCCCGCCGAGCTCGAAGAAGTCGTCCTCGGGCGAGATGCCGTCCACGCCCAGGACCTCGGACCACAGGACGAGGAGCCGCTGCTCGACCGAGTCGCGCGGGCGACCGGCCCGGGTGCGCTGCGCCTCCACGGGCGTCAGGGCTTTGCGGTCGAGTTTGCCGTTGCTGGTCAGCGGCAGGCGTTCCAGGACCTGCCAGCCGGTCGGGACCAGGGCCGCGGGGAGCTCGCCGCCGAGCGCCGTCCGCAGATCGCCGGGCGACGGGGCGCTCTCGTCACCGGTTGCCACCACATAGGCGTCGAGGTGGGACACCAGGCCGTTCTCGTCGGTGCGCGCGACCACGGCCGCGGCGCGCACGCCGGGCTGCCGGTGCAGAAGCGCCTCGACCTCGCCGAGCTGCAGCCGGTACCCGCGCAGCTTGACCTGGTCGTCGAGGCGGCCGACGATCTCGACGCCCGCACCAGGCACCAGTCGGCCGACATCGCCCGAACGGTACGTTCCCCCGTCGACCGGCCAGCCGAAGCCCTCGCGTCCTTCGTCCAGTTCGGACAGGTAGCCGAGGGCGACGCCGGGGCCGCTGATCAGCACCTCACCGGGACACCACGGCGGCAGCGGCCGGCCCTCGGGGTCGGCGACGGTCAGGATGTTCCGCCCGAGGCCGGTACCCACCGGCACCGAGGAGCACCGCTCGTCGACCGGCGCCTCCAGCGGCAGGCAGGAAGCGCCGATGGTGGTCTCGGTGGGCCCGTAGTGGTTGAACACCCGCAGTTCCGGGGCGAGTTCACGTAGCCGGTCGTGCAGCCCGCGCGGCAGCGGCTCGCCGCCGAGCACCAGCACCTCCTTCGGGAGCAGTTCCCGCGGGTCGTCGGCCTCGGCCAGCAGCACCGAGAGGTGCGAGGGCACGAGCTTCATCGCGGTCACCGGGTCGGTCCGCAGCCGCTCGGCGAGCACCCGCGGGCTGGTGGCGACGTCGGTGTCGAAGAGGTGGACGCAGCCGCCGGCGGCGAGCGTGGGGAACAGGGCCGTGTAGGAGAGGTCCGCGGCCAGGGTGGACACGGCCGCGAACCCGGCGCCGTCCGGCAGCCCGAACCGGTGCAGAGCCGCCTCGGCGTAGTGGGCCAGCTGGCGGTGGCCGACGACGACGCCCTTCGGCCGCCCCGAGGTCCCCGAGGTGAAGATCACGTACGCGGCGCCCCCGGCGTCGGCGGGGCCGGACGTGAGGTCGGCGGGCAGGCCGTCCGGGTCCGGCAGGGGCAGCGACGGGACGGAGAGCGTGACACCCGCGGCGGCCCGGGGGACGAGGACCGGTGCGGAGCCGAGCTGGCCCACCACCGTCTCGACGCGCTCCGTGGGCCACCCGGGATCGACGGGCGCGAACGCGGCCCCGGCGAGCCAGGTGCCGATCATGGCGGCCAGCGTGTCCGCCGAGGCCGGGGCCAGCAGGGGCACCCGGTCGCCGGGCCGCACGCCCCGGGTCCGCAGCAGGGCGCCGACGGCCTCGGCCCGATGGGCCAGTTCACGGTAGGTCAGCGTCTCGTCGCCGCTGCGGACGGCGGCCCGGTCGGGCGTGCGCCGGGCCTGCCGGAGGAAGCGCTCCAGCACCGTCTCCCCCTCGCCGGGGAGTTCGGCCGGGGGCGCGGCCGGTGCGGCGGCGACCAGACGCAGCGTGCCCGCGGCCCGCTCGGGGTCGGCCAGGGCGTCGGCGAGAAGCTGCTCGTACGCCTCGGCAAGCGGTGCCAGGTCGTCGGCCGCGATCCGCGCGCCGGTGCCCGCGAAGGTCAGGAACAGGCGCTCCGGGCCCTCGGTGCAGTCCAGATGGAGCGTGCCGGGCGTCTCCGGCCTGTCGAGGCGTCCCGGTTCGGTGGCCGCGGCCCAGGGGTCCCGATGATGGCGGAAGGAGAGCACGGGGCTGGCGGCGCCGTCCCCGGCGCCCCGGGCGGCGCTCCGCGGGTCGCACCGGTACTGCCTCGCAGCGGCGTCCCGCAGGGCGTCGGCCGCGGCGCGCGCGGCGCGGGCGAACGACTCCTCCGGATCGAGCGTCGGCCGCGTGACCACCGGGCGCTCGAGCAGACCGGGCATGCCGCTCAGCCCGTCCGCGGAACGCCCGTCCGTGACCACCACGACCCGGTCGTCGCTGTGGTGGGTGTAGCGCGCGTACAGGGAGCACCACGCGGCGAGCAGCAGTGCGGCCTCGTCGACGTCCAGGTCACGGGCGGCGGTCCGCAGCCGCCGGAGCGCGGGGCCCTCGACCGTCAGGGACAGCGTCTCGGGCTCGGCGTCGGGGTTCCACAGGCGGGCCGGCGCGAGGAACGGGAGCGCGGTCCGCGTCCCGGCCGTCTCCTCCGTCTCCTCTGCGGTGCCCGACGGGTCGATCTCGTCGGCGAGCCAGCCGGTGACGTCGGTGTACTGGAGCCGCTCCTCGCCGGCCTGCGCGTCGGCGTCCTGGGGGGACTCGCCGAGCAGGAGACCGGTGATCACGCTCCAGGTCGTACGGTCCACGCTCAGCCGCGGCAGACCGAGGCGGAGCAGGCTGCCGTCCGGGCTGTCGGTGTGTTCCACCGTGAGCTCGCCGGCCCGCAGCAGCGTGCTGCCGAACGGACCCGGCGCCACGTCGACCGGTCCCGCCGCGTCGACCACCTGGACGGGCATACGCAGCCCGGGCAGGGTGACGTACCGGGTGCGCAGGATCTCGTACTGCGCGACCAGTGCTTCCATCCGCCCGGCCAGCAGGCTCGGGGCGATCGTCGACGCACAGCGCACGCCGTGCTCGGCCCGGTGGTCGGCGCCCTGCCGCAGGTACACCGCCTGCTGCTGGGGCGAGAGCTCGTAACCCTCGATCTGCTCGGGTTCGACCGCGGTCATTCTCATTCCCCCGCACATTCGTCGTGACGGCCGTTGTGCTCGTCGGTCATCGCCACGAGGACCCGGCGCGGGCCCTCGTACGGGTCCCGCCCGTGCGAGACGAGCATGTTGTCGATGAGCAGGACGTCGCCCTCCTGCCAGGGCTCGCGCACCGTCTCGGCGGCGAAGGCCGCGCGTACCTCGTCGAGAACGGCGTCCTCGATGGACTCACCGTCGCCGTAGTAGACCTGCCGCGGGATGTCCGCGGGGTCGCCTTCCAGCAGTTCGGCGCTCACCTCCGCGGGCAGGGCGGAGGTGTGGAAGAGGTGCGCCTGGTTGAACCAGATCTCCGCCCCGGTCACCGGGTGCCCGATCACGGCCTGGCAGATCTGTGAGGTGCGGAGCCGGTCGTCCCCGTACCAGGTGAACTCGATGCCCTGGGCCCGGCAGAGAGCCTCGACCTCGGCACGGTCCTCGGTCTCGAATGCCTGCTGCCAGCTCAGGTCGAACCCGGTCCCGTAGTTGCGTACGTAGCGCACGCCCCGCCGGGCGAACTCGTCCAGCAGCGACCGGTCCAGGCGGGCCGCGACCCGGCGGCTGTCCGCCAGCGGGGTCGCACCGCCCGCGGCGGCGGCCTGGTCGCAGTAGAACCACAGGTACGTCGGCCAGATCCGTGCGTAGGCCATCTCGTTGTGCTGCGGAATGGTCTGGTCGGCGGGGTACTCGGTGGACGTGTACACACCGGACACGTCCGAGCGGCTGCGCGGCGTGGATCCGTAGGTGTAGTTGAGCAGTTGGGGGGACCACTCCTTGACGACGGCGTGGAAGTCCGCGGCCCCTGACACGGGGAAGCCCCGGAAGAGCACCGCGCCGCGCTCGCCCAGCAGTTCCTCCACGCGGGAGCGGTTGCCGCGCACCCAGTGGGCGAGGTCGACCGAGGGCGCGGTGGGCTCGATCACGGAGATGACGGAGTGCGGGTCGTGGCTGACGGACACGAGTTCCTGCGTTCCGGACACGGCGACCCGACGGCGGATGCCCCGGACACTCGTGGGAGACGTTGTGGTCATGATGGTCCTCACAGGTTGAGGGGGAGGGACGGCTCGGGGGCCTTCGGCTCGGCCGCGGCCTGTGCGGCCTCGTCCAGCCGGCGCACGCGGCGAGCCGGGGAGAGGAAGAGGATCAGGGACGGCACGAGCAGGCCGATCGCCGACACCAGGACGGCCTGTCGGAGGCCCAGGGCCGTGCCGAGCGCGCCTCCGAGCAGCGAGCCGATCGAGAGGGCGCCCCAGGCGAAGGTGCGCACCGTGGCGTTGACCCGCCCCAGCAGGTGGTCGGGGGTCACCGCCTGCCGGTAGCTGATGACCGTCACGTCGAAGACAGGGATGCCGAAGAGGGCGATGAAGCTTGCGACCGCCGCGGTCGCGACCGCCCAGAAGGAGCTCCCGTGCACGCCCGCGAGGACGAGGTAGCCCAGCGCCGGGAAGACCAGGGACAGGACCAGCGTCGGGCCGACACCCCAGCGGAGGGTCAACCGGTCGGCGACCAGCGCACCGCACAGGGCACCGGCGCTGCCGACGGCCGTGATCACGCCGATCGCGGCCGCTCCGACCTCGGCCTCCCTGATGAGGAAGAGGAAGTACACCGCCATCACGGCACTGAAGGAGAGGCTCGTAAAGACGGCTGCCACGGTGCACCAGCGCAGTACGGCGTGCTGCTTGATGACGCTGAAGCCCTCACGCACCGACGTCCACACCGAGGGCGCCTTCCGGTCGGTGTCCTCGGCGGTGCGGGGAGCCGCGTCCGCGGGCAGCTTGGCGAGGGCCAGGGCGGAGACGGCGTAGCTCACGGCGTCCAGGACGATCACCACCGGCGCGCTCAGCGCGCTGATCAGCACACCCGCGGTGCCGGGTCCGGCGACCTCCGCGACCGACTCCGAGACCTGGAGCTTGCTGTTCGCCTCCATCAGCCGTTCGCGGCCGACCAGGCCGGGGACGTAGGACGGATAGGCGATCTCGAAGAAGACGGTCATCGTGCCGACGACGAAGACGACCAGGAACAACTGCCCCATGGTCAGCATGTCCAGCAGATAGGCGACCGGGATCCAGGTCAGCGCGGCGAACCGGACGGCGTTGGTCCAGACGAGGATCGGCCGTCGGGCCCGGCGGTCCACGAATACGCCGACGAAGAGCCCGAACAGGAGGAAGGGAAGCTTCTCGAGCGCCCCCATCAGGCCGGATTCCATGGGCGTCGCGTTCAGGACCAGCACCGCGGTCAGGGGAAGCGCCACATAGGTGATCTGCGTCCCGAGGAACGACACGGACTGGCTGGACCACAGCAGGAAGAAACCTCGGTGCCGGAACAGGGAGCCCGGCTCGGCGGTCACGGACACGGACACGGGGGAACCTCCAGATCGGAAGCGGGGGGTGCGATCTCGGAAAGCCGCCGGTCCGGATCCGCCGCGGCGGTCGTGAGCCAAGCGCTGAACTCCTCAACCAGGCCGCGCACCGTCACCTCGTCGAAGAGCGAGCTGTCGTACTCGACGCGGAGTTCGAGCCGGTCCGCCGCCGGGAGGAGATGGAAGGTGAGGTCGAACTTCGTCGCCTCGACGACGTCGGGCGTCTCCTCGACCTCGAGGCCGGCCATCTCCAGCGGCGCGTCGGGCACGTTCTGCAGGGCCAGCCAGGCCTGGAACAAGGCCTTGCGGCCGTCGGTCCGCCTGCCCACGTGTTCGATGACCTGCTGGAACGGCACGTCCTGGTTCTCGTAGGCATGGAGCGTTCGCTCCCGTACGCAGGAGAGCAGCCCGGCGACGGTGGGGTCGCCGGACAGGTCCGTCCGCATCGCGAGCGTGTTGATGAAGCATCCGATCAACGGATCGACCGCGGGATCGGGTCGGCCCGCCACCGGTGTGCCGACCACCACGTCCTGGCGGCCCGCGCGGCGGCCGAGGACCGCCGAGTACGCCGCGAGCAGCACCATGAACAGGGTGGTCCCGGTGCTCCGGGTCAGCTGGACGGCCGGCTCTGCCGGGATCGCGGCGGTGAAGCAGCGGCCCGGGACCAGGGGCCGGTGCTCCGGCGGCCTGGGTCGGTCGGTGGGTAACCCCAGGTCCCGCGGCGCGCCGTCGAGCGTTTCCTGCCAGTACGCCAGCTGCCGGGCGAACCGCTCGGCCTGGGCGCGCTGCCAGTGTGCGTGGTCGCGGTACTGGACGGTGAGTTCGGGAAGCGTGGGCCGCTCGCCGCGGGCGTGCGCGGTGTACGCGGTCGTCAGCTCCTGCAGCAGGATGTTGGTCGCCCAGGCGTCCGTGGCGATGTGGTGCAGCGTGATGTGCAGGTAGTGCTCGTCATCGGAGAGCCGCAGCAGCAGGGGACGGATCGGCGCGTCCAGCTCCAGGTCAAACGGCGCGGTGGTGGCACGGTCGAGCAGTTCCCACGGGTGGCCCGCCACGTCCCGGAGCGGCAGCTCGACGGGCTCGGGGTCGCCGACCACGGCGGTCGGTTCGCCTTCGGGGCCGATCGGATAGCGGGTGCGCAGGATGCTGTGCCGGGCGGTCAGGGTCCGCAGTGCCTCCGTGAGGGCGGGCACGGACAGCTCTCCCTTGAGGTGTAGGGTGACCGGCACGTGATATGCGGACGACTGTTCCTCGAAGGTGTACGCGATCCAGAAGCGCTCTTCGGGGAAGCTGAGCGGCCCGCGCCGCTGAGCGGCGGAGAGCGCGGGGGAAGTCGCCCCGGCCGTGGGCGCCGCGGCGGCGCCGGAGCCTGCTCCGCGGCCTGCCAGGCGCTTCGCCAGAAGCGCGCGCTTCGCCGGCGACACGGAGTCCAGGCGCGTCTGCGCGGCGGTCCTTCGTCCGGCCGCGTCCGGGAGGGAGGGACCGGCCTGCCCGGCAGCGGTGGTCAACAGTCCGCCGCCATCTGCGTCACGAGACTGAGCGGCCGCATGTCCGTCCAGTGCCCGTTGACGTAGTCGAGGCACGAAGACCGGTCCGACGGCCCGTGCACGAGGGCCCATCCGGCGGGTACGACGGAGAACTCCGGCCAGAGCGCATGGTGACCGTCATCGTTCGTCACCACGACGAACCGACCCTGGGGATCGTCGAGCGGATTCAGCATCAAGCCTCACTCCTCGGGGTTACCGGGACGCCAGAACGGCGGTCCTTCCAGAAATGCGTGCACTGCGCACGCATCCCTGTCACCGTAGCAGCAATGCGTGCGATGCGCACGCTTTTCGGAAGAGAGAGACCGCGCCCGCCCGACCGAAGCCGGCCAGGGTCGGTCGGCGTGCAGCCGCCGAGGCACTGAAGGAGGCGGTCGCCGCCGGCCGGGCCACCAGAATCTGATGTGGCACCAGGGCCTGGCCGGAGCCGGGAGAACAGGGCAGTGACCAGCTCCCAGCCGCGGCCGCACTCCCTGATCCCCACCCGCCCACCCGGCCACCACCCCGGACGAGCGCCGCCGCCCGGATGCTCCACCTGCGCACCGCCACCATCCCGGCGCCGGTGCCGACCGCGGCCGCCGAACTGATCGCCGCCCACCTGGACGACCCCGACCCGGTCACCCGCGAAGCCGCCACCGACGTCCACACCCGCCTGACCACCGCCCCGGAGGACGCCGCACCCGGCCGGTGATCACCCGTCTCACCGAAATTTGACCGACGCTGGCGATCTCCGAGGTCAAACGTCGTTGGTTGCGGCTCTTGCAGGGGTGGTGATTCGAGGACGCGCGGCGCTCACGAGCCACGCCGCACCCACTGCGGTCATGTTTCTTCATGCCCGGCTCGTGGGGCGGCCTGCCTGGACACTCCACCGTCGCACACCCGAGCGCGCCGACCGGCTACGTGCTCCGGCTGGCTCGCAAGCGGCGCCACACCCCGCTCCGTGCGGGACCGCTGGAGCCGACCGCGCCCCGCCGGACGCCTGTCCGTGGCGCCCAGGATCCGGATACGGCGGCTGGTGTGCTCGATGACCGCGAGCACGTGCAGCCGGGCTCCGGACAGGGTGACCGTTTCGAAGAAGTCGCACGCGAGGAGTGCGTCCGCTTGCGACGGGTACCAGGGGGGTCTCGGCACCACCAACGACCTGCGCGCCTCCATAGTCACGGTGCGGTCGCGGGGCGTTCCTGTACACGGCCTTCGTGGGCCCCGTAGCGCCCGGGTGCCGGTCGATGAAACGCGTCACGGCTCCTTGCAGAGGCGTTCCGGACTCGGCTGCGGCCTCCTTGGACGCCTGGATATGGCGGCCCACTGCCAAGATCAGGCCAGCGAGCTCGAAGAGCTGCGAGGTCTGCTTCTCGTCCACCGCACCAGCGCTGGACGATGCTCGTCCGGTCAGCCCAGCGATGCGCTCGCCGCACGCAGTTCGTCGAGGGCCGCCAGGGTGTACCCGGCGAGCTCGTCCTCGGCGCCACGGTCGTCCTCGGCCCATTCGGCGTACCCCCGTTTGAAAGCGAGGACGCCCAGCTCGCCCGCGAGAGCCGCAGTCGGATCGGGTACGCCGCGGGCGACCAGGGCGGTTGTCATCGCGGCCGCGAGACTGACGGTCTTGAGGGCGTCACGCTCTTGAAGCTCGGCGCTGGCGGCGACGGCCGCCTTCAGGCGGGGGGCGAGCTCGCGACTCCTGGGGCCCATCGCGGTCGAGGCGCGCTCGAGACCGGCAGCGACTGCCTCAAGCGGGCTGGCGTTACCGGGCGCGTCGGCGATCCCCTCGGTCAGCAGCCGGCTCAGCGTCTCCTGCCCGGCGACCAGCAGCTCGCGCTTGTCGGGGAAGTGCCGGAAGAAGGTGCTCTTGGTGACCCCGGCACGCTCGGCGATCTGCGCGACCGTCGTGGCGTCATACCCCTGCTCCGTGAACAGGTCGACCGCAGCCACGACGAGGCGTTCACGCGCACCTGGTTCCCATCGACCCATGGGTTCAGCATATGCGATGGGACTCTTGTCCCGTCACCCTGCTAGGGTGATGGGACAAGAGTCCCATCACTTCTGGGAGGGTTTCCATGCGCATCTTTGTCACCGGCGGCACCGGTCTGATCGGTTCCGCCGTCGTCGCCGAACTCCTCGGCAACGGCCACACCGTCCTCGCGCTCGCCCGCTCCGACGCCTCCGCACAGGCCGCCGAGGCAGCCGGCGCCGAGCCGCTGCGGGGAGGCCTCGCCGATCTGGACGTCCTGCGCTCCGGCGCCGCCCAGGCCGACGGGGTGATCCACCTGGCCTTCGGCAACGACTTCAGCAGCCCCGAAGCCCTCGCCCAGAACGTCGCCGAGGAGACCGCCGCCCTCACCACCCTCGGCGAGGAGCTCGTCGGCAGCGACCGCCCCTTGGTCACCGTCTCGGGTACGCCCTGGGTGCCGGGCCGTGCCTCCACCGAGGCCGACCCGGTGCCGACCGACGGGCCGGTCGGCGGCCGCAGTCGCACGGTCACGGCGGTCCTGGGCCTGGCCTCCCGCGGGGTCCGGAGCACGTCCGTACGCATGCCGCGCACGGTTCACAACGAGGGCGCGGGCGGGTTCGCCGGTCTGCTGACCAACATCGCACGCCAGAGCAGGATCTCCGGCTACCCCGGTGACGGCACACAGCGCTGGCCCGCCGTCCACGCGCTCGACGCGGCCGTTCTCTTCCGGCTCGCCCTGGAGCAGGCGGAGGCCGGTACCGTCTGGCACGCCGTGGCCGACGAGGGGGACAAGGTACGGGACATCGCGGCCGTCATCGGCCGACGGCTGGGCCTGCCGGTCGAGTCGGTGCCGGAGGAGACCTACGGCCCGCTCGGCCCGATCTTCAAGGCCGACCAGCCCTCGTCCAGCACCCGCACCCGGCAGGCGCTCGGCTGGGAGCCGAAGCACCCCAGCCTTCTGGAGGACCTGGAGAACATCCAGCCCTGATCGGCGACCGACGATCGGGGCGGACCCGCTGGCGGCGCTCACGTTGACAGCAGAAAACCCTCACCTACGTCACTCGCGACCGACCGTCTCGCCGCAGCGGCATCTCGTACCCGCACATCCCGCGGTCAACGCCCTTCCGCTGCTCCGGCTGCCGCACGCTGCCTGTCGTCAAACGTTCGAATGACGACAGATACGACGGGCGTCCAATGAACCCGGAGTTTTCGGGGCGCGCATCCAATCGGATCCGATGGCGGATGACGACAGGGTTTGGTGACAGCTACGGCCGGATGCGATGCGACCACCGACACGGGGAGCGGCATGGCCAATCTGGTCTACAAAAAGCTTCTGACCACGGGTCAGGGGTCGGTTCCGGGCCGCCTTGTAGCTGGTGATCACCGCCGGGTCGGCATCGGGAGCGCCATCGTCGAGTCCGGCGAAGCCCAGGTCGGCGATGGTACCGAGACCGTCCCATGTCCGGGCGGTGCTCGGCGTATGCGGCCGCCGCGCCGCGAATGGCGAGACGTGAAGTGACTGTTCGTCATCATCATCCGTACGATCACGCTACCATGTTGGTTCATGAGTAAGGTAGGTAACCAGTAGAGCAATGGAGGCATGATGTCACTGTCTGATGGCGACGGCCCGATCTTTGCCCAGATTGCCGCCGAGCTGGCGAACCAGATCGCCGACGGAACGGTGGGTGAGGGAGAGCGGGTCGCATCCACTAACGAGATCGCGGCGTTCTACCGGGTCAACCCGGCCACGGCGGCGCGCAGCCTCACCGTGCTCGCGGAGCAGGGCCTGGTGGAGAAGCGGCGGGGCGTCGGCATGTTCGTCGCGAAAGGCGCGCGGGAGCGGCTGGTGCACGAGCGGCGACGCCGCTTCGCCGACCGCTACCTGCGGCCGCTGGTGGTCGAGGCGGCACGGCTCGGGATCGGTCTTGACGAACTGCTCGGGCTGGTGCGCGAGGAACTGACCTCGACCGAGGTGACGACGGGGGTGAAGGCGTGACCCCGGCGATATCGGTGGCCGGCCTCAAGCGCCGCTACCGCGACCACCAGGCGCTGACCGATGTCACCTTCGAGATCGACACACCGTCCATCACCGGACTGCTGGGCCGCAACGGTGCCGGGAAGAGCACGCTGCTGCGCATCCTGGCAGGTCAGGAGTTCGCCACCGCCGGCCGCGTGCGCGTGTTCGGGGCCGAGCCGCTGGAGAACGACGCGGTCCTGCGCCGGCTGATCCTCATACGGGAGGACCAGACCTACCCCGATCTGCGGGTTCGGCACGCGGTCACAGCGGCGTCGCTGATGTACCCGAACTGGGACGCCGACCTGGCCGGCACGCTGCTGGACGCCTACGAGCTGCCGCCGGCCCGGCCGATCAAGAAGCTGTCGCGCGGCATGCGGACCGCCCTCGGCATCACCATCGGGCTGGCCGCCCGCGCCGAATTCACCCTGTTCGACGAGCCGTACGCGGGCCTGGACGGGGTCGCCCGCACGCTCTTCTACGACCAGCTGCTCGCCGACTACACCGCCCACCCGCGGTGCATCGTGCTCTCGACCCACCTCATCGACGAGGCCGCCGACCTCCTGGACCGGGTCCTGGTCCTCGACCACGGCCGGCTCGTCCTCGACGCGCCCGCCGACGACCTGCGCGGCACCGCCACGACCGTCACCGGCCAGGCCGGCAGCGTGGAGCGGCTCGTCGCCGGCCGCACGACGCTCAACCGGCGCACGATGGGCGCGCAGACCACGGCGGTGATGGTCGGCCGGCTCGACGACCGCGACCGCGAACTCGCCGACCACCTGTGTCTTCGCCTGGATCAGGTCACCCTCCAGCAGCTCGCGGCCTATGCGGCCGAGCACCACGACCGAGCCGAGCTCATGGCAACGAGGACACCCTGATGCGTTCCACCCCGATTGTCACCGTCGTCCGCTACCTGCTCCTCGACCGCGTCACCTACCTCGTACTGCCCTGGGCATGGGCGGCCTTCGGCTTCGTCCTCGACGTGGTGATCCTGCGGCTCATCCCGGCCGGTCACAGTGACCACCGCTGGGTCGGCGGCCTGGTCGCGGTCCCGCTCGTCATGCTCGTCGTGGGCGCGCAGTCGGTTGCCCGCGCGCTGCCGTTCGCCCTCACCCTCGGGGTGAGCCGACGCACCTACTTCCTCGGCGCCACCGCACTGGCCCTCGCCCTGTCCGTGGGCTTCGGACTCGTCGTCGTGATCGGCCAGATCCTCGAACGCGCGACCGGCGGATGGGGCATCAACATGGCCTACTTCCGCGTCCCCCACCTCCTCGACGGCCCCTGGTACCTGTCGTGGCTCACGGCGACGACAATGTTCGTCCTCATGTTCGTCTACGGGATGTGGTACGGCCTGGTCTACCGCCGCGCCGGACTGCCCGGCACCACGGCGTTCGGCGCGGCACAACTCGGCGCGCTGGCCCTCGCTACGCTCGTCGCGACGTGGGCACACGGCTGGACGGGCATCGGCCACTACCTCGGCACCGTCACCGCCACCGGCCTCACCGGCGTCCTCGCCGTCGCCGTCGCTGTCCTGCTCGCCGGCGGCTTCGCCACGATCCGACGGATGACCATATGAGCGCGGCAGAGATGGTGGACGTGGGGCGCGCGGCGCAGGACGGGCAGGACGGCGAGCGGATAGCACCGCTGGCCCGGCGGGTGTTCGCCGTCGCGGGGGTGGTATTCGCCGTGCTGATGGCGCTGTCCCAGCGTTACGGATTCCACCGTGACGAGCTGTACTTCCTCGACTGCGCCCGGCACCTCCAGGCGAGTTACGTGGACCAGCCGGTGCTCGCGCCGCTGATGGCCCGGGTCTCGCTGTCGCTCTTCGGGGTTTCGGCGGTGGGCCTGCGGCTGTGGCCGGCGCTGGCCGCCGCGGGCACAGTGGTCGTGGGCGCCCTGACCGCGCGGGAGTTCGGCGGCGCGCGGCGGGCGCAGCTGCTCGCGGCGATCGCGACGGGCACCATGCCCGTGCTGCTTGGCAGTGCGCACGTTGCCAACACGACGTCTTACGAACTGCTGGCGTGGGCGGCGATCGCGTTCGTGGTCGTGCGGATCGGCCGCACCGGCGACACCCGGTGGTGGCTCGCCGCAGGGGTGCTGGTCGGCCTCGGCGCGGAGTTCAACCACCTTGCGGCGATCTTCGCAGCCGTCCTGCTGGCTGCGGTGCTGCTCGGCCCTGCCCGCCGGACCGTGTCCGACCGCCGACTGCTCGCGGGTGCGGTGATCGCCTCGCTGCTCGTGCTGCCCGACCTGTGGTGGCAGGCGCACCACGGCTGGGCCATGTTCGAGATGACGCGGGCGCTGAACGGCGAGCACGGCGGCCCGGGCAACATCCTCACCTGGCTCATGGGGCAGCTCGGCATGTCCTGCCTGGCGATGACCCTGCTGTGGATGGCGGGCCTGCGGTTCCTGTGGCGGTCCGGTCAGCCGCTGTGGCGTGCTCTGGTGATCGCGTACGCGGCGTTGTTCGTCCTGTTCGCCGTGACGACCGGAGCGCAGGTGTACTACCTGGCCGGGCTGTACGTGTGCCTGCTGGCGGCCGGCGCGGTCGACCTCGACAGGTGGCTGTACGCCCGACCGGAGCGGTTGTGCGGCCTGGTGATCGCAACCGCCGTCTCGGCCGCGCTGTCCGCCGTGGTCGTGCTGCCGGTGCTGCCGGCCTCCGGCGTGGCCTGGACGTACGGCACCAGCCCGATCTCGGGGGAGACCCAGGGCTGGCCCCAACTGGTCGGCACCGTGCGGCAGGTGTGGACCGGGCTGCCCGCCGAGCAGCGCGCGAACGCGGTGATCTTCGCAGCGGACTACAGCGAGGCCGGCGCCATCAACGAACTGGGCCGCACCGCCGGGCTGCCCACCGCAGTGAGCTCCCAGAACACCGACTGGTGGTGGGGCCCCGGCAACCCGAACGCCACCACCGTGATGGCCATTGCCCCCGGCCCCGACTACGCCCCCGGGTATGAAGCCCACCTGCGCCAGTACTTCCGGAACGTCCGCGTAGCTGCCACCCTCACCAACCCCGACGGCGTGCACAACATCGAATCGGGCGGTCACGTCTATATCTGCACCGACCCCGTCCGCCCCTGGGGCACGACCTGGCCCGAACTGCGCAACTACGCGTGATGCCCACCGGGCCGCGCCGGTGTCGCGGCACGCGAGACGCTGGCGCGGCCGGGCCCCGTCCTGTACCGGCGCAGGTCCATGCGTTCTCCACGGTGGATCGAGCGGCCTGAGGCCCGCGCGGTCACGAGGTCGGAACCAGCCATGATTTCCAGGCGGCTCATGCACCTCTCGTAAATGAGCAGTTGCGAGAGATGCCCCTTCCCCCTGGCACAGCGATCCCCTGCCGACGTGCTGACACTCTCAACCCGCCAGCTTGACAGGGAACCTCTACGACCCCGCCACCATCCGCCCCATCCCGCAGCCCTCGGACGCCGCCGCATCGGCAGGCCTCACCGCGACAGGGGCCCGGTTCGAGGGCGCGCCATGACCACCGCCCCCCGCCAAACCCACCCTCGCCGAACTCCTCGAACAGACCTCACCGGCAACCCGCGCCCGCCAGGCCGCCGCCACCGTCGCCGTCCACCCACCCCTCGCGCCGCTGCTTCCCCATGGCGGGCTGGCTCGCGGCACCGTCTGCGAATCCGCTGATCTGTCGCTGCTCCTGGCGCTCGCGGTGGGGCCGGCGGATGCGACGCCCGCGACCTGGTCCGCGGCCGGACCTCGGGCTGGCGGCGGCGATCGGCCACGGCATCCCGATGCACCGCCTCCTGCTGGTCGACGAGCCCGGCGAGCACCTGGCCGAGGTCGTCTCAGCTCTCGCTGCTCCTGGTTCGGCCGCCGGACCGGACGGAGCCGCGCACAGCAGCCCGCCTGGCCGCCCACCTGCGCCGTACCGGCTCGGTCCTCTTCTTCCTACGGGCCCTGGCCGGGCGGTGAAGCAGCTGCGCCTGGAGGTCACCGCCGCCGCCTGGTCCAGGCTCGGCGATGGGCATGGGCAGCTGCTTCACCGCCGGGTGACAGTGCAATCGAGCGGGCGGGGGAGTGCGGCCCGTCTGTGGACCGCTGAGCTGTTGCTGCCAGACGACCAGGGTCAGGTGAGTGTGCCGGCGGCGGAGCCCGGGGCGGTGCCGGTTGTCGACGGTGTTGCGGTGTGATGCCGACAGTTGCTGGGGGCCTTGTCATCTGGTCCCTGGGCAGCTGTGGCCGGCCCCCGCCCAGGACTACGACGGGACATTCGGCGACGTGGCCGCGTTCATCGGCGAGCGGAACGACACTGCCCGCGCCCGGCCAGGCCGCCTCGCGTGCGGCCGTCACCGGTGCCCCATCCGGTGCTGGGAACCGGCAGCCGACCCGTCCGCGCTGACCGAAGGTGTCCAGTCGGACCGGCGGGTCCGCGTTCGCGCGGGGCCGGGCCAGTCCGGATGGCTTCACCGCCTTGCCGCGCGCCGGCGTCCTCGGCCCGTCCGAGGCCACGACGCCGCACAGCTGCCGGACGCCCTCGCGGAGAGCGTCCGGCAGCGCTGACGGCGTGGCCCGGGGTGCGGCTGCGGCCCGCAAGGGGTGCCGCAGCCGCGAGCGGTCACAGGTGTCAGGCGCCCGTGCCGTTCCACTCCGTCGGCCGGACCGCGGCGCCCGTGCCGTTCCACTCCGTCGGCCGGACCGCGGCGCCCGTGCCGTTCCACTCCGTCGGCGAGCCCACCGATCCCGTGTTGTTCCACACTGACGGCGCCGGTGCCGCGCCGCTCTGCGCGAAGGTGGTCCCGGCCGCCACCGTGCCTGCGGCGCCGGCCAGCAGGGCCGCTAGGCCCAGCCTGGCCGCCGTCGGGCGCAGCCGTCCGGCGCGGCCCGGCGCTCCGGGCTTCGTCACTCGTGCGATCTTCATCTCGATCCCCCCGCTTCCGTGGTCACGCGATTGGCGTGAGCACGGCCGATCATCGGCCGTGCGAACGGGATTGTTCCAGTCGATGATCACGACCAACAGCGATTTACGACATCGGTTCCACAGCGAGCTATCAAAGGTCGTACAGGCATGACAGGGCGACGACGCACCCCTGGGTCCAGATGCGTAGCGCCGTTGCTCGTTCCCGGTGGCCGTCGCACGCCGGGTAGCCGAAGGCGCCTGTGGGGTGCTGCTGGCCGAGCAGGAAGTCGACCCCGTCGCGGGTGATCCGGTGGTCGGCCCAGCCGAGCAGACCCAGTCCTTGGAGGAGCGCGGCGACTTCTTCGAGCCGGTAACTCCGGCAGGCGGCCGGTACCGCGGCTGCGAACCGCTCTGCGACGAGGTGCCAGGTGGAGAGGTCGTTGCCGAGGCGATGCGGTTCGCCATCGGCATACTGCGCAAGGGCTGCGGCGGTGACTGCAGGCGCGCGGTTCCCAGCCAGCAGGCTCGTGGGGTTCGTGGAAGCGAGAAGAAGAGCCGCATGCTCCGGGGTGAGTCGGCCAAGGTCCCGCAGCCGGCTGACTCCCCCGGCCGCGGTCGCAGGAATGACGGTGAGTTCGGTGAGCGCTGTTGCCGTTTCCGTCAGGAACCGGTCGAGGGAGTCGCAGGTCAGCCCGGCGGCCGAAAGGCCTCGCGCGCACTCGGCGACGGAGTCGACGCCCTGCCGGCCCCAAGCCACCGGCTGGTCGAGGATGTTCCTGGCATGTTGCGCCAGACTGCTGAGAGCCCGGGCGGCGAGTTGTGGTTCCCCCACCGAGCGTGCGCCTCGCGCGGCAGCGCCCGCTGCCGGGACTGCGTCGTCGAAGGGCACCTCGAGAGCGGCCTCGGCCAGCCAGGCGGTGGCACGCCGGATCGCGTGCCCAAGTCCTCCCTTGCCGATGGACCGGGCCGGCGAGGGGCTCGCCTGCCGGAGGACGGCCGGGTCGCGGGCGAGGTGCCCGGCCAGCGCCGCGACGATCGTGGTGTGATAGCCGGTGGCCCAGTCGCGGTATTCCGCGTCGCCGTTCTGGAGTTCCGGCGGAAGGACCCCGTCCGGCCCGGCGACCCGCCCGCTGGGCTCCTGCACGTCGGCGAGAAACGCCCAGGCCCGTGCCACCTCGGGCGAGTCGTGGATCCTCAGGCACAGCAGGCAGCAGAGCAGCTCGGCGACGAGGTCGGCGTTCTCCTTGCGGCGACACAGGAGGCTGAGCGACTCCAGCATTTCCACGGCCCGGGACAGATCGAATCCAGTGGGCCACCGCGGAACACGCCGACCGAAATCGGTGGCGTAGAACACGGTGTGCGTGATCGCGTAGATATCGCCGTCGCTCAGCTTCAGCACGGATGGATCCGCACAGAACAGGGAGAAGGGCAGTACAGCGCCGACCGCTGGCATCCCGTGATCGATTCCGGACAACTCCAGTGTGTGCAGCAGGTCCAGCTGCCGAAATGGAACGCGCTCGAAGCAGGCCGCATAACGCCCGGCGACCGCTTGCTCGATGAGGCGCTCGAATTCACTGTCGCGCTGCCCGCACAGCCGCCGTGACGCGTAAGTGCCCGCGTACAGGAGCAGGGCCCGCTCGTCGCGTGCGACGAGCTCACGATACGAGGCGCGGGACGTCACCTCGGTGACCTGGTCGAGCAGCGTCCGATAGTCGGCGTCGTCGCCGAAGGACCCGGACTCTGCCCGGGCACGGAGTCCGACCAGCAACGCGACCTCGACAAGCGCCTTGCGGACGAACAGCACGCGCCCCTTCTCGGCTGCGTCGGGGTCGAAGCGGGAGCGGTGCGCGGCCAGCCAGGAGACCGCTGCGCGTTCCACCGTGCGCCACATGTCCGTCACAGTCGCCCCCTGATCCGATGTCACAGACCCCTTGACTATGTTTCTGGGGTGGGAGCCCCTGCGCGACGCGGTCTCCGGCTAGGCCTGCGAAACGTCCTCGGCCACGGACGGGACAACGAGCACGTACTTGTCCCAGGCCAGCACATAGCCGGCGATTTCTCCGAGCGTGGTGGTCGCACTGACCAGCTGCTCCAGAGTAGTGTTCATGTTGATCAGCCCGCTGTTCTTCAGGAAGGCGAGAGCGGCCCGGGCGTCGACATTCGAGCAGTTGGTCATGGCGAACCTCCACTGAGGTCGTTCTTTCCGCGGAATTATCACGCGGAGCGCTTGTTCCCGATTGTGTCGACGGTTTGCGCGAGTGTCATCGGCAGATACTCGGATTCACCCGAATGGTGCAATCTGAACATGATATTTTGTTTTGCCTGTGAGTGGATTTCGTACTGCCCCTGCTGTGGCCGGACACGGGTGACACGGGCCCAGCAGCGCAAAGCGCGGCCAGCGGGGAAGGCGCCCCCTTGGCATGGGTGACGAGGGGGCGGACTAGGCAGGAGACCTGCCAAGCGAAGATCACCTATCTGCACGGCGCCGGGTCGACCTCACCCGTCGCTGCACACCCCCAAGCCCCGTCGAGACCAGCCCCGCTGCTCCTGGGAGTGCTGATCGCGCTGGTCCTCTTGCTCGCCGCGATCCTCCCGATCACCACCTACCGCCGTCGACGCGGCGACCCGGCACACGACTCGAAGGCCGTCATCGCGTGCTGTCTTCCGGGTCGTCAGGTGCGAAGAGGCCGTGGCGGGTTTCGGGGGCGCGGGGGTGCCGCCGCCGTGGGGCCAGGGTGTGGGCCTGCTCGGCGCGCTCGGCCAGACATGCGCCTGCGGCGTCGGCGGCGTCCATCCCAGTCGAAACCGGCGCCGCCGGCCGTCCGAGCCTTGCAGGCCCGTGCTGTCGCTGATGTGCTGCGCCCGGTCGAGGACGTCGCACTGGCGGCGGCGTCGGCGTAGTCGGGGGTGTGGCCGACAGCCGCCAAGAGCCGGGTCAGCAGCGTACGGCCGTAGCCGTGCATCCACTCCTGCGAGTGCGAGCGGCCCGCCACCGCGTCGGTGGCCCGGGCACCGTCTGCCGCCCGGTCCCGGTTCGTCTTCGGCAGCGACGACGCAAACCCACGCACCCAACGACACGTCACCGGGCGCGCGAGGGACGCGTTCGAGATCGCCCGGCACCACCAGGGCGACATTCGTGGCGAGGACGCCCGCGCGGAGGCCCCCGCAACGCATTGCCGCCGGACCGGCATTGCAGCCGCCGCGCTCCCGCCGGTGCCGGACGACGCCGTGCTCAGCCTGGACGGCGACCAGCGGAAGCACCTGCACGCCGTCACCGCTCACCTCGACGCCAGGCATCATCGTCCGCCGGTAGCGCTCCGAGAAGGAGCCCGCGTTGGTGGTCCGACCGCGCCATGGGACCCGGGAGATGAGGTGCCAGCGGTCGGTCCAGCGCCGCGCGCTCGGCCGATCGGGTGACTTGGCAACGGGATTCTTGTAATCGTTTCACTCCTCTGGATTACATTTTTGTATCCAAACCGGCGGGCCGCCCATCCCTCTCCGGGGGAACGCAGCAGGTGGCGTGTCCGCTTCCTCTCCCGAACGGGGAGTCGTCCGCGCTCAGGCCGACCTGCCGCGATGGGCAGCCCCTGAGAGGACTTGGATCCACCGGCCGACGTCGATCCCTGCGTCGGCCGGTGTGGCCCATATGCGCCAGGAGGCGTCATGGGGGCGACCAAGGCACTCCGGAACGTGCTGGCCGCGTTGAAGGCCAGAGGTCGCTCCACGCCGACGCGAAGGGGCTTTGGTGCGCGGTCATGCTGTTGGCGACGCTGGCTGTGGCCGATGCTTCTGTACACGGCTTGTCGCTGGCGACCCGATAGCGGGGCTGTGACGTCGCTTGTGCTTCCTTGGCTGGGACGGATCCGTCCGGACCGGTTACTTCTGTCACTCCGGTCGGCTCTGTCCCGCAGGACGGCGCCGCCGATGAGGGCGGTGAAGGTGTCTCCCGCAGCGCCGACGCGGCGGCTGCAGTTCGGAAGCCATGGGCGGCACCGGAAACCGAATGCCCGGCGCCGCAGCGCTCTCCGTTGGAGATTCGATTCCGCGGCCACGTCTTCCGATTCCTGCAGCAGCCGGACAACGGCGGCGCCGACGGAGGACCCTCCGCTGCGGTCGGCGGGAGGATTTTGGAACCGTCGGCGGGACGTCCGAGGTGATGAGCGGTCCAGTCGAGCGGCTTCGCGTCCTGCCGCCAAGGCATGCGGACCGGTCTTGCGAGGCAGCCCTGTCGAAAGCGCACGGAAAACTGATTCGTACATGCGCTGAGCCGTCTCCGGCTTTTCGGCTGCCGTATCGGGCCCGGTTCGGTACGCGGTGCTGGCTTTCCCTCGGCATCTTCCGACACGACGTGGAGTGTAGGGCGGTCTCGGACTTCGGCAGTGATGCAGATCGGTGTGGCAAGCGGCATGGTCGGAAGCTTCGCGAATCCGTCACCGCCGGATCGGATGACGTCCCCCCGGCTACGCGCCCGGCTTGATCGAGGCGCCGCCAGCAGTGGCCGGGACGGTCCTATCGCTTGATTTCCGTCGGCGGCGGATCCGGCGAACACCGGGTCAACGCCCAGTTCGACGACACATCATCTCATTCTGCGCTGTCATCCCGGCGGCGCGCCGGCTGCGAACCCGAGGATTGCGGCTCGATCACGCAGGCGGGTATCGGCGTGCTCGGGATCGGTTCGGCGGAGGCCGGCACATCGTCGCCAGCATCCTCGGGTATCCGGATGATGAAGATCGGACGAAGGATCACAGAGCTCATAATTCGCATACCGAGATCACCGCCACTGATCCTGGCACGCAGACCGCTCTCGCCGATCCGGCGTTCCGCCGGCAGTGAAGTGGAATCTCGTGCTGCCGGGCTCGGAGGCGTTTTTGCCTTTCAACGCCGTTGAGCTCCGGCAGGTGCTGTGGACCTGCCGGAGCTCACGACGAGTGCTCCTGCCTCGGTTCCGGCGCGAAGTGGGCGGGCTGCCGCTGCACCTGCGCCCGGCCGTCCTACAGGTAGGTGTAGCTGGCGCCGTTACTGGTGCCGGCTCCCGTGGTCACGGTGACCTGGACCGTTCCGCTTCCGGGGGGAGAGATCGCCAGCACGGCGCCATCACCGAGAACGGTGAAGTTCGCAGCCGGGACGGCTCCGAAGGTCACCGCGGTGGTGCCGGACAGGTGGGTGCCCACGATCAGGACAGGGAGGCCACCCATGGCCAGGCCGACCGGAGGAACCAGCGCCATGATGACCGGCGCGGCCGGCTCCTGGTAGGTGTAGTTCACCGGGTTGCTGGTGCCCGAGGGCGTGGTCACGGTCACCGGGACCGTGCCGCTTCCGGCCGGCGCGGTGGCCGTGATCGCCCCGTCGAACAGCACGGTGAACGTCGCCGGGGTGCTGCCGAACGTGACCGCCGTGGCACCGGTCAGGCCGCTGCCGACCAGCGTCACGGTGTTGCCCCCGGTGGCCGGACCCTGCGAGGGCACGATAGCCAAGAGAATCGGTGACATTTTCTTTCCCCTTCCCCGTACTGACGCCGGCGGGCCATCTCGGCCCGGCCGTCTGGGCGTCTCCATTTCAGGCTAGGAGTCACCTGATGGAGCATCAATGGCAGAAAGTTCTCTGACGAAGCATCAGCTGACGAGGGGAGTGACTTTTTCTCGATGCGCCGTCAAGTTGCCTTGACGATCAAATGCGAAGCCGTTCGGCGAATATCTACGGCGGCCCACCGGAGCGGTAGACCGCGACTGATCCGCCCGGAGATGTGCCGGATTGTGGCTTATGGTCCGGGTTGAGGCATGGCGTCATGTGTGCGGCTTGCTGGGCTTTCGGCAAAAGGTGGTCGCGATTCGTGCGAGGTGTCAGCTGGAGCGGCGGCTGGCCCTCCCGTGAAAAGATCTTCGGCGACCGATTTGATCCGTGCGGCTGGGGAATTGGCTTCGGCTCGTTCTGTTGATCGAGGAGCCGACCCGAAGGGGCGGTAATAAAATCTGAACTATGCGCCTCGTTTGATTTGCAAGACGGCCGGGCGACGGGATGGGGGCGCACTTCCCCTAAAGCGCTCCGCCGGTCTCCTTGTCAGGCGTTTCGCGATCTTTCGTGCGGGAATTCACGGCGTGCTGCGAATTCTTGATTGATCGCGGCATACTCTTCCGCCTCCGAGGGGGTGAGTATCATGCCTCGCTCACTGTCCGTCCTTCTCGAAGGGGGGCCGGATGGCATGCCGAGGATTCTTAACGTGCTTGTCGACCGGTTCGAGGACCACATCAAGGTTGCATATCGAAACGGCTATGAGCACTTTGAATTCGCCAACGAATTTGCTGCTATCAGCGATGAGCGCCTTCCGGTCTACAGGTGGGTGTATCGAACCGCGATCGCAGAGTAGCCGATCACTTCGGGCGGATAGCGCTCGAATCCAGAAATCCGCCGGAAGGCGCTTTGAGACCCGGGCTCCGGCACCGACGTGTGCAGCCCGGGGCAGCTGCAGCCCCCGGCCGGCCCCGGGCCGGCGGCAGCGCGAAGCCCCGTCCGGACGAAGCATCAGAGACCGAGGTAAGGCATGAGCGGCTTGGCCTTCAAAGGGCTTGTGGAGGGCGGTCTCCACCTGGCACGGGGAGGAACGCGGTGAGCAGGAAACCCGCTCCGAGGAGCAACAGTGTGAGCGCACGCGACACCGTGGTCACCGGCATGGGTTTCTGCCTGCCCGGCACCGACGGTCCCGTGCTTACGGCCGCCGACCTGTGGGAAGTCGCCTCGCACGGCCGTTCATGCCTCAAGCACCACGGCGTGTACTACGGGTCGGTCGACCTGCCGGCCGCTGTCTTCGACAAGCGCCTGCCTGACCTTCCCGGGATCTTCTCCCGGCACTACACCAACGCCCACCGGTTCGGGCTGACGTCATTGGTGGAAGCCAGCGCGGACGCCGGCCTGGACATCCGCGCCGGCCACCTCGCCGAGGCCGCAGTCCTGGCCGGACGCGGGGGAATCGACGCGAACGTCCCCAGTTACCTCGCCGTGGCCCAGGCCGACGCCGGCACGACATTGCCGCACGAGGCCATGGAACTGTTCGTCCGGGGCCAACAGGCACTCACCCCGTCGGACGTCGCCCTGGTCCAGGGGGCGTACACCCGCACGACCGGCCCGTGTTTCACGGTGTCCTGCGGCTGCGCGTCCTCGGCCGTGCAGATCGGAAACGCCCGCCGGATGATCGCTGACGGTGCCGTCGACCTCGCCGTCGTCACCGGCGTCGACGTCTTCGGCCTGGAAGTGATCCAGAACGTCCAGCGCCTGCTGTACGGGGCCCAGCACAGCTATGACGCGATCCGAGTCGACGGCATGCCCGAACTCCTGCCGTCCTTCGACCGCATCATGCGCCCATACGACCGGCGCGCCGACTGCGTGAACCACGGCGAAGGCTCGGCGACGCTGATCCTGGAGAGCCGCGAGCACGCGGACCGGCGTGGAGCACACGTCTACGGGCAGGTCCTCGCACACGCCATGACCCGCGACGGCCTCTCCAACCCGCTGGCGAGCGACCAGAGCGGCGCCTCGCTCGTCGCAGCCATCCGCGCCTGCCTGGGCGAACGCTGGAGCATCGAGCAGGTCCCCTACATCCATGGAGGCAGCGACGGCGACGTGGTGGTGACCGCCTTCGAGTCGAACGCGGTCGGACAGCTCTACGGATCCGCCGCAGCCGACCTGCTGATGACCTCGCAGGAGGCGTGCTTCGGCCACAACGGCGCGCCTGCAGGTGCCGTGGGCGTCGCCTTGACCCTCCTCATGCTCGAGCGCGGAGAGGTCTGCCCCACCGCGAACTGCGAGGAGCCGGACGAACGCCTCACCTTCGACCCCGTTCCCGGCGTCCAGACCCGCCGTCTCGACTTCGACTACGCCGTGAGCTGCAACTACCAGATCGGTGGCGTCAAGAACGCGATCCTGCTCGGCAGCCCCAACGCCACCTAGCGCTAGCGCCGCAGAACCCGCCCACCGCCGTATCCGGCCGATTCAGGCAGGAAGAGGGACCCGCATGAACGCAACCGCCCAGCGCGCCGACTCGATCGCCGTCGTCGGCATGGGATGCCGGCTTCCCAGAGACGTGGACTCGCCCAACGCGATGTGGCGACTGCTCGTGGAAGCACACGACGCGGTCACGGAGCCTCCGCCCGGCCGGACGGAGGGAACCGAGGAGCCAGCCGACACCGGCGAGCCGACGCCCCGCTGGGGAGGCTACCTCCGGGACGTCTCCGGTTTCGACGCGGACTTCTTCGGAGTCTCCGGCAGGGAGGCCGACGTACTGGACCCCCAGCACAGGCTGCTGCTGGAGGTCGCCTGGGAAGCGCTCGAACACGCCGGAATTCCACCGGACCGGCTGGCGGGAACCCCCACTGGCCTGTTCTGCGGACTGAGCTACTCCGACTACATGGAGTCCCTGGCCGGGCAACCACGCGAACTGGAAGGATCCATCCTGACGAACGGTCACTGCGTCGCCGCCGGCCGCATATCGTACCTCCTGGGGCTGCACGGGCCCTGCGTCGCACTGGACACGGCGTGCTCCTCCTCTCTGGTCGCAACCCATCTGGCCTGCCAGGCCCTTCGCGACCAGGAGTGCGACCTCGCTCTGGCGGGCGGTGTCAGCCTCATCCTGGGAGCCAGGACGACCCGGTCCTTCACCCGGATGGGCATGCTCTCGCCCACCGGTCGCTGCCGCACCTTCGACGCCGCGGCAGACGGATTCGTCCGCAGCGAAGGCTGCGGCATGGTGGTCCTCAAACGACTGCCTGACGCACTGCGCGACGGCGACCGTGTCCTGGCAGTGCTCCGCGGCTCGGCGGTCAACCAGGACGGCCGCTCCGACGGGTTGGCCGCCCCTTCGCCCGCCGCACAGCAAGCTCTCTTCCGCCAGGCCCTGGAACGGGCCGGAACCGACCCGCGCGAAGTCGGGCTGATCGAGACCCACGGCACAGGCACACCGGTCGGGGACCCGATCGAATTCTCCAGCCTCGCCGCCGTCTACGGCGTGGGCCAAGGACGCTGCGCCCTCGGATCGGTCAAGACGAACGTGGGACATCTCGAACCCGCCGCCGGAGTAATCGGCCTGATCAAGGCGGTGCAGTGCGTCCGGCACGGACTGATACCGCCGAACCTGCACTTCAGCCGCTGGAACCCGGCCATCACCGCCGACGGCACCCGCCTGTTCGTCCCGACCGAACTGAACCCCTGGCCCGTCCGAACGGCCCCACGGCTGGCCGCCGTCTCCTCCTTCGGCTTCTCCGGGACCAACGCCCACATGATCCTGGAGCAACCGCCGGCCACCGTCCGCCGCCCACCCGCCGTCACCGCCCTCAAGGTCCCCGCACAGGCCACCGCCGGCCACCGCTCACGCGTACCGGTCCAGCGCACCCCACCGCCCGAGGTCTTCCTCGTTTCGGCAGGCTCCGCGAACGCCCTGCCCGCCGCAGCCGAGCGCCTGGCGCTATGGCTGGAACACGACGGTGCCGACGTTCCGCTGCACGACATCGCCCACACCCTCGCCCTCAGACACTCCCTCGGACGCGGCCGACTCGGCGTCGTGGCACCCACACACCACGATCTCGTCCGCGCTCTGCGCTCCTTCAAGGCCGGCCGCGCCCACCCGGGCCTGACCCAAGGCGAGGTGGGAGCAGGCATCAGCCGACGCCCCGTCTGGGTCTTCTCCGGCCAAGGCTCCCAGCGGCAAGGCATGGGACGCGGTCTGTACCAGCACGAACCGGCCTTCGCCGAAGCCCTCGCCGAGGTCGACACCCTGATCACCGCCGAAGCCGGATTCTCGGTCCTCGAGGCGATACACAACCGAGAACAGGTCACCGGCTGCGGCTGGGTCCAACCCGCCCTGTTCGCACTCCAGATCGCCCTGGCCGCCACCTGGCGCGCCCACGGCGTCGAACCCGCCGCCGTCATCGGCCACTCCATGGGCGAAGTCGCAGCCGCCGTCACAGCCGGAGCACTCACCCTCGCCGACGGCGTCCGCGTCATCTGCCGACGCTCCGCCCTCCTCGCCCGCATCGCAGGCTCAGGCGCGATGGCAACCGTCGCTCTCAGCCCCGCCACCGTGGAGAGGGAACTCACCGCGGCCAGCGCCGCAGGCACCGTCTCGGTAGCCGTCCTGGCCGCCCCCGACTCGACCGTCATCGCCGGCAACGCCAAGACGGTCCGGCGGCTCGTCACCACCTGGCAGGCCCGCGGCATCACCGCACACCTGATCGCCGTCGACGTCGCCTCACACTGCGCCCAGGTCGACCCGCTGCTCGCCGACCTCGGCACCGCGCTCGCCAACCTGAGCCCGCGCCAGCCCGCCATCCCCTTCTACTCCACGGTCCTGGACGACCCTCACGAGACCCCGCTCTTCGACGCCGCATACTGGTGCGCCAACCTGCGCAATCCCGTCCGCTTCACCGCCGCAGTCGCCGCCGCAGCCGCAGCCCGCCACCAGGTCTACATCGAACTCTCCCCCCAACCCGTCGTCACCCACAGCCTTGCGAAGAGCCTGGCCAACCGGCTCCACAGCCCCGTCATCGTGCCGACTCTGCGCCGCGACGAGGACGAGCCGACCACCTTCCGCACCCAGCTGGCCGCCCTCCACTGCGCCGGCGTCGGCGTCGACTGGTCGCGCCTCTACGCCGACGGCCACCTCGCCGACGTGCCGCCGCTGACCTTCGACCGCCGCCCGCACTGGACACAGACGGCCCCGGCCCTCCGCGCCACCCGGCGCCCGGGCGCCCAGGAGAGCGCCCTTCCCGGAACGCACACGGAGATCCCCGGCTCCGAGTCCCGCCACTACTGGCGCGCCGACACAGGAACCGACGCCGTGCCCTGGCTGGCCGACCACTGCGTCCACGGCGGTCCCGTCCTCCCCGGTGCCGCCTACTGCGCCCTCGCGCTGACCACCGCCCGCGACACCTTCCGCGCCGCCCCCCACGAAGTGGAGGCAACCGACATCCACTTCCGTGAACTCATGCACCTCGCCGCCAACACGCACATCGGCACCACCGTCACCCAGACCGCTCCCGACCGCGCCGACTGCGAGATCTTCTCCCGTGGCCAGGACGGCACCTGGGCGAGGCACGCCACCGCGGTACTGCGCCGCACCTCCACCACCCCCCAGCCAACCGCCGCATCCGTGCCCGAGCTGGAAGCCCGCCACCCCGTCATCCTCAACTCCGACGCCCTCTACACGAGTCTGCGCACCCGGGGCCTGGAACACGGGCCAGCCTTCCAGGGCATCATCGACCTGCGCGGCTCGTCCCAGGGCGACAGCTTCTGGGCCCGTGTCACCCTCCCCGCCGCCACGCGCACAGGCCACCACGCCCTGATCATCCACCCGGTACTTCTGGACCTGTGCGCCCAACTCGTGGTGGCCGGCCTGATCCTGGAACCGGGCCACGGCCTGATCCTGCCCGTCCACGTGGGACGCATCCGGATCGCCGGCAATCCGGAGACCGCCGCCTACGCCCACGCCCAAATCGACCACACCGCCGCGGACGGAGTGGTCGGAAACGTCCTGCTGCTGGACCAGGCGGGCAACCCTGTCGCCACCGTCGAAGGCCTGCGCTTCATCCGCCACGGCACAAGTCGCAAAACCGTCGACCGGTGGTTCCTCGAGACCAGCTGGCGGCCCCGGCCGCCGACGGCCGCCCGCCCCGCCGACCCGGGAACCTGGATCGTCCTCGGCGAGAGCGACGGTTCCGCCGAGGTACTGGCAGACACGCTGAGCGCGGCGGGTGCCACGACCAGGGCCCTCAACATCCCCGTCGGCGACGACTCCCTCGACCAGCTCAAGGACTCCCTCACCACCTCCTGGGCCCTCCCCGCCCCACCCCCGCGAGCCGTGGTCCTGCTGTGCGAACCGCCCACACCCGGACAGGACACCCGCACGACCGCGCTGCGCCGCACGCGGCGCCTGCTCGCCGTCGCCCAGACCGCGACAGCCCATGCGGAGCCGCCCCGCGTGTATGCGGTGACCCGGGCCGCCCACAGCCCCGAGCCCGGCCGCGGTACCGACCCGGCGCAGGGCGCGCTGCGCGGCCTCGTCAGGGTTCTGACACACGAGCACCCGGAACTTCGCGCGACCCTCATCGACACCGACCCCGGTGACGCCGACCTGCACGGCGTGGCGCGGGAACTGCTCGCCGACGCGCCGGAGGACGAGGTGGCCCTGCGCGGCACAGCCCGCCACATCGCCCTCCTGTCCTACACCCCGCTGTCCGACGGCGAACGTACGACGGCCATGACCCGTACCGTCCGCTACGGTTCCGAGGACCGCTTCCAGCTTCGCGTCGGCCGGATGGGCGACCTCAACACGCTGGAGTTCGCGTTGTCCCACAGACGCCCCCCAGGCCCGGGAGAAGTCGAACTCCGTGTGCGGGCCGCGGGCGTGAACTTCCGCGACGTACTCACCGCGATGGGCATGCTGTCCACCGACGAGGACGCCGGGTACCGCATCGGATTCGAGTGCACCGGGGAGGTCACGGCCGTCGGTCCCGGTGTCGAGCACGTCCGTGTCGGCGACGCCGTGCTTGCCGCGGACCTGCGCGGCGGCGCCTTCGCCTCGTTCGCCACGGTCCCTGCGGACGCAGTGGCGCCCATCCCCGCAGGAGTCGACCCCGACGCGGCCGCCGGACTGCCCGTCGCGTTCCTCACGGCCTGGTACGCACTGCACCACATCGCCCGCCTCTCCGCCGGAGAGCGTGTCCTGATCCACAGTGCCACCGGCGGAACCGGCCTGGCCGCGGTCGCGGTCGCGGCCAGACTGGGGGCCGAGGTGTTCGCCACCGCCGGCACCGAGGAGAAGCGCCGATATCTACGCGGGATGGGCATCGCGCACGTCATGGACTCGCGATCACTGGACTTCGCCGAGCAGACCCGCGCCGCCACCGCCGGAGAAGGCGTCGACGTCGTCCTGAACTCCCTGTCCGGACAGGCCATCAGGGCCGGCCTGGAGACCCTGCGCCCCTTCGGCCGATTCGTCGAACTGGGCGTACGCGACATCATCTCCGACGCACGTCTTGGGCTGGCGCCGCTGCGGCACAACATCACGATGAGCACGGTCGACCTCATCGAGCTCCAGACCAGCCGCCCGCAGACCTTCGCCACGGTGATGCGGGAGGTTCTCGAAGAGCTCGGCAGAGGAACCTTCGCGCCCCTGCCGTGCCGGGTCTACCCGATCTCCCAGAGCGCCGACGCGCTGCGGCAGATGGCCGGCGCCCGCCACACCGGCAAACTGGTTCTCACCGTCCCGAACACCGGCAACACCACCGCGGTGCTCCAGCGGCCGCCATCGCCGGTCCGGGCGGACGGCGCCTACCTCATCACCGGCGGTCTGCGCGGCGTTGGCCTCGCCACCGCGTCCTGGCTGGCCCGGCAAGGCGCATCCCATCTGGTCCTCAACGGCCGTACGGCCCCGTCGCCCACCACCGAGCAGGTCCTCGCACACCTGCGCCAGGCCGGCATCCGGGTCAGCGTGGTGCTCGGCGACATCGCTGAGCCCGGCACCGCCGACCGCCTGGTGGCTGCTGCCACGGCCGACGGCCTTCCGCTGCGCGGAGTGATCCACGCAGCCATGGTGCTGCACGACGCGGCCATCACCAACATCACCGACGCGCAGTTGGAACGGGTGTGGCACCCCAAGGTCACCGGTGCGTGGCGGCTGCACGAGGCCACGAGCCATCTGGCCCTGGACTGGTTCGTCCTGTACTCGTCCATGGCCTCGCTACTCGGCAACCCAGGCCAGGGCGCCTACGCCGCCGCGAACGCGTGGCTCGACGCGTTCGCGACCTGGCGCACCGGCTGCGGCCTGCGCACACTTGCCGTCAACTGGGGGCCCTGGGGTGAAACCGGCGTCGCCACGGGCTTTGCCGCCCGCGGCTACCAGACCATCCCCACCGCGGAGGGCCTCCAGGCCCTGGCGACGCTGCTGACGCACGACCGGGTACACACCGGTGTCATCCCCGGACCACCCGCTACCTGGATCCCGCCAGCCGGCCGGCACTCGTCACTGTTCGGTCTCCTCTCCCCAGACGGGCAGAACCGAGAGGATCAGAGCGCCGTGGGACGGGACGTCCTGACCGAGCTCAGGTCCGCCGAACCGGGGCTCGCCCGCCGAACGGCTCTGGAGGACTACCTGGCCGAGCACATCCGCACCGTTCTCCGGCTGGGAAGCACCACGCTCGACCCCCAGACCCCTCTGAAGGCGCTCGGATTCGACTCCCTTCTGAGAATCGAACTCCGCACCCGCCTCGAGTCCGGTCTCGCCACGCGGCTCTCCAACGACTTCGTGTGGCAGCACCCCACCTTGGCGGCCCTCGCCACCGGGCTCGCCGAGCACCTGGGCCTGGACCTGGACCTGGACGGCGATGGTTCCAAGCCATCGAGCGCGCCGGCACGGCCGACCCGTACCGGCCGCCCGAGCCGACGCGACGGGACCCCGAGGAAGCAGCCAGACTGAGCGGACGACAGCTGGGGGCAAGGACATGGACACTCATCAGCAACCTTCTGGCTCGGTCGCCATCAGCCTGGCAGATCAGCATCCGACCGTCCCCGCGCGCCGGCACGCGACGCCCGTCGCTCCCCCGGCGCCACAGGGCAGGGTGTCGGCGTGCGACCGCGGACTGCGCCGCTTCACAGCGTTCGTGCCGCCGCTTCCCGAGCGGGTCAGCGAGGCACGCCGCACGGTCACAGCGGCCTTGAGGCACTGGTGCCTGGAGCATCTCATCGAGGACGCCCAACTCGTGACAAGTGAACTGGTGACCAACGCGATCCGCCACGCACCGGACCCACGCCCGATCGAGGTCGCGGTCGAGTACGACGATCAATGGCTGTCTCTCGCCGTACGGGACCGGTCCACCGGTATGCCACGGGACGTCAGAGCCACCGTGTCCCACGAGAACGGCCGTGGGCTGCTGCTGGTGGGACACGTAGCCGAGTCGTGGCTCTGCGAGACCCACGGAGACGGCACCAAGACCGTGTCCTGCCGGCTTCCTCTGGAGAATCCCCCGCAGATGGAGCCTTCGAGCCCGACGCCCGACAGCAGGTGGTGAGGTCGCTCCGCTTCGACGGACACCGTCGGCAACAACCCCGGCGAGGGCGCCGAACGCCCTGTCTGGCGCTGCCGCCCGCAACTGCCCACAGCCGCCGGGTCCTGCCGACCCCAGCTCGCCCGCCACACTCCCCCGCCGAGGTGGGCGATAAAGCACGCCGTGACCTGAACCGGCATTTCGGAGACAGGCTTCGAGTATGCATACGATTGTTCTGATGGGGCGGCATCAATAGGTGCCGGGAAGCAGTTGTACGGACCCGAAGGATGTCTGCAGTGTGCGGTAATCCCTCGAATGGTCGATTCATTCTTGAATTATTACCGGCTTCCTCCGATGGTCATGGTGCAGGATATCGCAAAGTCGAAGTGGTGGCCTCGATGCTCTCTAAAATTACCCACATCTCGGACTTCAGGAGGATGCTTCTTTGATGATATGCTGCGCGTGTGGCATATTTATCGATCAGTTCATCGAATTCTGCAAATTGAGCATTTTTTTCCGACCTGGGGATTGTATGATCGTTGAGGGGGGATTCGGGCTTTCCCTGCAGTGCCAGGTGTGCCCCGTTTCCGCAAGCCGCGTGGAACGCACCCGGAAAATGGCCGGGCCCTGCCGGGCGGATCTGCCGACTCGCGGCTTTCCCGGCGCCTCCCGGGGCATCGGTGAACGGCCGGTTCGCCGAGGGGACCGCCATCGGCTGCCGCAGGCACCGGGGCCAGACGGCTGCCCGTCCCGACCACGAGGAAGTACCCGAGCGGGAAACGTGAACCGGCGTTCCCGACAGGGGGCCGAGGCCGGTGCGGTTGGGAGACTCCTCGCAGACGCCGATCCCACCGTCGCCTTGCGCGGCTATCACCCGACCGGCCGACAGGTGCCGCAATCCCGCGAAAACGCGGAAGTGGCCGGGCACCGCGAGCCGGCCGCCGGCACCGTGAACGGTGTCGTTCCGAATGACGCCATCCCAGCCGCCGACTGGATCTCGCTGCCAGCGACGGCGCTCCTCCTGAAAGGCGGTGCCTTCTTGCCCCAGGCCACCACTTGGCGGATCGGCCACGCGCTCAACCCCTTCCGCCCCGTAGCTCTAGGCAGCGTCATCCGGCGATCCGGCCCGGCACGTCAGCCGGCCCGCGTCCGCCGCCCCCGAGCCCGGCAGGATCCGTCCGCAGGCCGCTTCCGCTGAGGGTGATCAGCACTTCCGTGGCCGTCGAAGGGCAGCACCCGCCACATCGCATCCGGGTGAGCCCGTGCACTCGTCGGACCTTCGGCTACACATCCGTACAACCGCGTCCACGTACCCCGCCTGCCGTCCAGGAGGGTCGCTCCTGACGCCCGTCGCCGGCTCGGAGATGACTGAGTGAGGAAGCGCGTAACCCGACCTCCCCGGTTCGCCGCGATCGACAACAAGGCGATCGACTCGCTGCCGTCGATTCTGGGAATCGGTCTGTTGACCAGGTTGATCAGGGCGAGGGATGGCGACCATGTGACAGTTGAAAGCCTGGCCAGGGACTACTCGGAAGGCGAGGCCGCGTTGTCCCGGGCCATGCGGGAACTGGTCCAGGCCGGCAACGTCGTGAAGCTGAAGGTCCAGCGAGCCAGGTCGGAGACGGTGGTGGGGCCGAACGGCTCGCCGGTGCTAAAGCGCGGTGGCAGCTGGTGGACAACCTTCAGCGTCGACAGCATCCCGTTCACACCCGAGGACGTTGCAGACATGCTTGCCGAGCTCATGGCCGACGGCAACGTCAAGAAGATCACGGTTGAGCCGGAGCACCTCGACCCGAGGAAGGCGGGTCGAGCGGCCCCCGGCAGTGTCGGGCCCACATCCTGCGATCAGGGCCGTCAGCGACCGGCCCCCCGGAAACCGGGGGCCGGTCAACCGGCCCCCGGTGAGGCGGGGACTCTCTCTAATACTGTTCCTGAGACTTCCTCTTCTGCCTCGCCCGCCTTGCCGGCGCAGTCCCGACCCCAGAAGACGATCGACAGCCGGTGGGACGATCCGCAGACGGCCGCGGCTGACCGGGCCCGTGACACGACCTTCTGGGAACTGCCGGGACAGCCACCAGCCGTGCCGGCGCCGCGGAGGGAGCAGCCGGTCATGGGCACCCCGAAGGATCCTCCCCCGGCTGCTGTCGGACAGCCACCAGCCGTGCCGGCGCCGCGGAGGGAGCAGCCGGTCATGGGCACCCCGATGCCGGAGGATCCTCTCTCGGCTGCTGTCGGGCGGATCGTGGCCGCCTGGGCGGCGTCGCGCCGATCGGCTGGAGTCGGGCCCCACCGCAAGCCGTCGGCGCTGGCGGAGTTCACCGAGTCGGCACGCGCTCTGGTGGCAAGCGGTGAGTCGGCGGAGTGGCTGGTGTCGGTCGCCGCGTGGATGGGCGCGGAGAAACCTGCCTGGTGGCAGCTGGGCCTGGCGGCCAAGGCGCAGTGCGCCGGTGCTCCTACCCGATCCGGCGGCAGCACCCGCGAGGTCAGGCGTCTCGCTGCAGACAAGTGTCCGCGTCACCCGGTCCTGCCGCTGGACTGCCCGACCTGCCGACGTGAGGAAGAGCAGTTGCGTGGAGGTGGAGCAGCCGGGCTGAGCCTTGCCGAGATCCTGGCTACCGAGGGCGTGTCATGGCAGCCGAAGGCCACTGTTTGACCGACAGAACACAACGGTGGCCGGGGTATCCCGGGCCACCCAAACGCATTATCGAATTGGAAGTTCGCCATGAATGAACTGCGGGACGGCCAGGAGTCCCAGGACCTGACCGGTGATCACGTCCTCGAATTTCGCAGCCTGCCGTACGACCCGTACGACAACCCCTGCGTCAAGGCACCGCCGACCTCGGGCCGGGGCCTGCCCGTGGACCACCGCAGGCGGGAGGACAGGGACGCGGGGGCCGCTTTGAGCTTCGAGCGGCTGCCGCCGCAGGACCTGGCGGCCGAGCAGTCGGTCCTGGGCGGCATGCTGCTGTCCAAAGAGGTGATCTCGGAGGTTGTCGAGATCCTCAAGCCTGCGGACTACTACCGGCCCGCGCACGAGCTGATCCACTCCGCGATCGTCGCCCTGTACAACGCGGGGGAGCCCGCCGATCCGATCACCGTGGTCAGCGAGCTGGCCAAACGCGGTGCGTTGGCACGCGTCGGCGGCCCCGACTATCTGCACACCCTGGTCAGCTCAGTACCGACCGCCGCGAACGCCGGGTACTACGCCGCGATCGTCCACGAACTCGCTGTGCTCAGACGCCTGGTGGAGGCCGGGCAGCGGATCGCCGGGATGGGCTACGCCGCCGAAGGCGACGTCGACGACATCATTCAGGCCGCGCAGCGCGCCGTCTACGAGGCGGTCGGGCAATGGAGCGTCAGCACTCCTTATGCGCTGGTCCGCGACGATGTCGCCGGGTTCTTCGACGACCTGGACGCCGCCAAGACCCGCATGGAGTTGGCCGGTGTCTCCACCGGCTTCGCGGATCTGGATGCCCTGACCAGCGGACTACTGCCCGGTCAGCTGATCGTGATCGGCGCGCGCCCGGCAGTCGGGAAGTCCACCCTGGCGCTTGACCTCTCCCGGGCCTGCGCCATCCACCAGGGCAGAACGGTGGCGTTCTTCTCGCTGGAGATGAGCCGTAAGGAACTCGTCCAGCGTACGTTCTCCGCTGAGGCCAGGGTGGCACTGCACCACATCCGTTCCGGAAGCGTCGATGACGACGACGTTGCCCGCCTCGCCCGCCGGACGACCGACATCATGTCCGCCCCGTTGGTGATCGACGACTCGCAGGAGCTGACGATCATGGAGATCCGGTCCCGGGCCCGGCGCATCGCGCAGCAGTACAACGGGCTCGGCCTGGTCGTTGTCGACTACCTGCAGCTCATGCAGTCCGGCAGTGCCAAGCGGTACGGCAACAGACAGGAGGAGGTGAGCGACATGTCGCGCAACCTCAAACTGATGGCGAAGGAGCTGGAGTGTCCGGTCGTCGCGCTCTCTCAGCTCAACCGCGCCTCCGAACAGCGTGACGACAGGCGCCCGCACGTCTCCGACCTGCGAGAGAGCGGAAGTATCGAACAGGATGCGGACATCGTGATCCTGCTGCACCGTGAGGACGCCTACAACAAGGACTCCCCGCGGGTCGGCGAGATGGAGCTCAACGTCGCCAAGCACCGCGGCGGACCTACCGCGGTGATCACCGCGTCCTTCCAAGGCCCCTACTGCCGCATCGTCAACCGGGTGTGACCTGTTCTGCTGCTGCACGACGGTGGTGTGAGGTAGAGCGGGGAGATCAGCACCACGCGACGGGGAGCGGGCATGAAGGAGGACCAGGAGCACGAGACCGAGCAGGTCTCCACCACGGACGATCCGTGGTGGGAGACGCGGGTGCTCCACGCGAAGCTCTACCCTGCGAAGGACCGGAAGGCGTGACCTGTTGCGCTCTGAGGGCGTGAAATGGGCTCTCTTGCTGTCCGGTCTCGACGTGGCAGTACGCGTCATCACCCGTCCAGGACGCCGTTCGACGCCGACCGCAGGCGGCCCCGAAGCACCCGATTGCCGAGCCGTCGAGTCATGCGTTCCGTGACGGCCCGGCATATACCAGTGGCCAGGCACAACATGAGGACCTGGACGCCCGCCGGCCCCAGGACCATCGGTGGTGCTGTCAGCGATCCGACGATCGGCTTCGTGGGTGATGCGTATGGGAACTGTCGTGAGCAGGGCTGCTGCGAGCAAGTTGCCGATGGTCGGCGCGTTGTTCTGGGCGATCAAGATCGTGGCGACCACTCTGGGTGAGTCGGTGTCGAACTTCGTGTCGATGACACCGCTGCACCTCGGCTACGCCGCTGCCGCGGTTGTCTTCCTGGTGGCGTTCGGGCTCACTCTGACGGTGCAGCTGAGGATCGACCGGTTCCAGCCGGTGGTGTTCTGGTCGGTGATCCTGACCACCAGCATCGCGGGCACCGCGATGTCCGACTTCATGAACCGCACCGCCGGTCTGGGCTACGCCGGCGGTGCGGCCGTGCTGACCGGCCTCCTGATTGCTGTGCTCGTCGGGTGGCGGTTGACCGGGCAGACCATGGACGTGGAACGGATCGACACCACCCAAGGCGAGATCCTGTACTGGACCGCGACCCTGGTGTCCAACACGCTGGGCACCTCCAGCGGTGACTTCCTGTCGAACGGTCTGGGCCTCGGCTTCCGCGACAGTGCTCTGCTGCTTTCCGGGGCGATGCTGCTGATCCTTGCCGCACACTATCTGACCGCGGTCTCGGGCACCGTACTGTTCTGGGCGGCCTACGTGCTGACCCGCCCACTCGGGGCGGTCGCGGAGAACGCGGTGGAGAAGCCCGTTGTGCAGGGTGGACTCGGGGTGGGGACCACCATTACCTCCGGTGCCCTGCTCGCCGTTCTGATGGTCCTGGTTGGCTACCAACTCCTCAGCAACGACGGGCAAACCCGTACGGTAGAGGACACTGTTCTCTGACGACCTTGGGAGCGATTGAGTTCGGGGCATGGCGGGCGAACCGCTGCACCCGGTGATCGCTTACGAGGTACCCGCCGTGGCCATCTCGACCGGTCCACGATGGCGCCGGAGCGGGTGGCGGCGAAGTTCACTGCCTACCGCGAGCTGTTCCGTACCAAGGTCCGCGACAACGATCCGGCCCTCGCCGACGAGGAGAGCGCCGACCGTACGGTGCACTGGTGGCGCTGCGCCTGGCCCGGGCACACCCGAGCCGGGTACCCGCCCGTGGCCCTGGTCGTCACCGACGCCGGACCGGTCGGCCTGGCAGCCGCCAGAAGGCGGTGGCCGACCTGTCGGCCGAGGTCTGGAGCGGCAGCTGGTGGACCGTCACACACCTCGACAACGACGGGGACGGCTGGCGGGCCTACGACGACGCCGTGCCCATCGTCGCCACCACCCTTCAGCTGCTGGCCGAGCACGGCCCGCTCGGCCCCATCTGGTGGCGCTTCGGCCGCCCCGGCCGGCACTCCCTGACCGACGCGCTGGACAACCCGAACAACCGCGCCGCCTACGACCAGCGCCAGCAGGCCCGCGAGAAGAAGGCCAAGCAGGCCCACCACGAGCTGATGCAGACCCTGACCTGCGCCGACTGCGGCCAGGTCCCCAAGCAGGAGAGCACCTACGAGTACGGGCTCCAGGGCCAGTGGACCCGACGCCCCCAAGGCCGCTGCTAGGTTCGGGTAGTCGCGGGCGTGCTGCCGCCGGATCTCCCACCACGGATCGTCCGGGGCGGAGACCAGCGCGGCCACCAGCTCCCGCTTGGTCGGGGCGGGCAGCACCAGCGGGCCCAGCTCCTCCACCTTCCGGTCGCTCACGCACTGCGGGCACTCCAGCCGGTCCGGGCCGACCTTCTCACCCCTGCCACCACAAGCACGAGGAACGCCAGGAGAAAGCCGCCGCCAAGGCCCTCAAGCGCCTGGAGACGGCTAGGCGTACGCCCGTTCGCAGCTGCTTGGTACGCGAGCGGTCCTCACCCGTTCGGGCGATAGGCCGTGGAGTGGGCGATTCCTACCTTGTCAGAGGCATAACCCATCGCCTTCGTTCGGGAGGAACCATGTCAACGCTGCGTACCGGCCTCATCGGCATCGCGGCACTGCTGCTCGTGGGCGCCACGACTGCGGCAGCTGTGCAGAGCAACGCGAAGGCGGCCCCGGCCGCACCGGTTGCGGTCAGCGGGATCGCGAAGCTGCACACGATCGTTGACCTGCCGCCCGGCAGGTGGACCGATACGCCGTTGGAGGTCACGCTTCCCCAGGCCGGCACGTATGAGCTCGACGCGGATGTCCGCGGACGCCTCGCGGGCAATCCGTCGCTCAACGTCTACATGAGCGCGCGGCTGTGGAACGTCACGGCCGTTGCCGAGGTACCGGAGAGCGAGCGGCTCGTCTACCAGATCATCGACGGGAACCCGGGCACCGCCCAGGCGGGCGGCAACCAGACCGCGCCGATCAGCGAGCTGATCAGGGTCAGTGGGCCGACAACGATCCGGCTGCAGGCACAGGAGATCAACGCCGTCGGGGCGGCCACCGTCGCACAGGTCTACTCCGACGGCGTTGGCTTCACCGCGCTCCGCTACGACCGGGTCGGCCCCTGACACCGGGCTGCATTGTCAACCGCTACGGCGGGGTCCGGCACCTGTTCGCCGCCCTGGACCTGGCCAAGGACAAGCTCTACGGCCACATCAAGCCCATCAAGCGGCGCACCCAGTTCCTGGAGTTCTGCCGATACCTGCGCACCCTCTACCCGTCCGAAGTCCGTATCGCGATCGTCTGCGACAACTTCTCCCCGCACCTCACCACGAAGAAGTGCCAACGGGTCGGTACCTGGGCTGCGGCGAACAACGTCGAGATCGCCTACACCCCCACGAACAGCTCCTGGCTCAACCGCATCGAGGCCCAGTTCACCGCACTGCGCTACTTCACCCTCGACGGCACCGACCACGCCGACCACAAGGAGCAGGGCAGCATGATCCGCCGCTACATCATCTGGCGAAACCGCCATGCCGACGACCGGCGCCTACGCGCCATCGTCGACAGGGCGAACGTTGCCTGATGCGGCACTAGGCAGTGTCCTGGCGATCAGTTGAGTCGTTGATACGACTATGGAGTGTAGGAGTGATCTGACGGATGCCCAGTGGGAGCGCCTGGCGCCGCTTCTACCGGTGAGCAATGGGCGTTGTGGCAGGTGGCGGGATCACCGCCAGGTCGTGAACGGGGTGCTGTACCGGATACGCACGGGCGTGCAGTGGCGTGATCTGCCGGAGCGGTACGGGCCGTGGAAGACCGTGCATGAAC